>CAVTDA010000088.1:0-41327 GCA_963733285.1 uncultured Acidobacteriota bacterium
AGACAACCAGAAGTGAGTCCCAGGCAGAGATCGCCATGGATTGGACCTGTGTCCTTCTAAACTGGGTGAGTCTATCCTGAATGCGAAGTCAGGGCTGAACTAAGGAAATGGATTTTAGGGTATGGCGCTTTGCGGACGTGCTAAACCACCGAAGGAAGAGGCTGGAGAAATTCGATTCCCGCTTCGCCAGCGAAGTTTTGAAGCGGGCTCGCCCACCCAAACCACGCGGCCTGCGATGGCGGATTGGCCGGACTCCCAGGGAAGCAATCGAACCAGTTGCCCTTCGCTGACCGACACGGCGCCTTCGATTCGGCATCCCGCTTGCGAGATATCCAGCGTAAAGCCTTCGCTGCGAACTTCCCCCTCGGGCGAATCGATCAAGAGCACCAGCCCGCGAGGCGGATGGGACGACGCTCAAATCTGCGCTCAGCTTCGAAAGTGGTTTCGGACATAAAGGATAACCTACCGTAGAAAGTATGAGATTACAAGAAGTTCGGAGCTAATACCTTAAAGCTCATACCGCAATTGGGCAAGCGATTCTAGGTGTCGATCATTAAACTTTTCCAATGAGGCCCGGCCGTAATTACATCTGTCTGGGGCGGCCATTATCCTCGTTTCACGCGAGAATAGCGATACACGGCTGAATCGGGCTTGGCGAGCAAGCGCGCGGGCAGGCCTTTTTCCGATAACTCCCTGCCTGTCATGGTCCTAACCCCGCCTGGAGCCAGCCCCGTAAGCTCGTAGCTTGCACCGGCATTCATAGCCTGAAGCGGAAAGACCGATTCTGTAAAGTCGCTCAAAGGCCGCTTCAGAACCACAACGATCCCTCGCCTTCGTCCGGCAGATCGAGTTGGTAGGCGACCCACGCATCGTCGGTCTGGGTGTATTCGGTCAAGGGATAATAATCTCCATAAAAGTACTTCTGCAGCGACTGATACTGCTCCAGGGAAAACTTGATTGCCGCATAGGGAATGCTCGCGTAATCGGTCTTCGCTGCGGGACGTCGCCGCTGGAAAACACGTCATAGCAGAGGCCCGCCGTCATGCCGCTGCGTACCCTGTATTCATTGCGGGTGGAAAGCACCCGGCAAAGGTGGTATTGAGCGGCACCCACTGAAGCAGGCCATGGCTGTGGCATTGATCCGCCAGGGTATGGCCGACAAAATCGGTTCGTGACAATGGCGTGCTGCGGCCAATGGTTTCGAGATCGATCCGTCGCCCCCGCTGGCGCAATCATCGATAATCAGGTTCGGATGGCGGCGGCGCAGTTCATCCCAAAACGCATAGAATCCCTCGACCCAGCGAATCTCCGTCATGCCCTGCCGGTCGGGCGAATCGGCGGCGCGCCAGAATTCCAGCGGTGCGATGTTGGCGTCGTTGCGAAAGCAATCCAGGCCAAATTCGTCGATCTTGGCGGAGATGAAATCGGTCATGAACTGGCGCGCTTCGGGAATGGCAAGATTGAACAGCTTATCGCCTTCTTGAATCTGATTGCGGGCGCTTTCGTTGGGAACCCAGCGCGGATCCGTCGTTGCCACGTCCCAATCTCCCTTGCCGTCAAACCCGCGGTAAACCTTGCGGTCCTGGGGGACTTCCAGCAACCACTTGTCGAGTTCGGTATACCACGGCGTCCCGGCGCAAACGCGCTCGGGCTCGAACCAGAGCAACAACTTGCGCCCGGAAGCGTGCAACAGATCGCTGATGGGCTTGAACCCCTCGGGGTAGAGGTCCTTCTTAACCCGCCAGTCGCCGGGATTTTTCCACCATTTCCCCTTTCCGAACCAGCCCGCGTCGATCCAGTAATAATCCATGGGCAGATCGTGGGAGATGATGTGCCGAATATTTTCCAGATGGTCGGCCGCCGCCGTCTCGCCCCAACTGGGAATCGTCACGGGGCACTGAATGGGCTTTCCCCCCGCCGTGGGCCGGTGGTGCGCGAGGATATGCTGCCGCAGCAGATTGTTCCCACGCCTGCGCTCGCCCTGCCAGAAGAGAGTGAGGATTCTGCGGCGAGCGAATCTCTTCGCCCGGGTGCAGACGCAGATGGGTCAGAGCCATGCCGGCCTGCGCCTGAAAATTAGTCCCACGAACCGGGTGTGAAAGTGCGCCGCCCACTCGCCCGACCAACCGATGGCGACGACGACCCCTTCACCTTTCCCTTCGATGTTAAAGAAAGGAAGGAACGCGCTCGACGACCTTCCCCCCTCTGGCTCAAGGCGCAGATGGCCGTTGTAGCTCAGCACCCTGGTGAGGGGCTTGAAGTCATCCATCGAGCAGGTCGCACCCTTGGCGTGATGGATGATCGGATCGCCCTCGGCGCATTCGAGCGCGGCATCGAGCGCTTGCACATTTTCCAGAATCGGAGTGTCCGCGCTGCCCGTGTTTTTGAAATGCAGCACCCACTCGACGGCGGGGAAATCCGCAAAAGTCTTGCCGGCGACTCGAACCTCGAGCCCTGAGGCGGGATCGGTGTAGGTCACTTCCCAATTTTTGTCTGCTTCGGCACTCGTTGAGCCTGAGGCCAAAACCATCTGAATCTTTTCTTTCACTTTCCATGTAGGCAACAAATCGGCGGAGGATTTTCCGTCGTAGACGAACGAAAACGGCGGATGAAGAATCTGCGGAAGCAATTGTGTCGCTGACGCCAAATGCGCGCCAGACTTCGCGGCTCCGAATGCTCGCGCCCAATCGGCGGCCATGGCCATTTCCGCTTCTGTACCCAACTTTCGCTTGGCGGTTTCAGGTGGAGATGGGGTTGCGGCTTGCGGCGCGCCGGCCCCCAATGGCGCACCTTTGGCGGTGGCGCCGAGGGCAGCGGTGGCGGCCAGTCCCACAAACTCACGGCGATTCATGAACGATTTGGACATGCGGATTTCCCCTTGGACCCAGTCTTATCGCGCTCGAACGGTCACGTACTATGACAGAAAAGGTTTGGCGGAGGGAAGCCTATTTGCTGGTGAAGTTCAGACGGAAACCACGTATCGGATCGCCGATCGGCAATTCCGGCAGCGGCGTCATCTGGTTCAAAACGAGTCTTAAGAGCCTTCCACACAGAGTTCACAGAGGGAGAATTACAGGCCACAGAGAGCACAGAGAAAATACCAGGATTTCTTTGTGGACTCCGTGGGCCATTCTCCGTGCCCCCGGCGTGAAGCCCTTTTTCCCCGCGGAAGGTCTTTGGAGTGCGGCCGCGAAGCTGCCGCCATTTTCTTCCCCATGGACCGAAGAGCAACGGCAAAAAATGCATCGTCGGGCGGAGAGTGAAAACATCTAATGCGGCCTGCGCCCGCAAACCAAGGCGGCAGTTTCGCGGCCGCACTCCAATGGTCTTCCGAAACCTATCGAAATACGCCCGTATGCCCCAGCGAATACCGCCCGGGTTGAGGATAAACGCAGAGGCCGTGCGGACCCTTGCCCACCTTGATGCGCGCGAGCAGTTTTCCGTCTGCGGTATCGATGGCATAGACCTCGCGGTTGTAGCGGCCGGAGAGCCACAGAACCTTGCCATCGGCAGAAACGCCGCCCATATCCGGACTGCCGCCTTTGGGAATCATCCACTTTTCCAGAACGCGGCGCTCGGCAAATCCGATCAGCGAAATCGTGCCTTCGCCGCGATTGGAAACATAGAGCACGCGGGAATCGCGGCTGGCATAGAGCCCATGCGCGCCCTTGCCGGTGGGAATAAAGCCCAGAACCTTGAAGGCGTCGCCATCGATTTCGTAAACGCCGTTCGCGTCCATATCGGCAACGTAAAAGATTTTGCCGTCGGGTGAAAGCTTCACGTCCTGCGGCATCCCCGCGCGGGGAAGCTTCAACTCTCCGATCACCGTCTGCTTTTCCACGTCCACCTTCACCATGGAGCCGGCAAATTCGCAACTGGCGATAAGGTAGCGCCCGTCGGTGGAAAAATCCATGTGATCGACACCGCGGCAAGGCACGCTGAGCGCATTTTCGAGCTTCATGGTTTGGGCGTCACGGAAATCCAGGCGCTGCTTGCGCTCCGCCACGACAATTGCGTATTTGCCGTCCGGGGTGTAGTACATGTTGTAGGGATCTTCGATCGAGATGGTTCGGACCTTTTTCCCGGTGGCCGGATTGATCAGGGTTTCAGAATCGCCCAGGTCATTCAGCACCCAGAGCCTTTTGAGGTCGTAGGACGGAGTCACGTGCTGCGGCTGCTTGCCCACGCGAAAATGCCCGATGATCCGGTAGGTGGCGGGATCGATGACATCCACGGAATTGCTGCCGCTATTGGGCACATAGATTCGCGCAGGATAATCCTTGACGACCGGGCTGAGGTCACCGGGCCGGTCGGCGGAGTAGATGTCGCTCGGCTCGAGCACCGGTGGCATGCCGGGCAAAGGTTCCGTGTAAGCCGACTCACCACCGCCCTCCTGCCCCTTCGCCCGGCTGGCGTGGGAAGTGCGAACGCTCAACATCAAAACCAACAAAGCAAGTAAACCCCAGACTGTGAAAACCTTTTTTCATCGTAAAGAGTGCTCCCGATTGAAGGATGGGGATGGAGAATTCCTTGTGGGTGCAGGGAAACTGTAGCCCGCGACCGTGTGATTTTGCCAAACGCCCTTTGGTAGTCTACCTAAAAACTGCGCTGGCGTGAAAGTAGGCCGTCAGGTGGGGAGTGGCCTTATCTGCGGCGTCGGGCCGGGCTTGAGCCCCGGCAGCGACCTTCAGGTCAGCAAGTGCCGACCACAAGGTCAGTTTGTGCCGAGCAAAAGGTCAGCAGGTGCCAGCCAAAAGGTCAGCAGGTGCCGACCTGAAGGCCGGCGCTACTAAATTGGGACACTTCCATCAGGTGGGTGAGGACGATTCTCCGCCCCGGCCTGTTGACGGAAACGTTCGGCACTGACGAGCGCGCCCAGAATCACCTCGAGCGAATCGAGCAAGCGCTTGTCCGCAGATTGAATCAGGTAGTTCGCCATGCGCAGGAGTTGCAGTTGATGCGGCGAGTAGCTCTCCTCTGCCGTGTGAGGCTTCTTCCCGCGGTTGGATTGCAGCAAGTTCATGACGCAATTCCCCGAGGAGGTGATGACGCACTGCAAAGTCCCCAGATGCGTGGGCTGCTCCTGGAAGATTTCGCTGACCGTCACGCCCAAGGCCGAGGCGATTTTTCCCAGCGTCTGGGGGCGCGGCTCAAAACGGCGATTCTCGATGCGGGAAAGGTAGGAGGCAGCGAGTCCCGTCTTTTCACTGAGTTGTTGCTGGGTCAATCCCTTTTCGTTGCGAAGCTGAATGATTCTTGTGCCAATGCTCATGCCTGAGGCCTCCCATGTTTGACAAACCCGGGAGAATATTAACATATCTGTAATAAAAAGTCGTCCCGGCACGGATTGGCTTGACACTCCTGTAAAGTGGCGTATCTTGGTTGTGGAAGCGGCTGAGAGCGTTTAAGGCTGAAGCATCAAGTAGTTCCGGAATCCTGTCGGCTGCGCCGCTGTGAGCAGGCGGCACACAGTGCGAGTCAGGGGAATAGGCCACGGCGAGGTGGCCGGCTCGGCACCCCAGGGTAGATGAAAGACGGGCTCTAGGTCGAAAGAGGCGCCCGGTGACAGGCCAGTAAGGAGAGCGCCAAAGGCCGGAGAGAGAGCCCAGGTCCTGGCGGCAGGATTCCGATGAGCTACAAGTTTGGAAGGAGTTCCGCACGAAGGCTGAACGGAAACGTTCGCCGCACGACCAAGCCCACCGACCCGTCCGGGATTTTGATAAGCAACCCCACAATCCTGCCTGATAAGCCCTGAGCCGGACGGGTCTTTCCTCTAGCCACCTGACAAATTATCACTCCTGATTTTCGGCACATATCTCGCGCCCCGTGCAAGGTCGTGCCCGCACAATGAGCAGGGAGCCGCAGAGCGTCGCAAAATCAGAACCAATTTCTGTCGCCCACGCCAAGCTACTTCCAACTTGACGCCGGAGTTGAGTCAGGCTAATTTGTCCATTATTGCCCTGGCAGGGGCTTTCAACCAACCCAATCAAGGAGAACATCCTATGGCCCGAGTGCTGTTGTACGCAAAGACCGGTATGCCCTTTTACGTGGTGGATTCGACTGTGGGAAAAGGCTGTCCGAACATTCGCCAGGACGTCTTGTTGGTACAGTTCTTTCTGCGTGCCCTCATGGTCGATGCCGGCAAAGAAAAGGCCTATGTTCCGCCCGGTGAGCAGCCCATTAAAGTGGACGGTGTATGCGGCGCACATACGATCGCCTACATCAAGTTTTTCCAGGAAGAAAATATGCGGCGCAACCCGGGAGCAACGATTCACGTGGACGGTCGCGTGGATCCTCTCCTTACCGGGTCCTCCGTCTCCTCGATTACCCACTCGACCTATACGATTGTTCGTCTGAATTCGACCTACAAGACGCGGTTTGGGACTTTCTTTGCCAACCCGATCCTCGATCCGCTATTCCCCCGGGAACTGGTCCACTCGCTCTACATGCTTTGAAGTGAATGCGCGACTTTTGATGGTACGCCTAGTCGATCCACGCTCCTCCACGATCAGATCTCAATTGGAGGAGGAGCTAGGCAGGGTGGTTTTGCCTCAAGGGGAGAAATAATTCAGTCCCTTTCCAATTCCCTTCCGCAGCATCCTTCGACGCGTTATATTCAGAAAGACCATGCGGATGATTCCAGTAAAAATCGGCAGGCATTCAGTCACCAAACCAAGGACGAGTGGCGCCAGCAGAGCGAAGGGAGAAGCAAACAATGCGCGTTTTAGTGACAGGAGGAGCGGGGAACATCGGGAGTCATACGGCGAAGGCGCTGGCGAAGGCGGGGCACAAGCCCTACGTTCTCGACAATCTCAGTGCCGGGCATCGTTGGGCGGTCAACTGGGGCCCGTTCTTTGAAATGGACCTGGCCGAAAAAGACAAGGTCTCTTACCTCCTGAAGAACCAGCGCATTGAGGCGGTCATGCATTTTGCCGCCAGCCTGCTGGTGGGCGAATCGGTCGAGTTGCCGCGCAAATATTATTGGAACAATGTCGTGAACACGCTGCATCTTCTCGACGCGATGAAAGATGTGGGCGTGAACATCATCGTCTTCTCCTCCTCCGCCGCGACCTACGGCAATCCCCAGCAAGTGCCAATTCCCGAGAATCATCCGAAGGAGCCGGTGAATCCCTACGGCGAAACCAAACTCGCCATGGAGCGCGCCCTCCAGTGGTATGGAAACGCCTATGGTCTGAAGTGGATGGCCCTGCGTTATTTCAATGCTGCGGGCGCCGACATTGAGGGCGAGCTCGGTGAAAGCCATGACCCGGAAGCCCACCTCATTCCGCTGACTATCATGGCGGCGCTGGGGCAGAGGCCTCATGTCGAGATCTACGGCACGGATTATCCCACCCCGGATGGCAGTGCCGTGCGCGATTACATTCATGTCACCGACCTTGGCGCGGCCCACGTGCGCGCGCTCGAATACCTTGTCTCCGGAGGCCAGAGCCGCGCGCTCAATCTCGGGACGGGCGATGGATATTCCGTGCGCGAGGTCATCCAGACCGTAGGTAAGGTATCTGGCCGCAACGTACCCTTCCGCGAAGGTCCGCGTCGCGCAGGCGATCCGCCGGTGCTGGTGGCCGATGCCCGTCTCGCGGGCACCGTTCTGGGCTGGAAGCCGCAACACTCCGATCTCGAAACCATCATCAAGAATGCCTGGGCCTGGCATGAGAAAGGCGATCCGGAGAAATAGAGGATTGCCGGCCCATCGAGACCGCTTATCTGCTTTGACTTCAATCAGAAACGCTGCCCATCGGATGGCTAAAATTGGACACCACTTGGTTGATTTCGGTATATAAGATTTACCTTTTCAATTGTGCCGCCAGTCTAATCGCCACTCCCATTTTCGCGCCGTAAATTATTGTAAACAAATCCCATACATGAGATTTCTCGGTCTTGGCACACCGATTGCCACGTTCCCCTCTTGTAAGCATCGTACTTGTGCAGTGGACGAAGCGCCTAAAGAAGAACAAAACGCTTCTCCCCTAGTGAAGGCATGAAATTGTGAATAAAATCGCCTCACGGTCAATGGGGAGAAGCGGTCATGAAGAAATTTCAAGTGAGGCAAACTATGAACAGAAGCCTTGAATTCAATCCATCCAACCCGAGCACCACAGCTCCGTTTGGATTCAATAAAGCATCTGCCCCGCAAAAGATTCCATCGCAGCGGCGGCCATTCACCAAGATTTTGCTGCCGGGTTTCCTGATGGCCATGCTGCTTTCCACGGCAGTTTTTACAGCTCCGTCGGTGGCAAACGCCGCGGAAATTGCCATCGGGGTTTCGCTGCACGTTGGCCCGCCGCCGATCCCCGTGTATACGCAACCTCCATGCCCCGGCCCGGGCTATCTGTGGACGCCGGGATATTGGGATTTCGATCCCGACCAAGGCTACTACTGGGTTCCGGGAACGTGGGTGGTGATTCCCGAACCGGGCCTCTACTGGACTCCGGGCTATTGGGGTTGGGGCGGTGACCTCTTCGTCTGGCACGCCGGATACTGGGGGCCTCACGTGGGCTTCTATGGCGGCATCAACTATGGATTTGGATACACCGGCGTCGGCTTTGTTGGCGGCGAGTGGAGAGGCGGGGCGTTCTACTATAACCGCTCCGTGAACAACTTCGGGGGCGCCCATATTGATCATGTCTACTACCGCAATGTCCCGCACAATTTTGCCGAGAATCGCGTCAGCTACAATGGCGGAAAAGGCGGAATCGACGCTCGCCCCACTCGCGAGGAAATGAATGCGGAGCACGATCACCACGAAGCGGCCGTCGCGTCGCAACGCCAAAATCAAACAGCGGCGCGGAACGATCACTCGCAATTTGCCAGCGCCAATCATGGCATGCCGGCTGTCGCGGCCACCCGCAAACCGGGTGAGTTGCGCGGTGCAGGCGTGGTGCCGCCGGCGCGCTCGGGCGGAACTTACAACCCAGGGGCAAATCATGGAACGCTGGAGCACAATCCCGGATCCTCCGCCAATCACAACCCCAATCCCGGCGCGGGCGGAGTCCATCAGCCTGCCGGCGCGGCCGCCAATCCGGGTGGTGCCCATGAGACGAATCCTGGACGCCCGTCGGGATTCTCGGGCTACCACAATCCTAACGCAGGTGGGTTGCGTCAGCCGCAGCCGAACCTGAGCCAACATCCGGAGTCGGCCAATCCACGGGCGTCGGAACCCACACAACGGAGGGAACCTGCGCAGGGAGAGTTCCACCCCTCGTCGCCGCACGCGCAGAACGTTCCCGCGAACGTCGCGCCCCAGCATAACAACAATGCCTCCAATCGGGGGCATGGTAGTCCGCCGCCACAATCGCGCCCGAGCGCGCTGCACAGTGCGCCACACGCCTCGCCGCAGCACGCTCCGGCCCAAGGCGGGGGCGGACACGAGAACGATCATCATCACTGAACGATTCTAAATAGGGGACCAACTTACTTGACTCATCCCGAAGCGTGAAGTTGAGCCACGGTGGCCCGACACCACCCCTCCGGGGCTGGCGGAAGGCCGTGAGCGTGCGATTTCCCACGGCTTCACCGTGGGCTACAGGACCTCACCCGCTCCGCGGGCTGGGGCAGGGCGGTTGGCCTTTTCTTCGCGGTTGCGGAAAGACCAGATGGCTGGATGAATCGACTGAATCAGTCCCCTAAATAGGGTTGTTATGAAATGGTTGTTCTGAGATGGAGTTAAAGGGAAGGGTGAGCGGTCGCGTTCACTCTTCCTTTTCTTTTGGAAATTTCTAGAGGTAACCGAGCTCTTTGCCCAGGGCGCGCAGGCGGGCGGGGTCGATAAAGAGTTCCGCATCCGCGGCGTCGTAGCCTTGCTCCAGCGTACGGCGAAGGTGAAGGGCGGCGATATCCACAAGTTGCTGGTCCTTTAAGTATTTCTGCTCCTTCTCGCGCAATTCGGTGAGCGCGGGGCAGGAAATTGAAACCGTGACCTTTTCCCCGTCCACACGAAAGACGCAATCCATGGTATCGCTGTGCCGCAAGGCGATTCCCGGGTAAAGATGCACAAAACGGACCTTGGCCGGTCGGGCCAGAGCCTGCGAACTAACCTCAAACGGCGTAACAAGATAGCTCATAGTGTGATACATCCGAACGATGGAATTTAGTGAAAGCACCGATCCGCCTGCCATTATAAACCGGCTTGGGCACTCAGACAAATAAAGCCGTAAGTCCGCAGGGCGCTCCGAAAAAAACTTGCAACCTTTTCGAGATTCATTCCGTCTAAACAAGTAACTCTATTCTATTGACTACCTAGGGAAGTGGGTAGTCCGGTAAGATTTATCCACTCCCCACTTCCTCCTTCCGCTTCTCGATATTCCTATTTGATTTGCTCCCCAAAACCAAAATCTCCAGCCTGGACATCGTTCCGAGGTGCGATTTGAAATCGCTCCGATAAACCATAAGGTCATCTCGAAATGAAAAAGGTAAAGCGGATGTCCATCTCCCCCTGCACACTCAGTTTCCGGCTGAATTCGGTTTACATTAATTGAGCCAAAGCTATATACTGCTGTTTCCACACACTTGCGCTAATCCCAAAGGTTGGGCCAAGGCTCGCCGTGCCGCGAGGTGTAATTGTTTTGGGCGCGGAGCGCGTTTGGCGGGGGGGGGACCCATTTTTCCCCCAAAACAATTACACCTCGCGGCACGGCGAGCTTTTGGCCCAACCTTTTGGGATTAGCGCAAGTGTGTGGAAACGCAGTATATAGCTTTGGCTCAATTAATTAAACCGAATTCAGCCCGAAACTGAGTGTGCAGGGGGAGATGAATCCGCTTTACCTTTTTCATTTCGAGATGACCTTATGGTTTATCGGAGCGATTCAAATCGCACCTCGGAAGATATCAGGGGAGATTTTGGTTTTGGGGAGCAAATCGAATAGGAATATCGAGAAGCGGAAGGAGGAAGTGGATAGTCCGTAAACTGACCGGACTACCCACTTCCCCAGGTAGTTAATCGAATAGAGTTATTTGTTTAGACGGAATGAATCTCGAAAAGGTTGCAAGTTTTTTTCGGGCAGCCTGCGGATTTTACGGCTTTATTTGCTTGAGTGCCCCAGCCGTTTATAGCAGGCGGATCGGTACTTTCACTAAATTCAATCGTTCGGATGTATCACACTATGAGCTATCTTGTTACGCCGTTTGAGGTTAGTTCGCAGGCTCTGGCCCGACCGGCCAAGGTTCGTTTTGTGCATCTTTACCCGGGAATCGCCTCGCGGCACAGCGATACCATGGATTGCGTCTTTCGTGTGGACGGGGAAAAGGTCACGGTTTCAATTTCCTGCCCCGCGCTCACCGAATTGCGCGAGAGGGAGCAGAAATACTTAAAGGACCAGCAACTTGCTGGATATCGCCGCCCTTCAACTTCGCCGTACGCTGGAGCAAGGCTACGACGCCGCGGATGCGGAACTCTTTATCGACCCCGCCCGCCTGCGCCCCTGGGCAAAAGGAGCTCGGTTTACTTCTAGAAATTTCCAAAAGAAAAGGAAGACTGAACGCGACCGCTCACCCTTCCTTTTAACTCCATCTCCGAACAACCATTTCATAACGACCCTATTTAGGGACTGATTCAGTTGATCCATCCAGCCATCTGGTCTTCCCGCAACCGCGAAAAAAAGGCCAACCGCCCTGCCCCAGCCCGCGGAGCGGTGAGGTCCTGTAGCCCACGGTGAAGCCGTGGGAAATCGCACGCTCACGGCCTTCCGCCAGCCCCGGAGGGGTGGTGTCGGGCCACCGTGGCTCAACTTCACGCTTCGGGATGAGTCAAGTAAGTTGGTCCCCTATTTAGAATCGTTCAGTGATGATGATCGTTCTCGTGTCCGCCCCCGCCTTGGGCCGGAGCGTGCTGCGGCGAGGCGTGTGGCGCACTGTGCAGCGCGCTCGGGCGCGATTGTGGCGGCGGACTACCATGCCCCCCCCCGATTGGAGGCATCGTTGTTATGCTGGGGCGCGACGTTCGAGGGCTCGTTCTCCGCGTGCGGCGACGAGGGGTGGAACTCTCCCTGCGCAGGTTCTCTCCGTTGTGTGGGTTCCGACGCCCGTGGAGTGGGCGACGCCGGATGTGGCTCACGCTCGGTTGTGGCGGATGCAGACCCGCCGGCATTGGGATTGTGGTAACGCGAGAATCCCGAGGGCGTCCGAATTCGTCTCGTGGTTGCCACCCGGATTGGCGGCCGCGCCGGCAGGCTGATGGACTCCGCCCGCGCCGGGATTGGGGTTGTGATTGGCGGAGGATCCGGGATTGTGCTCCAGCGTTCATGATTTGCCCCTGGGTTGTAAGTTCCGCCCGAGCGCGCCGGCGGACCACGCCTGCACCGCGCAACTCAGCCCGTTAGGGGTGGCCGCGACACCCGGCATGCCATGATTGGCGCTGGCAAGTTGCGAGTGATCGTTCCGCGCCGCTGTTTGATTTTCGCGTTGCGACGCGACGGCCGCTTCGTGGTAGTGCTCCGCATTCATTTCCTCGCGAGTGGGGCGAGCGTCGATTCCGCCTTTTCCGCCATTGTAGCTGACGCGATTCTCGGCAAAGTTGCCTGGAACATCCCGGTAGTAGACATGATCAATATGGGCCCCCGAAGTTTTCACGGAGCGGTTATAATAGAACCGCCCCCGCCTCTCCACTCGCCGCCAACAAAGCCGACGCCGTGTATCCAAATCCATAGTTGATGCCGCCATAGAAGCCCCGTGAGGCCCCCGAGTATCCGGCGTCCCAGTCGAAGAGGTCACCGCCCAACCCCAATAGCCCGGAGTCCAGTAGAGGCCCGGTTGGGAATCACCACCCACGTTCCCGAACCCAGTAGTAGCCTTCGTCGGGATCGATCCCAATATCCCGGCGTCCAAATAGCCGGGCCGGGCATGGAGGTTGCGAAACTACGCGGGATCGGCGGCGGGCCAACGTGGAGCGGAGGGCCGATGGCAATTTCCGCGGCGGTCGCCACCGACGGAATATAAAGATGCCATGGAAAGCAGCATGGCATCAGGAAACCCCAAGGCGAAAATCTGGTGAATGGCCGCCGCTGCGATGGACTTTTCGGGGCAGATGCTTTATTGAATCCAAAAGGAGCTGTGGTGCTCGGGGTGGATGGATTGATTCAAGGCTTCTGTTCATAGTTTGCCTCACTTGAAATTTCTTCATGACCGCTTCTCCCCATTGACCTTGAGGCGATTTTATTCACAATTTCATGCCTTCACTAGGGGAGAAGCGTTTTGCTCTTCTTTAGGCGCTTCGTCCACTGCACAAGTACGATGCTTACAAGAGGGGAACGAGCCAATCGGTGTGCCAAGACCAAGATTCATGTATGGGATTTGTTTACAATAATTTACGGCGCGAAACTGGGAGTGGCGATTAGACTGGCGGCACAATTGAAAAGGTAATTCTTATATACCGAAATCGACCAAGTCGTGTCCAATTTTAGCCATCCGATGGGTAGCGTTTCTGATTGAAGTCAAAGCAGATAAGCGTTGTCGATGGGCCGGCAATCCTCTATTTCTCCGCATCGCCTTTCCATGCCAGGCCCAGGCATTCTTGATGATGGTTTCGAGATCGGAGTGTTGCGGCTTCCAGCCCAGAACGGTGCCCGCGAGACGGAAATCGGCCACCAGCACCGGCGGTCGCCTGCGCGACGCGGACCTTCGCGGAAGGCGACGTTGGGACAGATAGGTCACCTACGGTCTGGATGACCTCGCGCACGGAATATCCATCGCCCGTCCCGAGATTGAGCGCGCGGCTCTGGCCTCCGGAACAAGGTATTCGAGCGCGCGCCGTGGGCCGCGCCAGGCGGTGACATGAATGTAATCGCGCAGCACACCATCCGGGCGGATAATCCCCGTGCCGTAGATTACATGAGGCCTCCGCCCACGCCGCCATGATAGTCAGCGAATGAGGTGGGCTTCCGGGCCATGGCTTTCACCGAGCTCGCCCTCAATGTCGGCGCCCGCAGCATTGAAATAACGCAGGGCCATCCACTTCAGACCATAGGCGTTTCCATACCACTGGAGGGCGCGCTCCATGGCGAGTTTGGTTTCGCCGTAGGATTCACCGGCTCCTTCGGACGATTCTCGGGAATTGGCACTTGCGGGGATTGCCGTAGGTCGCGGCGGAGGAGGAGAAGACGATGATGTTCACGCCCACATCTTTCATCGCGTCGAGAAGATGCAGCGTGTTCACGACATTGTTCCAATAATATTTGCGCGGCAATTCGACCGATTCGCCCACCAGAGGCCGCGGGCAAAATGCATGACCGCCTCAATGCGCTGGTTCTTCAGGAGGTAAGAGACCTTGTCTTTTTCGGCCAGGTCCATTTCAAAGAACGGGCCCCAGCTCTCCGCCCAACATGCCCGGCACTGAGATTGTCGAGAACGTAGGGCTTGTGCCCCGCCTTCGCAGGCGCCTTCGCGTATGACTCCCGATGTTCCCGCTCCTCCTGTCACTAAAACGCTGATCGTCTGTTTCTCCCTTCGCTCTGCTGGCGCCACTTCGTCCTTGGTTTGGTGACTGAATGCCTGCCGATTTTTACTGGAATCATCCGCATGGTCTTTCTGAATATAACGTGTCGAAGGGTGCTGCGGAAGAGAAAAACCACGGAATGATATCTCCCCTTGAGGCAAAACCACCCTGCCTAGCTCCTCCTCCAATTGAGATCTGATCGTGGAGGAGCGTGGATCGACTAGGCGTACCATCAAAAGGTCGCGAATTCACTTCAAAGCATGTAGAGCGAGTGGAGCAAATAGCGGATCGAGGATCGGGTTGAAAAAACAAGTAACAAACCGCGTCTTGTAGGTCGAATTCAGACGAGAATTCGTATAGGTCGAGTGGGTAATCGAGGAGACGGATACCGGGTAAGGAGAGGATCCACGCGACCGTCCACGTGAAATCTGTTGCTCCCGGGTTGCGCCGCATATTTTCTTCCTGGAAAAACTTGATGTAGGCGATCGTATGTGCGCCGCATACACCGTCCACTTTAATGGGCTGCTCACCGGGCGGAACATAGGCCTGCCGTTTGGCGGCATCGACCATGAGGGGACGCACAAAAGAACTGTACCAACAAGACGTCCTGGCGAATGTTCGGACAGCCTTTCCCTGCAGTCGACGGTACCACCGTGAAAGGGCATACCGGCTTTGCGTCTAGCATCAATCGGGCCAGAAGGATGTTCTCCTTGATTGGGTTGGTTGAAAGCCCCTGCCAGGGCAATAATGGAGAAGAAAACTCAACTCCGGCGTCAAGTTGGAAGTAGCTTGGCGTGGGCGACAGAGGTTGGTTCTGATTTTGCGACGCTCTGCGGCTCCCCGCCGATTGTGCAAGGTCGTGCCCCTGCACAATGGAGCAGGGAGCCGCAGAGCGTCGCAAAATCAGAACCAATTTCTGTCGCCCACGCCAAGCTACTTCCAACTTGACGCCGGAGTTGAGTCAGGCTAATTTGTCCATTATTGCCCTGGCAGGGGCTTTCAACCAACCCAATCAAGGAGAACATCCGATGGCCCGAGTGCTGTTGTACGCAAAGACCGGTATGCCCTTTTACGTGGTGGATTCGACTGTGGGAAAGGCTGTCCGAACATTCGCCAGGACGTCTTGTTGGTACAGTTCTTTCTGCGTGCCCTCATGGTCGATGCCGGCAAAGAAAAGGCCTATGTTCCGCCCGGTGAGCAGCCCATTAAAGTGGACGGTGTATGCGGCGCACATACGATCGCCTACATCAAGTTTTTCCAGGAAGTAAGGATGCGGCGCAACCCGGGAGCAACGATTCACGTGGACGTCGTGTGGATCCTCTCCTTACCGGGTCCTCCGTCTCCTCGATTACCCACTCGACCTATACGATTGTTCGTCTGAATTCGACCTACAAGACGCGGTTTGGGACTTTCTTTGCCAACCCGATCCTCGATCCGCTATTCCCCCGGGAACTGGTCCACTCGCTCTACATGCTTTGAAGTGAATGCGCGACTTTTGATGGTACGCCTAGTCGATCCACGCTCCTCCACGATCAGATCTCAATTGGAGGAGGAGCTAGGCAGGGTGGTTTTGCCTCAAGGGGAGAAATAATTCAGTCCCTTTCCAATTCCCTTCCGCAGCATCCTTCGACGCGTTATATTCAGAAAGACCATGCGGATGATTCCAGTAAAAATTGGGCAGGCATTCAGTCACCAAACCAAGGACGAGTGGCGCCAGCAGAGCGAAGGGAGAAGCAAACAATGCGCGTTTTAGTGACAGGAGGAGCGGGGAACATCGGGAGTCATACGGCGAAGGCGCTGGCGAAGGCGGGGCACAAGCCCTACGTTCTCGACAATCTCAGTGCCGGGCATCGTTGGGCGGTCAGCTGGTTCTTTGAAATGGACCTGGCCGAAAAAGACAAGGTCTCTTACCTCCTGAAGAACCAGCGCATTGAGGCGGTCATGCATTTTGCGGCCAGCCTGCTGGTGGGCGAATCGGTTGAGTTGCCGCGCAAATATTATTGGAACAATGTCGTGAACACGCTGCATCTTCTCGACGCGATGAAAGATGTGGGCGTGAACATCATCGTCTTCTCCTCCGCCGCGACCTACGGCAATCCCCAGCAAGTGCCAATTCCCGAGAATCATCCGAAGGAGCCGGTGAATCCCTACGGCGAAACCAAACTCGCCATGGAGCGCGCCCTCCAGTGGTATGGAAACGCCTATGGTCTGAAGTGGATGGCCCTGCGTTATTTCAATGCTGCGGGCGCCGACATTGAGGGCGAGTCGGCGAAAGCCATGACCCGGAAGCCCACCTCATTCCGCTGACTATCATGGCGGCGCTGGGGCAGAGGCCTCATGTCGAGATCTACGGCACGGATTATCCCACCCCGGATGGGGGTGCCGTGCGCGATTACATTCATGTCACCGACCTTGGCGCGGCCCACGTGCGCGCGCTCGAATACCTTGTCTCCGGAGGCCAGAGCCGCGCGCTCAATCTCGGGACGGGCGATGGATATTCCGTGCGCGAGGTCATCCAGACCGTAGGTAAGGTATCTGGCCGCAACGTTCCCTCCCGCGAAGGTCCGCGTCGCGCAGGCGATCCGCCGGTGCGGGTGGCCGATGCCCGTCTCGCGGGCACCGTTCTGGGCTGGAAGCCGCAACACTCCGATCTCGAAACCATCATCAAGAATGCCTGGGCCTGGCATGAGAAAGGCGATCCGGAGAAATAGAGGATTGCCGGCCCATCGAGACCGCTTATCTGCTTTGACTTCAATCAGAAACGCTGCCCATCGGATGGCTAAAATTGGACACCACTTGGTTGATTTCGGTATATAAGATTTACCTTTTCAATTGTGCCGCCAGTCTAATCGCCACTCCCATTTTCGCGCCGTAAATTATTGTAAACAAATCCCATACATGAGATTTCTCGGTCTTGGCACACCGATTGCCACGTTCCCCTCTTGTAAGCATCGTACTTGTGCAGTGGACGAAGCGCCTAAAGAAGAACAAAACGCTTCTCCCCTAGTGAAGGCATGAAATTGTGAATAAAATCGCCTCACGGTCAATGGGGAGAAGCGGTCATGAAGAAATTTCAAGTGAGGCAAACTATGAACAGAAGCCTTGAATTCAATCCATCCAACCCGAGCACCACAGCCCCGTTTGGATTCAATAAAGCATCTGCCCCGCAAAAGATTCCATCGCAGCGGCGGCCATTCACCAAGATTTTGCTGCCGGGTTTCCTGATGGCCATGCTGCTTTCCACGGCAGTTTTTATAGTTCCGTTGGTGGCAAACGCCGCGGAAATTGCCATCGGGGTTTCGCTGACGTTGGCCCGCCGCCGATCCCCGTGTATACGCAACCTCCATGCCCCGGCCCGGGCTATCTGTGGACGCCGGGATATTGGGATTTCGATCCCGACCAAGGCTACTACTGGGTTCCGGGAACGTGGGTGGTGATTCCCGAACCGGGCCTCTACTGGACTCCGGGCTATTGGGGTTGGGGCGGTGACCTCTTCGTCTGGCACGCCGGATACTGGGGGCCTCACGTGGGCTTCTATGGCGGCATCAACTATGGATTTGGATACACCGGCGTCGGCTTTGTTGGCGGCGAGTGGAGAGGCGGGGCGTTCTACTATAACCGCTCCGTGAACAACTTCGGGGGCGCCCATATTGATCATGTCTACTACCGCAATGTCCCGCACAATTTTGCCGAGAATCGCGTCAGCTACAATGGCGGAAAAGGCGGAATCGAGGCTCGCCCCACCCGCGAGGAAATGAATGCGGAGCACGATCACCACGAAGCGGCCGTCGCGTCGCAACGCGAGAATCAAACAGCGGCGCGGAACGATCACTCGCAATTTGCCAGCGCCAATCATGGCATGCCGGCTGTCGCGGCCACCCGCAAACCGGGTGAGTTGCGCGGTGCAGGCGTGGTGCCGCCGGCGCGCTCGGGCGGAACTTACAACCCAGGGGCAAATCATGGAACGCTGGAGCACAATCCCGGATCCTCCGCCAATCACAACCCCAATCCCGGCGCGGGTCGGAGGTCCATCAGCCTGCCGGCGCGGCCGCCAATCCGGGTGGCAACCACGAGACGAATTCGGAAAAGCCTTCGGGATTCTCGCGTTACCACAATCCCAATGCCGGCGGGTCGCATCCGCCACAACCGAGCGTGAGCCAGCATCCGGCGTCGCCCACTCCGCGGGCGTCGGAACCCACACAACGGAGAGAACCTGCGCAGGGAGAGTTCCACCCCTCGTCGCCGCACGCGCAGAACGTTCCCTCGAACGTCGCGCCCCAGCATAACAACAATGCCTCCAATCGGGGGCATGGTAGTCCGCCGCCACAATCGCGCCCGAGCGCGCTGCACAGTGCGCCACACGCCTCGCCGCAGCACGCTCCGGCCCAAGGCGGGGGCGGACACGAGAACGATCATCATCACTGAACGATTCTAAATAGGGGACCAACTTACTTGACTCATCCCGAAGCGTGAAGTTGAGCCACGGTGGCCCGACACCACCCCTCCGGGGCTGGCGGAAGGCCGTGAGCGTGCGATTTCCCACGGCTTCACCGTGGGCTACAGGACCTCACCCGCTCCGCGGGCTGGGGCAGGGCGGTTGGCCTTTTCTTCGCGGTTGCGGAAAGACCAGATGGCTGGATGAATCAACTGAATCAGTCCCCTAAATAGGGTTGTTATGAAATGGTTGTTCTGAGATGGAGTTAAAGGGAAGGGTGAGCGGTCGCGTTCACTCTTCCTTTTCTTTTGGAAATTTCTAGAGGTAACCGAGCTCTTTGCCCAGGGCGCGCAGGCGGGCGGGGTCGATAAAGAGTTCCACATCCGCGGCGTCGTAGCCTTGCTCCAGCGTACGGCGAAGGTGAAGGGCGGCGATATCCACAAGTTGCTGGTCCTTTAAGTATTTCTGCTCCTTCTCGCGCAATTCGGTGAGCGCGGGGCAGGAAATTGAAACCGTGACCTTTTCCCCGTCCACACGAAAGACGCAATCCATGGTATCGCTGTGCCGCAAGGCGATTCCCGGGTAAAGATGCACAAAACGGACCTTGGCCGGTCGGGCCAGAGCCTGCGAACTAACCTCAAACGGCGTAACAAGATAGCTCATAGTGTGATACATCCGAACGATGGAATTTAGTGAAAGTACCGATCCGCCTGCCATTATAAACCGGCTTGGGCACTCAGACAAATAAAGCCGTAAATCCGCAGGGCGCTCCGAAAAAAACTTGCAACCTTTTCGAGATTCATTCCGTCTAAACAAGTAACTCTATTCTATTGACTACCTGGGGAAGTGGGTAGTCCGGTCGAGTTTACGCACTACCCACTTCCTCCTTCCGCTTCTCGATATTCCTATTTGATTTGCTCCCCAAAACCAAAATCTCCAGCCTGGACATCGTTCCGAGGTGCGATTTGAAATCGCTCCGATAAACCATAAGGTCATCTCGAAATGAAAAAGGTAAAGCGGATGTCCATCTCCCCCTGCACACTCAGTTTCCGGCTGAATTCGGTTTACATTAATTGAGCCAAAGCTATATACTGCGTTTCCACACACTTGCGCTAATCCCAAAAGGTTGGGCCAAGGCTCGCCGTGCCGCGAGGTGTAATTGTTTTGGGGGAAAAAGGCAGAGAGTTAACGCATGGACCTGATCAGAGAAATTGACGATTTGAGTCGCGATTTCCACGCGCCATCCGAACCCCAGAAAGTTCTGGACGCACTGGTGGCTCGGCTGGTGAACCGCTATCCCCTGGGCGCCGCGGGAATCTGGCGCGTGGACGCGGGGAAGTCGCACCTGACGCTTTCGGCCGCAGCGGGTGGGCCGGAGTTCCCGGCGTCTTGGCGCGAGGTTTCGGCAAGTCATTCTCCCCTCGGGCGCGCCGCACAAGGCAAGTTGCCGCAATCCTTTAGTGGCTCGGGCGCGGGCTCAACCGCCAACGGCGATGAGCTGGCGCAATGGGCCGCGAGCAACCACTACGCCTTTTTGACGGCCTTTCCGCTTGCCGGTGAATTGAAATCCCTGGGCGTTCTCCTGCTGGCAGCGAATGAAGCACCCGACGAAGTCATGCAGGCTTTCTTCCGACTCCACGTCCGTATAGCGACCGCGGCGCTGCACGATGCGGAACTCGTGGCCGGATTGCAGCACAACGTGGACCGCCTGCAATCCATGGTGGAGGCGAGCAAGATCTTCAACTCCACCCTCGACCTGCTCGAACTTCTGGGGAAAATTTTGGATGTTGCCAAGACTCTGACCACGGCCGAGCGCGGCACGCTGTTCCTGGTCGACGACAAGAAGGATGAAATCTGGTCGATGATCGCCCAGGGCATGGAGAAGCAGGAAATCCGCCTGCCCGCGGGCGCGGAATCGCCGGTCACGTCGCCAAGACCGGAGAGATCGTCAACATTCCCGACGCCTATGCGGACAATCGCTTCGATCCCGAAATCGACAAGCGCACGGGATTCCGCACGCGGAATATCCTGACCATTCCGATTCGCAACAAGGCGGGAAAGATCATCGCGACGCTGCAACTTCTGAACAAATCAACCGGCAGCTTTACCGAAGATGATACCGACGTCCTGCTGACGCTTTCCGGCCAGATGGCGATGAGCCTTGAGAACGCGCAACTGCATCACGATGTGCTGGAAAAAGAACGCCTCGAAAAAGAGATGGCGATGGCGCGCGGGATTCAGCGAAGCCTGCTGCCGGAAACCAGTCCGGTGCTTCCCGGCTTTGACATCGCGGTGTTGAACGAACCTTGCTTTGAAGTGGGCGGCGACTACTACGATTTCCTCACCCTGGGACCCCAGACGCTTCTCGTGGTGGTGGCGGACGTGGAAGGCAAGGGCATCAGCTCCGCCATGGTGATGTCAAACCTTCAAGCCACGTTGCGCGCCCTGGTTCTGCACCTGCACTCGCTCAATGACATCACCGAATCCGTGAACAAGATGATCCTGAAGGATACGCGCGGGGAGAAGTACATGACCATGTTCATGGGACTCATCGACCTGCGGCGCAAGGCGATTCACTATATCAACTGCGGTCACGTTCCCCCCGTCATCGTGCGGCCCGGCAGCGAGCCGATCCAACTGACCGAAGGCGGCATGGTGATTGGACTTTTCGAGGAAGCGCAATACGAGCGCGGCCACGTCAAATTCCAGAACGACGACATCCTGCTGCTCTGCACGGATGGAATCACCGAAGCCATGGACGCGGATAGCGAGGAGTTTGGAATGGAGCGCGTCATCGCCAGCGTCAACCAGGTGACCGACAAGCGTGCCAAGGAGATCGTCCTGAAGGTGTGCGACGATGTCACGGCTTATTCCAAGGAGGGCACGCACATGGACGACAAGGTCATGCTGGCCATCAAAATTGTGGATGAAAAAAAGGTGGGGTGAGAGGCAATTGCATATCATGAATTAGCGATTGCAAAAAGAGGACATCTGTTTAAGGAGGCGCTCATGCGTGAATTCGCAATTCCAAGAAGAAGATGTCTCGAAATCGCAGGAGCGGCAGCAATCGCCTCACTGGCTCCAGCATGGTTATTCCCCAGCAATAATCCCACCTGTGCACCGCCGATTCCCGACGGCGTGCCCTCCAACGGCGGCTCGTGCCCGTATCCCATTCCCTGGCTCGACAAAAACGGCAATCATAATCAGAGTCCGATGCCGAATGTCGAGCTTTCGAGCATTTACCACTTCAAGGGAAAGCTCGCACGCTGTAACGGCTTCCACGGCATGGGAACCGACAATAAGGGCAACCGCCTAGCTTGGGGCACTCCCACAACCGACTTCAGCTACATGGCGGGTGAGTATTGGGCGGGGCGTGAGGCGCGCCGAGCCGTATTTGCTCACACTTGATTCACTGTGTTCAAGGGGCCGGCGGTCCCTGCCAACCAAATTCACGATTTCCATCCTCCCATTTCGCCCGAAGGACTGTACTGGGTTACACCTGTGGACGCTGCGGACTTCACCCTTAGTCAGGACGAAAAAACGGCGACCCTGCAAATGACCAATGTGCCCATTATTGACCAGCCTCGCTGGCCTGCCATGGACGCTGTAAGCACTCCCGCGTTTATGGATTTCAAGCTGGTCTTCAAGGCGAGCTCCGAACCCGTGAAATATGAAGATCCCATGCGACAGTACCGATTCGAAGGCTTCAAGGCGAGCGCGCAGCTTGAAGCCGAGATTCGTGTGCCATCGAACGGTTTCATTTTTAAGACTGACGCCCTCGAAACCTCGAAGAGCGACTTCGCGGTCATGGGCGCTGAAGTGAACGGAAGGTATTACGAGGCTACAAAAGCCTGATTGCGGGCCGGACGGCACAGAAGAGATGAATTGCCTCTCTGCGCCCCAAACCGGCAAGAGGCTAGTCCCTTCGAGATCGCATACGGGTAGCGGCGGAGGTTTGCACCCGTCGGCAAGGGCCATTTTGCCACACTTTATTGGCGTTTCTCAACTTTCGCTAACTGGCTTATTTTCAGTATGTTCTCAGCTTTGGGAAGGCAAAAAGCGAAAAAATTTCCCTTTGTTTTCAGTAAGTTCTCAGCTTTGGCAGATTTCCGGTCAGTGGACGATTTACCACAGGGAAATTGTACCTTGTTGAGTCGTCTGCAGGCAGCGTCCATGACATCCTCACCCCATCCATTCTAGCCTATGAGTATAGCATTGTCAAGGGAAAAGTTGACCGGGGATTGCCTCCGGGCGCTCACCCGACGCGCCGCCCCCTCGACCTTTCTGATATCGCCTATGATATGTTCCTACGTGTGAGCGTGGTTTAGCCACTGACGCGGTGGGGCGGCCTTGCTTCCGCGCGAAGCGATTGAGATGATCAAGCCATGAGTAAAACTAAAACCTATCCGCTGCGGCTTCCCCAGTCGCTGAAGGATTCCGTCGAGCGGTTAAGCCGCGAGGATGGAACGAGCATCAATCAGTTCGTGGCCATGGCGGTGGCGGAAAAGGTTTCGGCCTTGCAAACTGCCCGCTATTTCGAGGATCGGAAAGCGCAGGCGGACTTCAAAGCCTTCGACAAGATCATGCGCCGCCGAACCGGCAAACCGCCCCGCGTTGGGGATGAAATGCCGCGGTAGAATTAAGGCGGCATGCCCCTGTGCTCAGAGCCGGTCCCACCTAGGACATCCCTTTTACTTTCGGCTTTTAACTTTTCTCTTCAATTAAGGCAGCGACGAATTGGGTGGATTAACAGGCAATTAAGAATTGGGAACTTCACCCTGCGTGGGCATCTTTATGGCGCAAGTGGCACCCTGCTCCGTTGCCAATGCGCGGTGCTCGGTTTTATTTGTTCGCAGCCAGGATCGAATCCGCCCAGGACTTGAGATCATCGCGGATCAGCGCTACCGTATCCGGCGACTCGTATTTGCGGAAAATGTACACGAGAAGCAGTCGCTGCTTGGCACGAACCGCCGCCATCCCACTGGCCATGGTGAGGGTCTCTTCCTCCTGCTTATACGCGGTCAACAATCCGTAACCAGCGGCATCCGTTTCTCGAAAAAAACCGCCCAGCGTCTCCGGATGACCAGCATCAATGGGTTTTCCACCCAGTTGTTTCAGGCGCAGATTCATTTCGGCCATCGCGTTTCCGGCCTGCTCAGCCACTACCTTACCCAGAGAGGAGTCCAAAGCCTTGACGACTTCCTCGAAGGCATCGGGCGTGATATCGGTGTATTCCGCCTGCCGCGGCACCTCGACCATGGCGTACCAGTCCAAGCCGGGGTCCTTTACTTTTCCGATCAAGTCGATCTTGCTGGGCGGTGCGTAGGCGGCGAGAAGGCGATTGGAACTCGGAACGAGCAGTTCAAAAAGCATGCTCCTTAACTTGTCGCCAACCTCGACGAGGCCTCCGGGCGGCGCAGGTAGAACGATCGGCACACCTCCAGCTTTCACCTCGGGGTCGGCCGCCCTCGCCCCGGTAATTGGCGCGCACATAAGAAGAAAGAGCGCTAACGCAGTACATCGTTTTCCTGCTTGGAGCATGGGCACCTCCAGGTCAATAACCGGCCAGACTGCTGCATGGCGCCGGTGCGATGACCTTGTTCAATTGTATGGAACGGAGACTTGCGGGCCAGTCCGTGGGTCCAGCATCCGGCCGACCGAGAATATAACACCCGGAGCGACAGAATGAAATTACAAAGACCCTGCACCGCGGTGTTTTGTCTGAAAAACCGAGGAGGTATCCGCCGCTTCGCGCACCGCATTTTCCAGAAGACCACCTCCGGCGATTTCCGCGCCGGGTGCCGCCCTCGATGGCCGCTCTGCACTTGCTTATTCAAGGCGGGGGTCCGTTGGTGGTGCGGCGCGCGGCTCTGCCCTGTCCACTTGCAGATGGGAAGAGACGCGGACCCAGACCCGGTGGTCCACGCTACGGGCTTTCAACAAGCCTTAATTGCACAGTCTTCCCTTCCCCAAATTTTCTCGTCAGCCAGTCTTCCATATCCACGCGCAGGCTTTCCAGATCGACTTGAAAGCTGACTTCCAGCTTGCCGTCGGCGACGGGCAGGGTTTCATCAAAAGCTTCGCGGCCGGTAAAGCTGCGCATGCAGAAGCTGTCCATCCAGGCGATGGGACAGGCACGCGCTTCCCCCGGGCCGATTACTTCCACTTGAATTTTTCTTGCGAACATTCTGACTTCTCGATTTTCCCAGTGTAGCGCTGGGTGTTCCGCCGATTGGAATTACTCTGCGGCCTTTTGGCGTGTCAATGCGGGCGGAATGAGTGTCGTGGCCGGAACGGAAGCGTCGCAGAGTGTCTGGGAATCGACACTCTGTGCTACACCCTCGCTTCAACAAACTATTTCACCGGATAACCCATTGTGGTCATCAACGCCAGCGCGGGCTGCGACGAGTCGACGCGCGTGTGCTGCACCACAATGTTCACATTGCTCTCCACCACATAGGCCATGGATTTCGCCAGCGGGACCGTTTCTCCCTTGCGGCCCTTCAGCTTGTTGATCCGGATGTGCATGGTTCGCTCGGCGGGACATTCCGCTAAACACCCCTTGATCGGCTCGCGATCCTCAAAATAGAATGTGAACTTCAATTTCGCCTTCCGGCGGCTCAGATTCAAAACGCAAACCGATTCATGGCTCTTCATTTCGCCATTGGAGCGGTCCGGCAGGTAACTGTCGGGAATCAGCCATATCTTTGCACCAACGGATTTTTTCGACATGAGCGCCTCCTCTATGCCTTCGCGGTAAAATGCGCGACCAGTTTATTCCAATCGATCTTGTCATCCGGCGCGATGATGCGCCCACCCGCACGCGGCGAGATCCATCCTTTCGCGGAAAGGAACATGAAGCGATAGAGCTCGGCGAAGGCGAAATCGGGCGCTGGTCCGCCTGCCTGCCCCACTACTTCCGCTCCGCGGCGCACGTTGTCCATCATGCGTCCCGGATGCCGCAAGTGATAGGGGTTGCGCCGAACCTCGCCGCCATGCTCGGCCGTCGCCATGACCAGCGTCGCTTCATCCTTCGGGGAAATTCCGACCATCAGGTTAGGCGACGAATGTTGATGCCAGAATTCCATCTCGATAACTGGCAGCAGACCGCGTCCGGTTCGTTTCAAAACAATCCGCAGCGCTTCGGCCACAAGGTGGTGAGTCGCAACGTGCGTTACGTTCTGATCCCCGGCGTGATGAACAAAAACCACGTCGGGCTTCTCCTTCTCAAGCACGGCACTCAGAACGCGAACCTTCTCCGCCCTTTCCTTCGGGTGTTTGCGCCGGCTGTCCAGATGAACGTCGTCAAATCCCCAGGGAGAATTCGCAACGACGAGACGGAAACCCAGCGCAGCGCACGCCGCCTTTAATTCCCGCAGCCGACGCGGACGCTGGCTTGGATCACTTCCCAGCGTGATCGCGCAGTTCGTGACTTTGGCGCCGCATTCCTGGCGCAACCGCAGTGCTAATCCGCCAACTAAGGCTTCATCATCGGGATGCGGTGAGCAGATAACGACTCGAAGCGGAGTTCTTTGCGCGGGCGTCACCGCCGGAGCCTGCAATCGCGATGGTGAAGGTCCCAGCGGAATCCGCTTGCCGTCTTCGAGCGCCTGAATGCTCGCCTGAACAAATTTCAGCCACCGGCGATGGCGCGAGTTCCAATCTCCTTCCCGAAGTGTTGCCACGAGCCCTCCCCGAGCCATTCTTGATGCAGTCACTAGATGTAATTCACCCGGTGCCGGCGAATGCGCTCTTCGACTCCCACCAAATTGCTCTCCTTCCAGTCCGGAGCCAGACGCGCCGTGCTCGAACGCGGCAATCCGGCGGGCGCGGGCAATAACGTGACGTAACGCGTCGTGAGCGTCAGGTGCTCCATCAATTGCCGGCGGCACTCCGACAAAGTGGCCTGAGCCGACGCTTCATGATACAGATTCGTGGTTTCGTCCGGGTCCTTCTCCAAATTGTAGAGTTCGCCCACATCGAAACCGAAAAGCTGCTTGGGATAATGGACGAACCGCCAGGGTCCCCAGCGCAGCGCCTTGCTCCAAACATTTTCCGTCATGGCCAACTCGCGCACCGGCGCGTCCTCACCCTTCAGGAGCGGCGTCAGGTCGTGGCCATCGGGTGTTTCGAGCGGCGGCAGGTTGCACAGGCTGATCAGCGTCGGCGTAATGTCGATGTTCTCGGCGAAATCGTGGCACACATAACCCGGCTTCGTCACCCCCGGAACGTACCAGAGCATGGGCACGCGGCAGACGGCTTCGGAACAAATTCCCGGGGCTTTTTCGGGGATGCCAAACGTCCCCGCATAGCCGCCGTGGTCGGTGCCGTAAACGATAATCGTGTTGGCGTCCTTGCCGGTCTTTTCCAGGTAGCTGATGACCTCGCCCAGCGCGTAATCGACCTGAGTGATGCAGGCGAGATACCCGCGCCACACGCGGCGGCAGCCGGCGTCGAACGTCTTCGGCTCTATCAGCCACTGCATGTTCTTCAAAGACTCCACCATCGCTTGAAAATGTGGTGGCCGGTGCGCCGCGGAATTGTGAATCGTGGGTGGCAGCGCAAGGTCGTTCGGATACATGTCCCAGAAGCGGCGGTCAGGCGTGTAGCATTCATGCGGGCGCGGCAGTGACATCTCGACGAAGAACGGACGGTCGCCCGTTTCCTCGAGAAAGCGAATCGTCTCCGTAACCGTCCAACCTTCGATCGAGTGCCGATACGGGAGATTGGAGGGCCGCCCTTCGTGCTGCTGACTCCCGGGAAACTCTGGAAGACGATTGCAATCCTCTTTATCCCGCAGACCGAGGCCGTCCAGATACTCGCCATAGGCGCGCGAGATGCCGCCATTCTCGCCGTGATAGCTGCACGCATCCACAATACTGTCACAGTGGCCCGCCAGCCAGTTGGTGGGCTCGTCGGGCGTGTGGACTTTTCCAATGATGGCGGTGCGATATCCATTCTCGCGGAAATGTTGAAGGGCGCTGGGCAAATCAATGGGCGGCGGCGGCCCGCACAGGCCGTAGTATCCGTGATTGTGTACGTACTGCCCGGTCAGGATGCTGACGCGGCTGGGCGTGCAAATGGGATTCTGCGTGTAGGCGCTGGCAAAGCGGACTCCCCGCTTGGCGAGAGCGTCCAGGTTCGGCGTGATGACCTGCGGATGGCCCTCGGCGCCCAAACACGCCGCCTGGTGCTGATCGGCAATAACGTAGAGCACGTTCCACGGCTTGGGAGCCGGTGGCTGCTGCTGTGCCCCCAGCGGCGCGGCTCCGGCGGCGAGCGTGGCCGCACCCGTCTGGAGAAATTTCCGTCGATCGATTTTCTCACTCATGATGGAAACCTCGAATGGCAAAGATGATTTCTGGGAAGAAGCCCTCGTCGACCCCGGCTAGCATAAAGCAAAACTGCTCAAAAAGCACCGCGCAGGATTGCGACGGGTGAGGCGGATGATCCCTTCGGGTGGGGATTCGCAGCGTCGTGGGCCGCATCTCCCAGTTATTTGGACGAGTCGATTTCCGCGATGCTCTCGGCTGGAATCTGGAAAGCCTTCGACCGCAGGACGGTGCGCGTAAACGTCTTGGGCTGACTGCCGGGCTGATAGAGGATTCCCAAAATGTTGGGGTGGGTGGCAACGAACTGGCGAGATTTATCGACGCCGCCGACAAAGAAGGTTTTGGTGAGAGCCTCGGTCTCAACGCCGGTCGGAACCGCTGCCACGGCAGAGAGCATGTTCTGCACCGGCCAGCCCGTGTGGGGATCCATGATGTGGCAGTAAATCTTGCCGTCGATCACGAAAAACTTTTCGTAGCTTCCGGAAGTGGAGAGGGCAAAATTCTGCAACCGAAGAACATCGGCCGTCTCGTCCCGGCGATAGGGATCGCGAACCGTAATCTTCCATCCGCGCTCTCCCGGAGGCGAGCCAAGCGCATAGATGCTGCTGGAACCGCTCGAGATCAGTGCCGAGGTTACGCCATGAGCACGAAGAATTTCCGCCGCGCGGTCCACGGCATAACCTTTGGCGATGCCCCCGAGGTCGAGGCTCACCCCATCCACATCAAAATGAATTGTGTGGCGCCCGGCATCCAGATGAACGTGCTGATAGCCGATTCGCTTCCGCACCTGGGAGATTTCCTGCTGGGTGGGCAACCTTCCCTGCCCGCGGAAAAATCCCCAAAGCTGCATGAGCGGCCCCACCGTTATGTCGAAGTCGCCGCCGGACGCCTCACTCGCGCGTTGCGAATATAGAATCAGGTTGAAGAGCTCCGGCGTGACCGCCACGGGGCGTTGAGCTGCGTCGCGATTGATGCGGGAAAGCTCGCTCTGCGGCTTGTAATTGCTCATCTCGTCGTCGAGATGATCGATTTCCTCAAAGGCCTGCGCCGCAGCTTCGGCAAGTGCGGCCTTGTCGGGGCCATAAGCCACGATCGTGTAGATCGTCCCCATGGCCTCGTGGGAAGCCTCAAAGCGGACTGGAGTGGGAGTTTGCGGCGGGGCCTGCGCATTTGCCGTTTTAATCGGCAGGCACAGAATCAACATCAGCCAGAGGGCGAATTTCGCGGATTGGAATCGCAACGTCAAATCAGAAACCCAATTTCAGCATAGCACGCGGGATTGGTGTTGCGGACAGAGTTGGATGTAAGGGTTTTGACGTCGAAACCGAAATGAGCAAGGAAAGAACCGAGATAGAAGCGCTTGGTGCGAAAGGGGGGACTCGAACCCCCACCCCTTGCGGGACCAGATCCTAAGTCTGGCGCGTCTGCCAATTCCGCCACTTTCGCAGGCTTTTCTTCAATTCAATAGCTTACCATTTTCGCAGTTATCCAGCCCATCTTGATGGCGCGCGGGCATCGAGCTAGTATTTAACCCCAGTCCGCGTTGCCCGCCGAACAAATCCGTGACAGAATGACGCGATTCTCGCAGGAACAATCGGACGCGTCAATCCATCGATGCACACTGCGGGAGCGCGCCGGCAATCTGCGCCAAATTTTCAAATGCGAGGCAATCATGTCACGTGCATGTATGGAATCGATTCGCAACTTCAAGGTCGATAAGGGGTCGGTGGCCCTCTGGTGGCTCGGCCAGATGGGATACATCATCAAGACGCCCGCCGGGACGCTGTTCTCCGTCGATGCCTACCTGACGAACTCCTGCAAGGCGATTGGAGAATCGATCGGAATTAACCTTGACCGCAAGGTGCCCATCTTCATCGAGCCGGAGGAGTTGGACGTCAACCATTTTCTCTGCACGCATTCGCACGGCGACCACGCCGATCCCGAGACGATTCGCCGCGTGCGCCCGAGCGTGGTGGAGACCTACGTCGGGCCGGGCCAGGCTTGCGAGGTCTTTAATCAGTGCGGCGTGGCGAAGAACAAGGTGCAGCAGGTTTATCCCGGGGCGAAGACGCAGATTTCCGATGTCACGCTCCACGGCACGTTTGCCCTGCCCACCGACGATTCCGACATTACGCACATGGGCTACGTTCTGGCCGTCGAAAACGGCCCGCGCGTCTACATCTCCGGCGACACCGATTATCACAATCTGCTGGCGCATGTCCGCAAGCTTGAGCCCGACATCATGATTACCTGTATGAACAGCGGCTTTAACAACATGAGCCACTGGGAAGCGGCGGAGCTTGCCGGGCAGGTCAAACCCAAGGTGGCGATTCCCTGCCACTACGATATGTTTCCCGATAATGCCGCCGATCCCCAACTTTTCCGCGCGGCACTGCGCTATAACGCTCCCGATGTCCGCTACGAACAGCTTGATTACGTGAAGCCGTTCGTCTTCAAGTCCTGACGGGAAGCGCTTGAGATTGGATCCAAGCCGAGCCGCCGCGACGCCCGCGAAAAACATTCATAGGTAAGACCTGGAGATCACCCATGCGTTCCCTCCGCTGGTTAATCTGCATCCTGATTCTGTCTGCTGCAACCGCCGGCGGAAATCGTCCCGCAGCGCATGCCCAGGACCTTGGGGCCGCGAGCGCGCCCGATCCACTTCTCGATACGCTGAACGGTGAATTCCGCGGAGAATATCAGAAAGCGCTCACAGCAGTCCTTGCCCAGCCCGGCCCACTGATTCTCGAAGAGGGCGACAATCTAATTCTCGTTCGCAATGGCGAGCGCACCAGCGTCGCCATCAAACCCGCGGGTTACCACGAACTCAAGGCCGTCGCGCATATTCCCCTGGCGATTTACGTCATGCTTTCGTTTCCGTTCGAGGAATCGATTTCGCCGGAGCGGCGGCTGGAACTCGGTCACTATCGCCAATTGATGAACAGCGCTTATCAGACTCTGCCGCAACGCCACTTCACGCCAACGCAACTCGAGCGACAGAAGATGATTTTCGGCGTCTGCTTTGGTTTCCTTCAAGCCATCCAAGACCGGGGGCAGGTAAGCCGTTACGGGCTCGAAGGGTTCGCCCGCGAGACCGCTCCGATGTTGACAGCGAACGTGAATGACGCGACCGCTCTCGAAATGCATGAACTCTACGCCGTGACGGCGACGTGGAAGAAAGAGATGACCGCGGCCGAATGGAATTCGCTGCACACCGTGGTCATTGGGCCCCACATGCCGCGCGACGAGGAGAGCTCCGTGCAATTCTTCCAGCGCCTCCTGCATGAGACGGGCGAGGGCAAGCGCATCATCTACGCGGAATCACTCTGGGAGGAAAAGGACGCGTTAAAGCTGCTCGCCACGCACGAAGTGGACGAAGGCGCCGGGGCGGCGTTCTTCGGCGATCCGATGCGCATGCACCGCGACCTGCTGGCCGATGCGGCGCGCGCTTATTTGGACTCGCACCCGCTACCGTAAGATTTGTCCTGCGCAATCTTCGCCCCCTTGGCGCATTCAAGACTTCGATCCCCGGCCAGGTTCAGAATTGCCGGACTGGATGACTGAGCGCTGCCGACATTTGGATTCATCCGATCAGAGCCCGCTGCCGATAAGTAGTTGGGGCGATCTACCGAAAACGATTTCTAAAATCTCCCCCCTTTAGGGGGCCTGATCGGCAGAAATGCGGGCAATCATGAAGAATTATGGGTTGGGCACTGACGATTTTACGGCTTTTTCCGCGCCTCGGCTTCCGCCAGCCATCCACGGCGCAGATCATCGGCGGGAATACTCGAAAGGTAGGGTTTGATATCCAGGATCGGGTCCCGTCGAGCATGTCCACCCCGCGCACGTGGAGCTTGGAACCTTCGCGCTTGACGAGAGTGACGACGGTCAATCCGATGGGATTCGGCCGGCGCGGCGAGCGCGTCGCGAACACCCCATGCGGCCGGTTATCGGTGGGCGGCGTGCCGACCGGCTCGTAGCCACCCGCGCGGTCGAAGACCCAAATAACATACAGATGGGAAAAGCCCTCGATATCTGTCAGCCCCGCGGCAAACTGGGGCAACAGCTCAAGCGTGCCCTCCGCCTGATGAACCGCGCCCAGCCCTTTGGGAATCTGTGCGGTCTCTGCATAAGGACTGCGAACATATCCGATGGGTTGCAGATTCATCATGATTCTTTCGGTCAAATAAGTTTTTCAGAACCAATTATCGCAAGGCCAGGACGGAAAGTCACTGACTCAAGCCGCCCGGCGCGAAGTTGGGAACAAGCAGGCCGGCCACCATTTCATAAAAAATGCACTTACCCGCAGGGTCGCCTGCTGATAAATTAACTGGCGCATGCGCTCTCCTCTAAAGGTCCTTGGGATTTTTCTCGCCGTATCGGGCGCTCTCCTTCTATTGCACCTTCCTCTGCTTCGACTTCCCTATTTCTGGGACGAGGCGGGATACTACATTCCCTCCGCCCTGGATTTTTACCGCTCGTGGACGCTGATTCCACACACAACGCTGCCGGAGGGCCATCCGCCGCTGGTCATGATCTATATCGGACTGGCGTGGCGATTGTTCGGATTTTCGCCTCTCATTGCCCGCATTGCGATGACGCTGATGGGCGCGGGCACGGTCACGGCACTCTACGTTTTGGCCCGGCGAATTGCCAACGCCGAGATCGCCATTTGGAGCGCCATACTGCTCGCGCTCTCTCCACTCTTCTTTGCCCAGACCACGCTTGTACACCTCGACCTTGCCGCCGCACTCTTCACAACGCTGGCAGTCACATTCCTGCTCGCCCGACGCCCGTGGCTCTTTGCCCTGGCGGTGTCGCTGGCGGTTCTGAGCAAAGAGACGGCCGTGATTCTGCTACCCGTCGCTTGGGTGTGCGCGTTGCGAAACCCCAAACTGTTTCCTGGAAACGGCAACATTGCGCGAGCCTCATGGGCGGCGCTCGCACTGCCGCTCATCCCGCTCGCAGCGTGGACCCTCTATTACCACCACGCAACGGGCTTCTGGACCGGCAACCTGGGCTACCTGAGCTACAACCTCTATTCGACCTTGTCGCCCGTGCGGGTCTTCTGGAGTCTTACCCGCCGCATCTATGAGCTCTTCATCTCCGGATTCCAGTGGGTGTTAACGCTTTCCGTGCCCCTGGGGATTTGGTGGGGACGGAAGTTTTTACCGATGGAGCCCGAGCGATTGGTGGAAGGCCCTCCGTGGCGTCCCTTCATCTTCCTGACGGCGGGGATCGCGGCGGTCACCCTTCGGGCCGTGATAGACCTTGAAAACCCGGCCATCGAAGCTCAAATGCACCGTGGCGCGAAGCGTGTCTTTTACTTTCAACATGATGGGCAGCCCGTGGTCACGAAACTATCGCGCAACCGGCGAATGAAGCAAGACTGTTTGCGCGGCGATTTGTCCAGCGCGGATAAATTTCGCCAGCGGGCACGGGTGTGGGTAAAAAAATCCACGCCGGTGAAAATATTTTTCCCCGCATAAAATCGATTCGTGCCAGTAGTTGCCGCAAAATTCTTGCGATGTGGCACTCGCCCTGCTAATCCTTTTGGCACGTAGGTTCAGCTCGCGTTTATGATGAACGCGGGTCAATTGAACCGTTCCTCACTGACAACAACAATTAAGCACATGGCTAAATATAAACTGGAATACATCTGGCTGGACGGCTATGAACCCGTCGCCAACCTTCGCGGCAAAACCCAAGTCAAGGAATTTGCAAGCTTTCCCAAGCTGGAAGAACTCCCCATGTGGGGCTTCGACGGCAGTTCCACCCGCCAGGCCGAAGGCCGCACTCCGATTGCATGCTCAAGCCCGTGGCGGTATTCCCGACACGACCAAGAAGAACGGCGTGCTCGTCATGTGCGAGGTCATGATGCCGGACGGCAAGACGCCGCATCCCTCCAACGGCCGCGCCACGATTCTGGATGACCCGGCGCCTGGTTCGGTTTCGAGCAGGAATATTTCCTCTACAAGGACGGCGCGCCGCTCGGCTTCCCCGGAGGCGGCTTTCCCCATCCGCAGGGTGAGTATTACACCGGCGTCGGCTACAAGAACGTGGGCTGCATCGCCCGCGAGATTGTGGACACGCACCTCGACCTCTGCCTGGATGCCGGCATCAACCACGAAGGCATCAACTCCGAAGTGGCCAAGGGCCAGTGGGAATTCCAGATCTTCGGCAAAGGCTCCAAGAACGCCGCCGACCAGATGTGGATGGCCCGCTATCTCCTCATGCGCCTGTGCGAAAAATACGGCGTGGACGTGAACTTCCATTGCAAGCCGCTCGGCAAGGATGTGGATTGGAACGGTTCCGGCATGCACTCCAACTTCTCCACCAACTACATGCGCGAAGTCGGCGGCAAGGAATACTTCGAGGCGCTCATGGCCGCGTTCGACAAATACAAGAACGAGCACATCGCCGTCTATGGTCCGGACAACCATCTGCGCCTCACCGGCCTGCATGAAACGCAGTCCATCGACAAGTTCAACTACGGCGTGGCCAACCGCGGCGCGTCCGTGCGCGTGCCGCACAGCTTCGTCAACAACGGCTACAAGGGCTACCTGGAAGATCGCCGTCCGAACTCCCAGGGCGACCCCTACAAGATCGCCAGCCGCATCCTGCAGACCATCGCCACGGTGCCACGCCCGGTGAGAAAAAGGCCAAGAAATAATTGTCAGACCAGCGAGGAACTGGGGAACGGCGCGAACGAAATTCGCGCCGTTTTATATTGCCTTGGTGCTGGCAACAGTCCAGACATAACCGCGTTTGAATAATCCCGATTCATCCGCTCCCGCCGTTGCCCGGTGCCGGCAGCCGGCCTTGATGACCATGGCGTGCACGTATTCCTGGCTTCCATCCTTTATGCCGTGTTGACCGCGCGCGCCCTTTATGACGACGGTTCCTATTATTTCATGCGCGTGCTGGCGGCGGGCGGTTTTACGGAAATGCTCTTCACGCGCGGCCACGCCGCCTTCCTCTTCCAACTGCCGGTGGTCATCGCGCTCAAATGCGGCGTCCGCGACCTGACGCAGTTGCAGTTTGCCTTTGGCCTCGGCTGCTTCTGCGCGTGGCCGGTGGCGCTGGCGCTGTGCCGGTGGCTGGCCCCGAAACATTTCTGGATGGTGGCGCTGGCGTGCGGGGCGGGCTATCTCAACGCCGCCTTCGTCGCCGTCGGGGAACACGTTGTCGCCCATGCGTTCTTCTGGCCGGTGGTGTTTGTCCTCCTCTTCGTGCGGCCTTTGACGCCGGGCGCGGCGGTGGTGCTGCTGTTGTCTTCAGTAATCCTCGTGCGGAGCTATAACCATGCTGTTCCTCGCCCCGCCGCTGGCGTGGCTGGCGTGGCGGCGGGCGTCGTCGTCGGAAAAATCGTGGCAACGGGTGGTCTTGCTGCTGGCGTTGTTTCTGCTGCTCGTGTCCATGGTGACGGCCATGATCCGGACGCTGCATCCCTAGCCTGAGCAGTGCCAACAGTTTTAAGATCGGCGTGATGAGCGTGCTGGCGTCGCCGGGCTGGACCATCGGCTGGACGGCGGCGTGGCTGGCTTTGATGCTGGCGTGTTTTTTTGCAAAGTTCCGGCAAATGCTTTCATGGCGGTCAAGCTGGCTATTGCTGGCGGGAATCATTTTGCTCTGGGGCGCGTGGCCGCTGTTGTCGCCGGCCAGTCTCTATCCCTACAAACAATACGAGGCGCGGTTTCTGGATTTGATTGTGCCGCTGGGTTTGCTCGTGGTGGCGTGGATGTTGGCGAATCGCCCGGCGTGGCTGGAAGCGCAGCGGAAACAGCTCGTCCACTTGAGCGCGGCGCTGTTGCTGGCGCAATCGCTCTGGCATCTCGGCGCGACGGAACAGTGGCGCGGCTATCTGAACGTGTGGCGGCACTTGGTGACGACGCAAAAAGGATTGGTTGATTTGACGGCGACGGATTACTGGCGGCAACCGGCGGTTGGCCGGCAGGCAACGCGGTTCGTCTGGGAAATGGATGCGCGCGATCCGGCCATCGAGATCGGCCCGCGCCATGTCCAAGCGCTGCTGCTGCCGGGCGTGACGGAGTCCGGCGAAGTCGTCCACATCACGCTGCTAAACCAATTCACGCCGGCAGAACTGCCGGATCTGGAACGCTACGGTGTGGATTACGGGCCACCTGGCGGCGTTGGACGCGGCAAAAAAATCCCCGCCGTAAAGCGGGATTGATGGAAAGAATCCGGGTCAGTAAACCACACTGTAGATATGCTGGTTTTACTTGGCTTTCTACAGTTTTGATTGCAGAATGATTGACTTTTAGCCGTCTTCCCTTCATAATTGACCATGTAAGCGAACACAAAGGAAAACACTCCTATGAAAACAAAATCACTCAAATCATTCGGTTCCCTCGTCGTGCGCGGCTCACGTTACTATTGCTTCTGGCGCGTCAACGGCAAGGCCATTGCCCGAGCGCTGCGCGACGAAACCGGCCAGACCATCACCGCAAAGCCGAAGCCGAGCGCGCCAAGGCGAGGCTGATGGAGATTGTCGCCAAGGCGGAGCAGGTCGAAGTCGCTGCGTTCCATTACCACGCGCGATTGACGACACGGCGCGCGGAGATCGCCCGCTAGCACGAGGTAGTGAATCCGCCGCTGACGCTGACGCGGGCCTGGACGGCGTTTGCCAGTCCAACCAGCGGCGCAAGCCGTGGAAAAGTCCACACTGCTAGCATACGAAAACGTCTGGACACAGTTTCAAACGTGGCTTGAAGCGGACACCCCGCCGTCAAAACGTTGCGCGGCGTGACGCGGGAAATCGCCAAGAGCTTATCTGGACAGCCTTGCCAAGCGCGGCGTGTCCAACGGGACTTACAACAACCATCTGGCGGTGTTGCGATACATTTTCAAAGTGCTTGAAGAGCAGGCCAAGCTGCGACGAAAATGCTTGGTCGAAATTCCCGCCATTGGAAGTGATCGCGCGAAAGCAGGCGCGAATTGACCATAGACGAATTGACGCTGGTTTGCAGCAAGGCGAAGGGCGAAATGAAGACGCTCTTTTGCATCGGCCTTTACACCGGCTTGCGGCTTGGCGATTGCGCCACGCTCAAATGGGGCGAAGTGGATTTGAAGCGCGGATTATCCGCAGAATCCCGAACAAAATCCGCCGCAAAAAGGGCGCGAAGGGATTGATTCAAATTTCCATTCATCCCGTTTTGCGCGGAGCCTTGGCGGCGATTCCGGGCAGCAAAACTGAAGGCTATGTCCTGCCGGAGACGTCGGCACCTATCTTGGCCGGCCATCGCTCGCGGCTGGCAAACCACATCCAGGAGCACTTTGAGGACTGCGGCATTGAAACGAAACAGAACCGCGACCACGGCTTTACGAGAGGTTGTCGACGTTGGCTTCCATTCACTGCGTCACTCGTTTATCCATGTGCGCCATGAACAACGTGCCCGTTGTCAGTGGTTCAAAGTCTGGTTGGCCATTCCAGCCCGCTGATGACCGGCACATATTCACACAGCAACCGGCTTGCGGAGCAACAAGCCGTTGCCGCCCTGCCCGCCAATGAATGGCGACGCGGCGCAACCAGCAAGCACACAGCACGATGAGCTGCTCCGCGAGATAATCGAAAGCATGACGGACAGAAAAATCTGCACGAAAAGAAATCCGCTGCGCTGGCGATGCTGGCGGATGCAACCGCGAATTAACAATGACGCGATTTTTTCTTCCGCTTCACGACGCGCGGCTCAATTTTAGGCGCGGGCGCGGGCGGAATAATCCAACCGGCGGCAATGCCGCGCCGGACAAGTTCGCGCGGTTCGGTGCAGTCAAAAGCCTCCACTTCGGCAATTGTCCGATTGATACTCTATTTTTCATCGGCAACCTTGTTTTGTTCTGGCGCGGGCAACAGCTCGCCGACGGGCGCGGCCGGCAACGCTTTCACGTCCGCGTCACTGGCAAATCCAATCACGCGCTTTAGCTGGTCGTGAATCAGATTGATGGTAACGGCGGGACACGGATTGATTTCAACGGCTGGCGTTTCGCCGAAACGCTTTTGATCTGTAAATTTCAGCAAGGGCCAGGGCCGCGCGGAAATCCGGGTATTTAACGCCGATGCCATCCGCTGATTTTTCAATTTGTTCTAGCAGGTGTTCAATCCGGTGTGCGCGATACGCCTCAAGCAAAGCCGCGAACTTTTCACCACGTCCAGCACGGTCTTTGAAATTGAACCACACGCGCGGTTGAATCCCAAGCCGCCGGCACGCTTCCGACTCGGTTAAATTCTTGGCGACAAGTTTGGCAATTCCAGCTATGGCTGTGGCGTCAATTCTCCCGCCGGGCTATGCGCGCCCGCGAGAATATCATCGTTGTTTGCCGTGTCCGCTTCTCCACTCCGCGCCATTTTCCCTTTGTTTTCGCGGATGATGAATGATTCTTGCGGACGGCTGAAATGTTCGCTTCCAGCTTGTTTGCCGGTGTTTCTGGTCGTCTAATCGGCATTTTAATCGTTTGCTCATAAATTCAGATGTTCTCTTTTATCAGGATTGCGGTCTGCGGTGTGTGCGGTGTGAGCATATAACTCTCTGGATAAAAGGGGGTATTTCCAGAATCTTTACCCTTCAGTCCGCACAGTCCGCACAGTCCGCAAATCTGCGCCGGTGAAGCGGTAGGTTTTGCGGATTACGTCCTTGCGGCTGGCGGGGTCATATTCGCTCCGTCGGTTTTCTCAATTGTCAGGTGGTCAACCTCGACTTGGTTGCCATCCTGAAAACATTTTGCCAAAACTCTGCCGACAGTCTTTGGACCTTGTTCGTCGTCCGTCTGTCTCATACCGGGTATGGCAAGCTGGTCGTCTGCGGACAGTTCGTAAATCTCATGCGCGCGAAGTTCCTGCCCGGCCTTGCCCGCCTTTAGAACAACCAAGCCAACCGCGCGAAGCCAGCTTAAAGCGGGGTTGGCAGTCCGTTCCTGTGCCTGCTCGTGGCCGGTCAAAAGATTTTCGCCCATGTAAAAAGTGGTGAAGGCGTCGAGGATGCCAGCCCATTCTCTAAAATCGTGGCCGGTTGCGTTTGTCGTCGGCTTCCCGCGCCTGCACCAGTCACGAATCAGGCGAACACCGCGCCCAGATAGCGCGGTTGGTTGGCGGCAATATGGTCGCGCAGATTGCCCTCGGCGAATCGCTTGAACGAAAAGCCGGGCGGTTGTTTCAACATCCGTGTAATGCTCGCCCGCTTCGCAAAATCCGGCGTTGCTTCAATGCCGTTGCTGGTCAATTGGAATGACGCCGCGCCGGGGTCAACCAGGACTTCGCCTTGATGCGGGATGCGAGCGGCAACCGCGTCGCCCCATGTCAGAATCATTTCGAGAAATTGCGAATCCAGTCTTCCGCGCACATTATCAATGGCGATGAATGGCTTGCCCGAAATAAGTGCGCACAAATTGATTCATCCAGACTGCCAACACCGCCAGACTTCAACGCGATAGGATATGCCGTTTCGCGGTAAATGGCGCGGACAAGGTGAAGAGAAAATCCTTTTCCGGTCTGCGGCTGGTCGGCTTCGCGCACGTCAACCGGGATGAATCCACGAATGAATCCGCCCATCTTCAATGCTGGCGTGAGCATGGCGGCAAAGGCGCGGGCCTTGTCGCCCTGCACATTGAAAATTAAATTCGTCAAGCGATGCGATTAATAGTGCGGCGGCTTCATCGGCTGACATTTCGGGCGGAAGTTCGCCGCCTGAAATAAGCGTGCCGCCATTCTCGGCATGATAACCACGTCCCATAATTTTTACGCCGTCGCCATCCGGCACAATGACGGGCGCGGCGGCGACGGTGCAAATGGGGGGTAGGACTTCGCGGGCCTCGACAGTGGCGAGCAAAGCGCGGGCGTTGTCATTGCTGCAACGTTTCGGTTTCAAAACCTTGCCGCCATCCTCATCAATTTTCCACGAAACAAGTTTGATGGCCGTAGCGTTCAAGCCGACTGCGAAAAATTCTGGTTTAACCAATTCAAGCGAACATCCTCCGCCTTGCGGACAAGTTCCACAATTGCACCAGACGCGGACAAAAAGCGTATGCGTCGGCGCAATCGCCTCAAAAATATTGCGGGCAGAATCAGAAATGGCCGTGTGGTCATTCGGCAAATAAAAATCCGCGTCCCTGATTCTTGCGCGTCCGCAATCCGCTGTTGTTTCTGCCGTTCCTCCTCGCTTTCGATGCGGTCATCTTCAACCTTTTTCTTTGACCACGCATCGCGATCAAATGGCTTTTCAGGCGGAGTGATAAAAATTTCCGTCCCGGCGTTTTCATGCGAAACGCTCCGTTGCTCTGGCCGGGTTGAAACGGCGCAGCCAATCCAAAACAGTTTCCCGTGAAACCACCGCGCCGGCTGCAATACAAATTCCAAGTGTATTGAATCCGTCCTCGTCCGCCCAGGTGTTAAAGTCGTGCCAAGTGACTGTCCGCCTGATTTGAAAAATTCCTCGTAGGCGGCAAGGTCGATCCAATCTTCGGGAAATTCGCTTCGGGGCACGTCAGCAAAAGCGGCCTTGGTGCCGGCAAGGGAATTTTTAATTTTCGCGTCAAGTTCCGCCGCCCGCGCCTCATTCGCAGCGTCTAGCGGCGGTTCTGGAGAGGCTTTCGGCTCCGATAAAAGGGCAAGCGCGCCGGAAACTGACAGCGGCAAATCCGCAATGGCTGCGTTTTTTAGGCGGTCTTTTTCCTCGAAAAACCGCAAGTAATTTTGCGCGGTGCGTTCCGAAAATGACAGATTTTTTTGAATCCACGGAAGCCACTGGCCATGTTCCAATTTATCTTTGATGCCGGCGAGCAGTTCGCCGATTTTGATGGCCTTTGGCAGAGATGTTCGCCGCTGAGTCCAAAATCTCACCGTGAAGTTTTAAGATTTGCGCGACAGATTTTTTCGTGTTAGTTAGTTGCATAGTGTTAGTTTTTGCCGTCGTCTTTTCCTGCTAGGGAGACGGCAGCATTTTTATTTCGGTTTAGGTTTGCTGTATTGGGAAACAAATTGTTTTTCCGATGCCACTTTTGCGGCGATGGTTTGGTTCAAACGTGCGGATTCAAAATCATACCATGAGATCAAGCCGTCCGGCGTCGCTGTCAATATGCGCCGCCTGTCAGCAATACGTGG
>CAVTDA010000089.1:0-30841 GCA_963733285.1 uncultured Acidobacteriota bacterium
CGGCTATCTTCGAAGAGGCTTCCATAACCCTACAGATGACCGGTACGCTACCTCGGCCTTGTCTCTTTGGAGCGCTCGGAACCTGGGCGCCCGTGCGAAAGGCGCTGGCAAGTGCAAGCACGAGAACTGTTACCAAATGCGATCGGTGCGTACAAGTCTACTTGAGCAATATACCCTCGCCATTCAGTTTGCATTCGAGACTGCGGATTTTGCAGTCATTGCCGACTGGCCATATCGACGCGGCGAATTCGTCGTCAGGCGGTCTTGTTCCAGCTATCGTTACGAATATTCCCGCCGAAAGAATCCGTATTGTATAATGCAATCGATCAGTTCTTTGCGCAGGCAGAAAGCGATTTCCGCTGGGGAAAAGTGGCGTGCCTAGGGCTCTGCGAGAATAATTTATAGGTGGCAAAAAAAATCCTTGCAATTACGGAAATGTTACGGTAGTATTCCTGATTGCCAGTACGAAGGTGGACGAAGTAAGAGGAAGCGCGGTTGATTCTTGGTTTCAGCCGAGCTAGTTTTAAGGCTCCACATCGACTCGGTTGAAATTCCTCGGAGGTCGATACGCGAAAGGCTTTCGGATAAGGGCTTGAGGCAAGTGGGTCCCCGGTAAGAAACCCTCCCGCCTGTTTCAATCCCCGAAGCTCAAAGCAGTCGAACTCAGCGGCCGTAAAGGCGCGCGAGATGCGATTTTGCGCTCTAGAGCGGTCCGCAGAGGATATTGGCAAGGTTGTTGAGCTTGGTTTCACCCGGTGATCCGGGGTGGAATCAAGCCCAGCATCCTAGCGGTCCCGTCGAAAGACGGGCGCAAGGTTGCAGGAAGAGGCCCAGGGAGACGCGAGTCGGCTCTGGGCACTCGAAGCTCTTTGAAAACTGAATAGTGTGGCGTCTACTTAGTAGTCGTAGTCGTCAGTATTCGGCTCTCGATTCTCGATTGCGGAGCAGGAATGCTCTAAGGGGAAAGCTGGGATTGGCGGCTGCAAACTGTCCGGGTTGGATCCGGGCAGTGTAAGAAAGGCGAATCTGCCAAGAAGGCAGTCGGCAGTCGACAGTCGTCAGTCGACAGTAGAGGACTCGTCAAGGGTCTTATGCTGGAAGCTGTAAGCTGAAGACTGAAAGCTGTTTTGATGTGTTGAGCAGATATTATGGTCAAGCTACTAAGGGCGTACGGTGGATGCCTTGGCGCTAGACGGCGATGAAGGACGTGGCTACCTGCGAAAAGCCTCGGGGAGGGGGAAGCACCCTTTGATCCGGGGATGTCCGAATGGGGAAACCCTGCCGGGAAAAACCCGGCAACGGCCCGCTGAATACATAGGCGGGTGCGAGCCAACCCAGGGAAGTGAACCATCTCAGTACCTGGAGGAAGAGAAAACAATAGTGATTCCGCTAGTAGCGGCGAGCGAACGCGGAAGAGCCCAAACCCAGTCTTCCACTGAGGTCTCAAATCTCAAATTTGAAATCTGAGATCTCAGAGGAGGGCTGGGGGTTGTAGGGCGTGCGTCGGTGTAGAACCAGAGAGTTACCAATCCAGCGGCTAGTCGAATGGCTTGGAAAAGCCGGTCATAGAGTGTGATAACCACGTAGGCGAAAGCTGACTGGACTCTCACGCGCGTTCCTGAGTATCGCGGGGCACGAGAAACCCTGCGGGAATCCACGGGGACCATCCCGTAAGGCTAAATACGTTCTAGCGACCGATAGTGAACCAGTACCGTGAGGGAAAGGTGAAAAGAACCCCGGCGAGGGGAGTGAAAAGTACCTGAAACCGTACGCCTACAAGCAGTCGAAGGGCAACGTCCGCCGCAAGGCGGGCAAGCCTGACGGCGTGCCTATTGCATAATGAGCCGGCTAGTTATTGTCCGTCGCAAGGTTAAGCGATGATCCCGCAAGGGGGAGCGAGCCGTAGCGAAAGCGAGTCTGAATAGGGCGTTCAGTGGCGGGCAATAGACGCGAAGCGGGATGATCTACCCTTGGTCAGGGTGAAAGCCGTGTAACAACGGCCGGAGGCCCGAACAGGTGTTGGTTGAAAACAGCTCTGATGAACTGAGGGTAGGAGTGAAAGGCCAATCAAATTCCGTGATAGCTCGTTCTCCTCGAAATAGCTTTAGGGCTAGCCTCGGATGATTGCTCGCGGTGGTAGAGTACTCGATGGACTAGGGTCCGTTAACGGATACCGAATCCAACGAAACTCCGAATGCCGCGAAGCACAGTCCGGGAGTCAGACAGCGGGGGCTAAGCTTCGTTGTCGAGAGGGAAATAGCCCAGACCGCCAGCTAAGGTCCCGAAGCAATGGCTAAGTGGGAAAGGAAGTGAAGTCGCTCAGACAGCCAGGAGGTTGGCTTAGAAGCAGCCATCCTTTAAAGAAAGCGTAACAGCTCACTGGTCGAGCGGCTTTGCGCCGATAATGTAACGGGGCTCAAGCCATTTACCGAAGCTGCGGATTTGCAGGTCCGCAAGGATTTGCATCTGGTAGAGGAGCGTTGAATACAGTTTGAAGCGGGACCGTGAGGGCTCGTGGACCGTATTCAAGTGACCCTGCCGGCATAAGTAGCGATAACGGAGGTGGGAACCCTCCGCGCCGAAAGTCTAAGGTTTCCTGAGAAAGGTTAATCCGCTCAGGGTAAGTCGGTCCCTAAGGCGAGGCCGAAAGGCGTAGCTGATGGACAGCCGGTTAATATTCCGGCACTGCGATTGGAACGTTACGACGATGCGGGGACGCAGGAGGTTAGCGGAGTCGTCTGATGGATGGCGATGTGCGCTCCGAGGAAGATCCGGCAGGCAAATCCACCGGGTCGGTTTAAAGCCAATTCTGAGGTGTGAGCCGACAGGCTTCGGCCCTGGTAAAGTCCGTGATATCACGCTGCCAAGAAAATCCGCTAAGCAGTTCTGGTCGCAACCGTACCACAAACCGACACAGGTAGACGAGGTGAATATCCAAAGGCGCTTGAGAGAACACTCGTTAAGGAACTAGGCAAATTAACTCCGTAACTTCGGGAGAAGGAGTGCCCCGCTAGGGTTCATAGCCCGAGGGGGCCGCAGTGAATCGCGCTCTGCGACTGTTTAACAAAAACACAGGTCTCTGCTAAGTCGAATACGACGTATAGGGGCTGACGCCTGCCCGGTGCCGGAAGGTTAAAGGGAGAGGTCATGGGGAGCAATCCCCGGCAGCTTCGATCTGAAGCCCCGGTGAACGGCGGCCGTAACTATAACGGTCCTAAGGTAGCGAAATTCCTTGTCGGGCAAGTTCCGACCTGCACGAATGGCGTAACGATAGAGCGACTGTCGTGACGAGTGACTCAGCGAACTTGTAGTACCGGTGAAGATGCCGGTTTCCCGCACCTAGACGGAAAGACCCCGTGCACCTTTACTACACCCTAGCCTTGAACTATGGGTTTGTCTGCGCAGGATAGGTGGGAGGCTTTGAACCTTGCTTTTCGGGGCAGGGGGAGCCAACGGTGAGATACCACCCTGATGATTCTGTGGTTCTAACCTCGACCCGTGATCCGGGTCAGGAACATGGCTAGGCGGGTAGTTTGACTGGGGCGGTCGCCTCCTAAATTGTAACGGAGGCGCTCCATGGTTAGCTCAGGCTGTTTGGAAATCAGCCGTCGAGTGCAAGGGCATAAGCTAGCCTGACTGCGAGACCAACAAGTCAAGCAGAGACGAAAGTCGGACCTAGTGATCCGGTGGTTCTGTATGGAAGGGCCATCGCTCAACGGATAAAAGGTACGCCGGGGATAACAGGCTGATCGCTGCCAAGAGTTCACATCGACGCAGCGGTTTGGCACCTCGATGTCGGCTCATCGCATCCTGGAGCTGTAGAAGGTTCCAAGGGTTGGGCTGTTCGCCCATTAAAGCGGTACGTGAGCTGGGTTCAGAACGTCGCGAGACAGTTCGGTCCCTATCTGGTGTGGGCGTAGGAGATTTGAGGGGGGTTGTCCTTAGTACGAGAGGACCGGGATGAACAGACCTCTTGTGTACCAGCTGTCACGCCAGTGGCACGGCTGGGTAGCGAAGTCTGGAAGTGATAACCGCTGAAAGCATCTAAGCGGGAAGCACGCCCCAAGATTCGATCTCCCAAGGGCGCGCGTTCGCGTGCTACACGAACGCAATCCCTTTGAAGGGCCGTCGAAGACTACGACGTATATAGGCTGGGTGTGTAAGCGCAGTAATGCGTTTAGCTGACTGGTCCTAATCGCCCGTTCGGCTTGACCATAAATCTGCTCAGTACATCAACAGATCATCTTCAGTTTATCGCCTTTACTTTGGACGCCACACTATTCAGAAGAACAGTTGTACGAGTTCACTAGTCAGATGTCAGTTGTCAGTCGACAGCATTTCAGTTGCTCCTTGACTACCTGACTAACTGACTACAACTGACAACTGCTCTTTACAAGTTTTCCGGCGATCATACCGGAGGGGTCACACCCGTTCCCATCCCGAACACGGAAGTTAAGCCCTCCAGGGCCCATGGTACTGCGCGGGCGACTGCGTGGGAGAGTCGGTCGTCGCCGGGATTAATTTAAGAAAAAGGCTCAGGTTTGCAAACCTGGGCCTTTTTCATTTGTACCTCGATATCTCTCAACGTGATTGGAGTAGGCAGCAAGCAGTAAGGCAGCACAAGAAGCTGGCTCGGTCGCAATTGCGGCCGGGCCTTTTTGCTTTGGTCGTGCAAACTTGTTCTGCAAGTTTGCGGCATGTATACTCGGTAACCGCCGAAGAGTTCTGCCGCAACATGGAGTTGCGCATGGATGTACATTTGTTTTTTGAAGGCAAGCTGGCATGTGAGGAAGTGGCCTCCGCCTTCTTTGCTTCACTATTGGACCAGCAAGCCGATGTGCGAAATGAACTGTTCGATATTTTGGCCGAGTACGTAGGTCAGGAGCTTGCGGCATCTTTTAAAGTCAAGTTGTGGCGGCCGGTTCGCGTCGAAGTACGTGGGGTCGACATTTACCTTGAGAGCAAAGATGGAACGTGGGTGATTCTTATTGAAAACAAGCTTCAGTCTGGCTCAAGACAAGTTGCGCAGCTTCTTCGCTATTACTCCGGCCAAACCGAGCGTGACAAGGAAGCACATGTTGTTGCTGTGTACCTGGCGCCTCACAATATGGGTGAAAGTGAAGTGCAACTCGTCAAATCCTCTTTGCGGCCTGGCGATTTTGCGGCCCACGTTTCCTGGGACACGGTCATCGAACGTCTTCAAAGCCTTAAGTCGGCTGAAGTAGGCAATGCAGAGTTCATCACAAGTGGAATAGAATCCATCCAAGAGTAATCGAGGAGGCTGACAAGGAGAAGTTTCCAAACATAGGTGAGCGGGAACGTATCTACCAAGTCGTGCGCAATACCTGCGAGGTCCTCCAGCGAAAGATTCCCTGGTGTTAGGATTGGCTCTCCATGGCGGAGTTCAAACCACTTCACATTGGGCTTCTCAGGTACTGACATTACAGTGTGGTTCGAGATTGCTTTCGAAATTGAGCCTAATCCCCCCTATTGACCAGTCCATTTGATTGAGGGTGACCAAATGTACCTCGACGATGTGCGGACTTGATGCTAAACTTAGCGGGGCGGCAAGGCGGAAAAAGGAATCGAAATCACGATGGGCAGAGCTTTTACGGGGGAATCGGTCGATATTCCCGGAGTTGGGACTCATGGTCTACAGAAGTCCGGATGGGTTGTCAAAGAGACAGAAGGTTGTTGCGCCGGTAGATCGCATGGCAAGCAAACTGACCAATATAGGCGCATTGTTGATTGAATGGACTTCAGCCTTCCAAGTCGAGTCGGTCAAGATGTGATTGGGTCATACCCGTTCCCATCCTGAATACGGAAGTTAAGCCCTCCAGGGCCCATGGTACTGTCCGTCGGCTGACGGATGGGAGAGTCGGTCGTTGCCGGGATTAAATCAAGTCGACAGTTCATAGTGAACAGTCGCCAGCAAAAGCGAGGGGCGCACGATGTGCGCCCGTTTTGCTTTTGGGATGCAATGAGCATAGGATAACCTTGGTCGTGGAGGGCATGATGGACGAGACGAAATTACTGGAACGGATCACCGTGAATCCCGCGATTTTCGCCGGCAAGCCCATCATTCGGGGCCAGAGGCTTGCGGTCGAGCATGTACTTGGAATGCTCGCTGCCGGAGACACGGTTGAGTCCATTCTTGCCAACTATCCTTGGCTCGAACGCGAGGATGTCCAGGCCTGCCTGGTTTATGCAGAGCTCGAAACCAATCTAAAATCGGCTGTGCCAGATGCGGACGGTGTCTGGAAACCCCATGAGATCAAGCGGGGCTGGAGACGACAAGATCTCTACGATCGCGGTCGCAAAATTTGAAAATTCTTCGTCAGCTTTATTGCCCGACTTTCAAATCCCTTGTTTGAAACCCGCGCTTTAATTCCTCGGCGTAAACGTATAGTAGTCGTAGGTCACATTCCAATCAAACTCTTCCCCCGGTTCAATCTTCATCGCGATAAAAGGCTCGACAGCCAGCACGCTGCGAATGGACCACAGCGCCATATGGGAGAGCGGGCGGTTGCCGCGGACGGTCATGCCGGCGCCGAGGCGCGTGTTCTCAATGCGGACCTCGTTGTCACAACTCTTATCCGAGAAGCCCGAGATCTGCGTGTAGACCACATCACGCCCCGCGAGCGAGCGGCGGTAGGCAAAGTGCTCGCCGTGAATTTCCGCGACATCGGAGTGGGGCAGCGGCTCCGCCTGGATCTGAAATGGAAATGCGACCGTAAAGTCCGGACCGATCGTCTGCCGGTCGAGGATCAGAAAGTTGTGGCCGTAAACGGTACTTTCAATCGCGCGGCGGCCGGTGTTTTGCAGGTGATGCTCAAGCACCATCTGGGGTTTGCCCGGAGTCAGCCTCACGACTTTGCGATAGATGTATCCATAGCCCGACGCTGCATCTGTCAGCTCATGCGTGAATTCAACGGAATCGGCGTTCTGCTTCACCGTCCACTTGCCAGGGTCAACGACCTCGTACTGCTTAAAGACGTCGTACTCGGCGCTATCCTTGCGCAGCACGCCCACACCAATCTTGATGAAGGTGCCGCCCATGGGCGCGTCGTCAAATCCCAGCGCCTTTTCGTTCGACTTGAACTCCTCCACCGGGCCCTGAATCGTGCAGCAGGTGGAGGTGACAATGTCGTCGCCCTCAAACGCGAAGTCATGCACGCGCGGATCAGAGCGCGAATACCACTGGCCGTAGTAATTGTGACCCTGGTATTCAAGCGAGTGGACGATTCCCGCCCAATCAAATCGCGTTCCGGAATAAAAGCCCTTCACGGCATCCGGCAAGTAGAGCCTGGCGCGCACCTGGCCGTTGGAGATTTCTGCTTGCGGGTAGTCTCGTGGTGCTGGTCCCGCTGCCGCTGCGAAGCCGACGACTAGTGGCAGCGCAAACAGGGCGGTGATTCCGATTCCAAATATTGTGTGCGTCATTCTCGCCTTTCGTGTGGGGTTAAGTCGATCATTTTGCCAACCCAAATGCGTGAGAGATGTTCAAGCGTAGGCCGCCGTTATCCTGTGCGCATTCCGGTATGCTCCATTTCCAATTAGACCCATTGCATGTTATATCGTCAATCCCACGAGGGTACTAAAACCAACGGGTTCGGCCTGGGGTCGTGCGCCAACCCGACTAGGGCAGCGTGGGCCGGCAGATTCAGCGGCCCCGACCCTAATAAGAGGAGCCCAACGCCAATTCGGGTTGTCCAGGATTTGAGATAACCGGGAAGTTTGCGCAATTCAGTTGGGCTCATCCTAATAAAGGCAAAGGTTCGACCTCGGCCTGCCTAGGAAATATTTTAGCCCAGTTTCCGCATGACCGCAGGTGTCATCCACCAATGAAGGCGTCCTGGCGATTTGGGTGGAAACTCGCTCAGCGTGATAAGGCAGCAGCCACCCTTCTTGAAGGGCATGTTGGCGCTGCGTCCGGCGCCGATCAGCCGCGTGGCAAGTTCGCTAAGGTCCGGCTCGTGGCCGACCACCATGATCGGTGCCTGATCCGGATGCTTGGAAAGGAAGCTGAGCAACTTTTCATAAGAGCCACCCGGCTCCAAAGCTTCACAGAGATCCAATGGAGGGTGTGAACTGATTGTGTCCGTCACGATTTTTGCGGTTTGGTGGGCGCGGACGAGCGGGCTCGAGACAATCCAGTCCAATTCCACATTGATACGTTCAAGGCCCGCCGCGATCTCGCGCATCTTCTCCTTGCCCTCCTCGGTTAGGGCACGCTTGGCGTCGTCGATGACTCCACCCACCCCGCGGTCCTCAGCGATTCCGTGCCGCATGATGTAAAGTTCGTAATCACTGGTCATGGCTACCCTCTCGCAAGAATGCTTTTGCCGATTATACGTCAGCTCAAACAGCGGAAGTTAAGTAGGGTTTCGTGGGTGGGCTGATGGGTCGAGGGGCCTGGCGTTCACACCGGAGGACGGGTAAGAGTATCGATGGGCGCACCCTTGGCGCGGAGCCTCTGGCGAGCTGGTTAGCGGAATCTTTCTCGTCGTCGCGGGCGCCTGCCCAAAGAGCTTCGAACTCATGGGTGTAGGCTTCCACAGAGTAAGCGTCCGCAAGGATGACAAGATTCTCCTGATTTTCATCCTCGGATTCAAACGTCCAGTTGTAGCTTCCGGTCAGGACCGTCCTCTGATCCAGAATGACAAACTTGTGATGCATCTTGGAGCCGCGCCCATTTCTTCCAAAAGCCAGCCGATACGGGATGATCGTTCCGGAAAGAAGCTCCTGCGTGGTCCGACTCTCTTTATACTTGTTTCCATCAACTAATAAGCGAACGCCAACGCCTCGCTCGGCTGTCTCCTCCATCGCCTGGGCAAGCCCTGGATGATTGAAGCGGTAGAGTGCTCCGTCGATCGAGCGCGTGGCCTCTTGCAAGTGGCCCAAAATGACATCGGCGACCGATTCACTGCGCGCAAATTTTATTTCCATCCTCACCCTTTGCCGTCACAAATGTGTCTTGGGGCGACGCCCGGGGTTTCAAGCATGGTCATAAGAAATGTTACACGCAGATTAAGAATAATACTTTACAGTATTGTTAAGATTCTACCGGCCTCCGATGAAGGAATAGACGCTCCATGTCCGCTGGCTGTTGCACCAAATGCGGTGCGATCTAGTCTCCAGGCCGGTAATGGGAGTCGCTACTTGATCTTCAGCAACTCGACGTCAAACGTCAACGTCGCGTTGGGCGGAATGACTCCGCCCGCTCCAGCCGTACCATATGCGAGGTTCGGCGGGATAATCAGTTTCCGCTTACCTCCTACGTGCATTGTCGAAAGGCCTTCATCCCAACCCGGAATCACTTCGCCGCGGCCTAGGTGAAGGTCAAATGGAGTCCTGCCGGGTGAGAGCGAGCTGTCAAAGACCTTTCCATTTAGAAATCGTCCGGTATAGTTCACCAAAATGTCGTCACCGGGTTTGGGCTGCGGTCCCTTGCCGACCACCACGTCCTGATACTTGAGGCCTGAGCCCGTGGTGATCCACGGTTGAGCTGCTGGGGCTTTTGCGGTGGTGGGATGGGTTGCCGGCGTGGACTTCTTGGCCGTAGTGCTTGCGGGCTTCGAGGTTGTGGTTGTTGTCGACGAATTCTGCGCCAACAATGCTGCGCTTATTCCCAGACTAAAGATGAGTGCGATCAGTGATGGCTTCATGTTTTTTCCTTTCGAAATCCCCTCCGCAGCTAAGGTATCAAGTTGCCGACGGCATTTCAAGAACTCCTGGGTGGTCTCCCCGCGACTCACGATTGAATGCTACTCAGATGCAGCGTTGGCGGAGTCCTGGCGTATAATCGGGGGCCAGTGCAGCCCCATGGGCATGCTCCGAGCCAGGAGGCGGCTGTGAATATGATCATGATTCGTTTCTTCATCATCTTTACGTTGTTAGGTTCGTCAGCGATCACGAGCGCAAAGGCGATGGCCCCAGACGGCCCTAGCGTGATCTCCCTGCGGACATTCCCATTTGGGGTTCGTTCTGTCGGGAAGGCAAGCACCAGATTGCTCGCTGCATCCCCTCAAGCGCCCGGCGCGGACAATGCGCGCCCACTGAGCAAGCAACAACTGCTCGAACTGATTCAGAGCGGCATCCCGAGCCAGCGGGCTATTGAGCTGATCAGAAGCCGCGGCATTGATTTTCAGGTGGATGAGGACTTTATCCGCAATCTGCGCCGCGTGGGGGGAAGCGACCAGCTCGTCTCCGAATTGCGCAGGATTAGCGTGCCGATGGAAGGCATCACGGTGGAGACCGAACCTAGCGCCGAAGTCTTTCTTGATGGCTTATCCCAGGGCTTGGCAGATTCTCATGGGGTGCTGGTCATCCGCGCCAAGGTGGGTGCCCATGCGCTGAAAGTTTCACAGCCGGGTAAACGCAGTTTTGAACAGAATCTTGCGCTGATTGACGGCCAGCCCCTTCACGTCGTGGCACCGCTTGTCGGCCTTACTGGCGGCTTGCGCATCAAGGCTCTGCCCGGAGCCACCGTCTGGCTGGACAATGTCAATCGCGGCATCGTTGATGGCAGAGGTGAGTTTCACATCGGCGATTTGCCGGCTGGACCGCATTCCCTTCGAATCTCCTCGCCCGGCAAAGTGGACGATTCGCACGACGTCATGGTTGCATCTGGCGGTGAAGTCTCCTTCGTGGTGAATCTTTTGGATACCCTCCAGGCGAATCCCCAGGATGGGTTGAAATACGTCTGGGTTGCCGCAGGGACTTTCTTAATGGGATGCTCGCCGGGAGACGTGGACTGCTCCGCTTCGGAAAAGCCGTCTCATCTGGTGACGATTCGTAAAGCGTTTTGGATCGGGCAAACTGAGGTTCCCGTGGGGGTGTATCGACGATTTGCGCGCGCAACAAAAACCCGGTTGCCTCCCTCCGGACCGAAATCCTACCGGAATTGGAACAGTCGCGACCTCCCCATGGTGAACGAGACGTGGGACGAAGCGAGTCAATACTGCACCTGGGCCGGCGGGAGATTGCCCACCGAGGCGGAGTGGGAATTCGCCGCCCGCGGCGGAAGCCCCCGAGCGCGATACGGGACATTGGGTGATATTGCCTGGTTCAAAGAAAACGCCGATAGCCAGACCCATCCAATTGGGCAAAAACTGGCCAACGGTTACGGACTGCTGGATGTCATCGGAAACGTCTGGGAATGGGTGAACGACTGGTACGATCCAAACTACTATCAGAGTAGCCCCTCACAGGATCCTCCCGGACCCGCGATGGGCGATCATAAAGTTCTGCGCGGTGGCTCTTGGATCGTCGATCCCAAATTGCTGCGGGTATCGGATCGGTATAGCCTACAACCCGATGCGAGGTCGGATTTCTTTGGCTTTCGCTGCGTACGGGATCAGAAACCTCATTAATCTCCACCCGCATATGGGTTGCCAACCTCAGCTCGAGACGAACACCCAGAGCTTTGCGGGTTTTCACACCTTTATGGACAAGTTGACTGTCTTTTTGCGCACTGGGGGATGGCGCTGAATCATCACGTATGGCGTTACCCCTGCCCCCGGCTCGTCTTATAAGTTCCTTTATTTTCAATACGTTAAGATCATTTGCCGCCTTCCTCTCTTGCTGTGGCATTTTGGCACACGGGTTGCCCTAAGTACGGGTGCGAGGGACTTCGGGTCCTAGAAACCAGTCGAAATGACTGGTTGGGGGCTGGAAATTCCGGAAAACGGACGAACCGGATTTTTCAGCCCCCGTAATAACTCAGGCAAAGTTTCAGGCGCTTCTCGACAAAAACTCAGGTTCGACCAGAGGCTAGTGGTGTTGGACATCACGCAACTCAATGCATCGTTATTGTCGCCGGTCATGCCCCCGATGACCCGTCTGGGAGCCCTGCCGACCGCCGAGTTGCCAGGTGATTCGGGTCCACGGCCGGCATTGAGGAATCGCAAACCCGCCGTAACCTGGAAAGTCACGCGCCGCTGCAATCTCAATTGTGCGAACTGCCCTTCCCATTCGGAATCGCTTGGCGGGGGGGCGGAACTCACCACCCACGAAGGTATGGCGCTGATCAAGGATCTGGCGGTGTTCGGAGTGAAACGACTTGAACTCATGGGCGGCGAAGCGCTCTTGCGGAGCGACCTTCTCAAATTGACAGCCTGCGCCCACGAATTGGGAATTCAAACTTCCCTTCGCACCAATGGAACTCTCCTCACGCCGGCAAAGACGGAAATGTTGCGGAATGCCGGCCTCGAAAGTGTGAGCATCTGGCTGGAGGGGATTGGCCGGGAAGTTGACCGCCATCGCCGCGCCCCCGGGGCTTACCAAGCGGTTTTGGAAGCTTATGCGAACTGCCGGGCAGCGCGATTGCCCGCTGAAATCCGGACACCGCTCAATCGTTCGAGTTTTCGCGAGCTCAACGACATTCTCGATCTCGTTGAGCGGCAGGGAATCCGCAAAGTAGTTTTTGCTCATCAGGTTCACATGAATCGGGAAGAGCCTTCCGCCGAAAGTTTGACGCACGAGGAGACGCGACAAGCCCTCGATATTTTGTTGGAGCGGGCGGAAGATTTTGTGCGCAGGAAAATCCCAATCACCATCGCGACGGATGAGAATCACGCCGACGCGGTCTACCAATATCTGCGCCTGGCGCGAAGGAATCCGCTGGCATCGCAGGCGGCACTCCGGTCATTGCCGGAATATGGCGCGCACGTTCAAGGCGCCGGGGTCGGTATCGCCGCAATCGATTCCGTCGGCGACGTGCATCCCGATCCTTATTGGGACAATCATGTTTTGGGAAATGTGCGGCAGACAACTTTCAGCGAGGTCTGGGAAAAATCCACCGACCCTCTGCTCTGCGGATTGCGTAATCGCCTTCCCCTGCTCAAAGGAAGGTGCGGGGATTGCCGTTGGCGAGAGGTTTGCGGGGGAAACCTGCGGGTGCGCGCCCAGGAATATTACGGCGACCCCTGGATGGCCGACCCGATGTGCTATCTCACGAACCACGAAATCCACAAGGAAATTACCGACGAATTTGAGCCAATGGAGGACGACGTGCTCTTAAAGGAGCGGGCTGCGTGAAACAGCCAGTTCTTAGCATCGATTGGTAACGATCTATGAATTCGTTGAATCACAAACCGCGGCTCATTTTTTGGGAGGTGACAAAGGGGTGCAACCTGCGTTGCATTCATTGCCGCGCCACCGCTACAGAACTTTCCTCGATTAATGACCTACCTACAACCAAAGCCCTGAACATAATAAAGCAAATCTCTCAGTTATCCCTACCTATCCTAGTTCTAAGCGGTGGCGAACCTCTCTTTCGTAAGGACATTTTTGAATTAGCCCAATACGGCCGCGAATGCGGTCTGCGCGTGGCCCTGGCGACGAATGGAACCTTGGTCACCAAGGACGTCGCGCGCAAGATTGTCGATGCCGGAGTAAAGCGCGTCTCCATCAGTTTGGATGGAGCCGACGCGGCGACGCATGATTCCTTCCGCGGCATCCCGGGAGCATTCGACCAGGCCCTGCAAGGTTTGCGCAATTTGAAAGACTTGGGCATGTCCGTGCAGATCAACATGACCATTGCCCGGCACAACGCGCACCAGCTTCCCGCCGTGCTCGAGATGTCCCGCAAGCTGGGAGCCGACGCTCTGCACACCTTTTTATTGGTCCCGGTGGGTTGCGGTGTGGGCATTGCCGAAGATCAGATGGTGCCGGCGGACGAATACGAAAAGATTTTGAACTGGTTTTATGACCGCGCCCAGGAAGGTGGCATTGAACTAAAGGCCACCTGCGCGCCTCACTATTTCCGCGTGGACCGCCAGCGCCGCGCCGCGGAGCGCCGCGCTGCCTCGTTGGCGCCTTCCCGTCCGGCCGGCAATGGGCATGAAATCAGCCCCACCGATTTGACCATGCCCGGTTCGACCGGTATCGATCTTCATCCGCACGCCCGCACTGCCGGCGCCGGCCATCCGGGCGGCATGCAAGCCATGACCAAGGGCTGCCTGGCGGGCACGGGTGTGGCGTTCATTTCCTATCAGGGTGAAGTTTTCCCCTGCGGTTATCTCCCGGCGCTCGCGGGAAACCTGCATCATCAGAGTCTGGTGGAAATCTGGGAAAACGCTCCGGTGTTCCAGCAGCTTCGCGACACCGACAACCTGAAGGGCAAGTGCGGTTACTGTGAGTTCCGCAACATCTGCATGGGGTGCCGTGCCCGCGCGTTTGCGGCCACGGGCGACTACATGGACGAAGAGCCATTCTGCGTCTATCAGCCGCGCACCATGGATGCGGCCCGGCGCAAGGAGGAGGCAAGCCATGCTTCAATTCACTGATCTGGTGCGCGGCGGCGAAACTGTCCGCGACATCAAGCAAAAATATCCCGAGACCTCACCGGTATTTGAAAAATTCGGCCTACGGCCTTCCTGCGATGACTGCTCAATTGAAATGTCTTCGCGCAAAGTCGGCGCCTCCCTGGAAGACCTCCTCGTCGCAGTCAACAAGGTTATCTATCAAATGCGGGGAGTGACGGCCCGGGCCAGCTAGGGTGCATCACAATGGCCAGCGCCACTTTCAATTACGGCTCGGCGGCCCGCTCCCGAAAGCGGTCGTTCATTCTTCCGCGCGAACACGGCGCCTGGGGAATGCTTCTGGTTCCTCTCGCGGTGGGCGCTGCCGCAGGTAATCCACCCGCAAATCGCCTCATCCCCATTCTGCTCTTTGCTGTGACGGCTCTGGGGTTGTTCTGTCTTCGGACCCCGGTGGAATCGGCGCTGGGATTTTCACCACTTCGACCGCAAAACAAGGGGGAGCGGGGGCTCATTTATTCCTTCATAATTTCTTATGCCTCCACTGCCCTCCTTGCGTTTTTCGCTCTCCTGTTTTGGACTCATGCCGATGCCCTCGTTCCGTTGGGGTTTGTCGCCGGGTTTGCCTTTATTGTCCAGACGATTCTGAAACGCCTGGGCCGCAGCACGCGCTTGAATTCCCAACTGGCAGGCGCCGTGGCGCTCAGTTCGACGGCCGCGGGAGCCTACTACGTCGCCACCGGGCGCTTCGATTCAACCGCCATCCTGATCTGGATCGCCAATTGGCTTTTCGCGGCCAACCAAATTCACTTTGTCCAGCTTCGCATTCATACCGCACGGGCGGGCGCATTCAAGCAAAAACTCCGCCTGGGAAGAAACTTCCTCCTTCATCAAGCTGTTTCCTTTTTCCTCCTTACCCTGCTCTGGCGGGCCGGTTGGCTTCCGGGCCTCGTCCTGGTGGCCTTCGTTCCTGCTTATGCCCGAGGGCTGGGATGGTTTATCGCCTCACCCCGTCCGCTTCAGGTCCGGCGGCTGGGCGTCAGTGAATTGATTTACGCTGTGGTTTTTGGGCTGTTTTTCATCGTGGCATTTCAACACCCGATAGGTCAGTAAATCGTCTTATGTGCGCAGATCTGAGCGCTGACAATTCGCGTTGCAATGAGCAATCCCCGTTGCGCGTGGGATTGGTATTCCCGCACTTCAGCCCGCAGGATATCGCCAACGACTCGCTGGCCCGGGTTATCGATGAGGCTTGTTTGACGCCGACGGAGCTGAATTTGCAAACCTGGCGTTGGATTGTGGTGCGAAGCAGCGCGGCGAAAAAGTGTCTGGAGGCGGCCACTTCCATCAAGGTTCCGCTAAGTTCCGCCCCCATAATTCTCATCTGCCTGGCGGACACGCTGGCCTGGAAATCCGCGCCGCAATATTTGAAGCAGATGATTGACAATCGGAGGATTACCGCGGAAGAGGGGCATGAAGCTCTGCGCCAGCTTCGTGATTATTATTCCTCCTCTCCGGAGATTGCCAAACGCACCGCTCTGGCCAATGCCTTCGTGGCCGTTCACCAGGTTCTGCTGGCGGCGGCGGAGAACAACCTTGCTTCCTACCTGGTGACGGAATTCGACGAAGCAAGAATCAAGAATCACTTCCATATTCCCGACAGCTTCCTCGTCGCGGCCTTGCTGCCCATCGGTTATGGCGAAGAGGTTCCGGTGGCGGCTTCCCCCAGGCTTCCGCTTCGCTCTTTTATTTACCAGGAAAAATTTGGCGAACCGATTCCCGCGAGTCAACCGGCAGGCGAAACTTCCAGCAACATTCTTAAAGAGTTCGGCGGTTCCCGCTATTGATTCCTGCATAATAAATGTCCTATACTGCGGCTGGGAGGTGAGTCATGCGCCCAGCCGGAAGTCCAGCGGAACTCGAGCGACGGCGTTTGCGAGCTGTCGAATTGTTGGCTCAAGGTCATCCCCCCGTGGAAGTAGCGCGGATGGTCGGCGTCGATCGGCGCAGCGTGCGGCGATGGAAAGCGGCCTTCCGAAAGAAAGGGCGCCGGGCGATCGCGGCGCGGCCCGCCTGCGGGCGTCCACCCAAATTGTCCCCGTCCCTGACCCGTCGCTTGGAGCGCGCCTTGTTGCGCGGAGCGCAGGCGGCCGGATTCCCCACCGACCTGTGGACCTGCCCGCGCGTTGCGCAGTTGATCGCGCAACGTTTCCGTATCCGTTATCACGTGGACCATCTTGGTCGCTTGCTCCATGCGCTGGGTTGGAGTCCGCAAAAGCCCGCGCGGCGGGCCGTCGAGCGGGATGAGGAGGCCATCCAGGGCTGGGTCAAGCAAACTTGGCCAGCCCTTAAAAAAAAGCCCACCGGCTGAACGCCTGGCTGATTTTCCTCGACGAATGCGGCTTTCTCATGGCGCCGTTGGTTCGCCGCAGTTGGCAGCCCCGCGGCCGGACACCGGTGGTGGTCCAGCGCGGGCGACATCTGCAAAAGGTATCGGCCATCGCCGCCTTGGCCGTGTCTCCTCGCCGCGACCGCGTGCGACTTTACTTTCGCCTGCACCCCCAGGCCGACATCGGCAGCGACCAAGTCATCGCCTTCCTCCGCTATCTGCACCAGGAATTGCGGGAGCCCTGCCTGCTGGTTTGGGACCGTCTCAACGCCCACCGCGCTAAACGCACCACGCAATTCGTCGCCCGCCTTCATCATCTGCATACCTTCTTCTTGCCGGCCTACGCCCCGGAACTCAATCCCGTCGAGTACGCCTGGAGCTATCTGAAAATGAACCCCCTCGCGAACCGGCCGACATTCGCAACTGCGGAATTGGCTGCCTTGGCCCGCCGCCACACCCGGGCGCTGCAGCGAAACCAATCGCTGCTTCGTTCCTTCCTCCGCCACAGCCCACTTTTTTTGCGCCTCATATAGGACATTACTTATGCAGGAATCAATAGCCAGGAGAAATCCCCCCGGCGGAGGCCTTTTCCTCGAGGTTGCGGCTGGCGACGTGAACGGGCGGGCTGTCTCGAATGCTCTTCGCCTTTGGAGAGATTGCATGGGAAGAGACGCGGACCACAAAGGCGGTGGTCCACGCTACGGTTGCACGCCGGATGGCTCAGAGATTCAGTTCAACCTCTGCGAGCAGCGGATCACCAACCTGAATTCTCTTTCCAACAAAATGCAGACTGCGGACAGCGGCAGTCTGCGCCAGCCCTGATACCGTCCGCAGCCTTTCTCCGTGCCTAGGTGGTTCAACCCGTCGCGCGTCCGACCCGCCCGTAAGAGTTCTGCAAAAGCCCATCGACTTCGCTACAATTGGCGTGGAGTATTCGAGTAAGACTCTGGCGGAACCTTGCCCAGTGCGCGAGCGGAAATGAAGTTCGAGGTTGTCGGCGTCATAACGGGGATCGAGGTCATCGCGGCCGGCCCGGGTGTCCGGGTTCGCTCATTTCTCCGAAAGGCTTACGGCCGGGGGCGCTGGCGAAAGATGAAAGGGAAAGCCACGGTTCGGCTTCCGAATGGCGCTCTGCGCCGAGTGGAGTTACACTGGTATGAGGCGCATGGAATCGGCCAAAGGGACATGAAGATCAAGCGCTACTTGGACGAATCATGAAAACACCTACAAAACCTTTCGTTCTCTGCGTCGACAATGCCGATTATCAGGCGTCGCTTATTCTTGGTAAGGTGTATCGAGTTCTTCCCGATCCGGCAGCGGCCAAGGACGACCTAGTACGCATCGTCGACGAAAGCGGTGAGGATTACCTCTACCCCAAAGACTATTTCTTGTTCGTCGATTTTCCACCCAGCGTAACGAAAAAACTCTTCGCTCTACAATCTGCCGCCTAATCGCACGCTCACGCAGACAGCCCCCGGTGGCCGTCCGCCAATGTACCATGGCCATCCTGGCCATGCTCGGGCACGGGCAAGATGCCCGTGGTACGAACTGCCGCCGGTAACCCTTCGTCCGTCAACTGACGGACGCAGCCCCTCCTAAAACAGGAGGGGAGTTTTTACGCGCGGTCGGTCACGGCGACAGAGTTGTCTTGAATGCACTTCACCTTTGGAGAGATTGCATGGGAAGAGACGCGGACCACGAAGGCGGTGGTCCACGCTACGGTTGTGCGATGATGCCTCGCGCAGCATGGCTCCGCCGGTAACCGCATCGGCTCTGCCGGATGATCATTACACTTCCCGCCGACCGTGCGCGCTTCCCCAAAACGCTTTCAGCTCCCTCATTCGGAACTTCGTTTAGAATACCCCTTGCAAACGCGTGCGGGATCGGGCGTTCGTCGGTGCGACGCAATCCCCGCTGGAATAACCGGAGGCAACGATGGAGTTCGAAAAAGAGACACTGGCCAATCTTCCAGCGGCACTCGCGGCTTTGGAGGAGGGCTTTCGTTCACTTCCCTCCACGAGTACACAGACGCCCGGCCACGAGCGAATCGGCTCAGTGTTGCAGGAAGTCGCTGTCCGGCTGCGCGACAACTATCCCTACTTCCACCCTCTTTATGCCGGGCAGATGATCAATCCGCCGCACCCCATCGCCCGGTCTGCCTACGCACTGGCGACCTGGATCAATCCCAACAACCACGCCCTCGATGGCGGCCGCGCCAGCTCCGCCATGGAAAAGGAGGCGGTGGCAGGAATTGCCGCGATGTTTGGGTGGCAAACCCACCTTGGGCACCTCGCGAGCGGCGGGACGATGGCGAATCTCGAGGCGCTTTGGGTTGCCGGACAACTGCAACCCGGCAAGCAGATTGCCGCTTCCACCCAGGCCCATTACACGCATCCCCGAATCAGCAAAGTTCTGGGGCTGCAATTCGCCGAGATTCCCTGTGACACGCGGGGTCGAATGGATTCCGCCGCACTCGCCGAGAGGCTGGCCATGGGGGACATCGGCTGCGTCGTGGCGACGGTGGGAACGACCGGGACAGGCGCGGTTGACCCCTTGACCGAAATTTTGCCCCTCTGCGAACAATACGGCTCTCGTTTGCACGTGGACGCGGCTTACGGCGGGTACTTCACGCTGGCTTGCAATTTGGCGGAAGAGACGCGCGCTTCGTATGAATTGATGGGCCGGGCCGACTCGATTGTTGTTGACCCGCACAAGCACGGCCTTCAGCCCTACGGGTGTGGCTGTATCCTCTACCGGGATCCCTCCGTCGGTTCCTTGTATCAACACGATTCCCCCTACACTTACTTCACTTCATCAGAATTGCATTTTGGCGAGATCAGCCTGGAGTGCTCGCGTCCCGGGGCTTCCGCTGTCGCTCTTTGGGCAACGCAAAGACTGTTGCCGCTGGTGCGGGGAGGTGAATTCGCGGCGGGGTTGGATGCGTGCCGTGAGGCGGCCTTGACCATGGCAGAGCGCCTCGCCAAGGATGCGCGTTGGCTGGTTCCCTTTGCGCCCGAGCTCGATATGGTGGTTTGGGCCCCTCGCGCCGGGGATGCCGATGCTGCCTCGCAACTTTCCCAGCGTATCTTCGACGCCGCCGCAGCGCGCGGACTGCACCTCGCCCTCATTCGCCTGCCCCTGAAATTCTTTCCGCAGTTCGGGGGTGAATCAATCTCGCAGCAGGAAACCGTGCTCTGCCTGCGCTCCGTGCTCATGAAGCCTGAGCATCGCGAGTGGGTACGCAGCATCCTGACAATTCTGGACGCTGCCCACCACGATGCAACCGGTCAATAGCGAGACCATCAGGCTGTGGAGAAATGGGGGTGTGATGTTGCGGGATTGGCTGGAAGTAACGTGCTGGGGCGCGAATCCGTTTGGAGTGCGGCCGCGAAGCTGCCGCCTTTTGCAAATGAACCCTAAAGCCAAGGCAAAAAATGCCTTGCCAGGCAGAGGGGTGAAAGCACTTACGAGTCGCGCCCGCAACCCAAGGCGGCAGCTTCGCGGCCGCACTCCAAGGTTTTTCCGCAGCCTCTTGATCCCGGCAGGGTTTTTGGGGCGCGACTCGTTTCTTACTTTCCCGTAAAGCTGATTCGCCATATCGAATTCGAGCCGTCGTCGGAAACGAGCAGAGAGCCGTCGGGAGCCGTTGTGACGCCCACAGGCCGGCCCCAGACGTGCTCGTTATCAACTACGAATCCCGTCATAAAATCCTCATACTCGCCGCTGGCATGACCGGTTTGGTGAAGGGGCACGCGAATCAGCTCATACCCCGCGCGGACGTTGCGATTCCACGAGCCGTGCTCGGCGGCAAAAATATCGCCACGATATTCCGCTGGAAATTGCTGTCCCGAATAGAAAGTCATTTCCAGAGACGCGAAGTGCGGGTTGAGGATGACATCCGGCGTGATGACCTTGTCCTTCAACTCGGGATGTTTGCCCTCGTGACGCGGGTCCTGATGCCCGCCCATATACCACCACGGCCAGCCGTAGAAGCCGCCATCCTGCACGTGGGTGATGTAATCCGGAACCAGGTCGTCTCCCAGCGCGTCGCGCTCGTTGACCGAACACCACAACTCGCTCGTCATCGGATTGAGCGCCAGACCAACGCAATTGCGAATGCCGTAAGCGTAGATTCGCATCCCGGAGCCGTCAGGGTTGAATTCCAGCACGTCGGCGCGATTTTTCTCTCTTGGCGTCGTGTCGGGATCGTCCACGTTCGAGCCCGAGCCCACCGACACATACATCTTCTTGCCATCGGGAGAAAATTGAATATCGCGCGTGGAGTGGCCACGGCCGGAAGGAAGCGAAGCGATGAATTCAGAAGAGCCCCGCGCCTTCAGGTCGCCATTCTGGTAGGGAAAGCGAACGACGGAGTCGGTATTGCCGATGTAAATCCATTGCGGATTGGGGCCGGGCGGATAGAAGTTGATGCCGAAGGGCTGATTCAGTCCCGTGGTGAAAACCTCGGACTGTTGGGGCCTGCCGTCGCCCGTCATTCCGCGGAACACATGAATCCGGCCGGCGCGGGTTTCGGCCACGAAGATGTCCCCGCTGGGAGCGGTGCGAATCAGGCGGGGATTCTCAAGCCCATCGGCAAACATTTCCACCGCAAAACCCCGAGGGACTTTGGGCCAGGCATTGGCGGGGCGAGGAACGATTTCCGGACCATTGCCGGCGGACGAGGTGGCGAAAGGTTCGGGAAGGTCGTTTAAACTGATTTTGCGAAATGCGCCGGGACTCTCGAAGCGATAGTCGGTGAAAGGATACTTGGGCGGAGGCGCGTCAACGCCCTCGGGCTCAAATTCCGCTTGCTTGGAATCAACCTGCGGCGATGCGGGCCCGGAACCTGCCAAAAATCGCAGATAACTGACGATTTCCCACCGTTCCTGGGGCGAGATGAAATCCCAGGAGGGCATGCCGTTTCCAACATCCCCCTTGGTTAGGTACCAGAAGAGTTCTCCGTCACTGGCGGACTGCGTCTCTCCGTGGCTGAGCGCCGGGACGTTTCCCATGCCCTCGCCCTTGTCGCCGTGACAGTTGGCGCATCGGCGGTGATAGGCGGCGCGGACGGAATCTCCATGCATGCCGGCAAAGGGATTCTTCATGGATTTCGCGGATCCAGGGGCTCCATGAAATCCCGTGTTCTGGGCGGCGCATGAGCCGAGAATTACAAATGCCAGAATCACCACCATTGCCACCGCGTTCGCACCGGCGCGAACGGTAGATTTCACCATGATTCAAACCCTCGCTGGGATTTCCGCCGCCTCATAAATTCTTCTACCATTCCTCATCCGAAGACCCCGAGGATGGAGACGGAAGGAATTAATGATGCGCACAAATTATTAGATGCAGTCAGAAGTGTATTTTGCAGCGCGTGGGCAGCGTCCTTCAAGTTTTTCCGGCAATCCCAAACTTCTCTGCGCGATCTTGTCGCGAGAAAAAGCTTAATGGACCGACGCCAAGTACCCGGCGGAAAATTCTCGATTGTCAGCGCAATTCCACCAACGCGTGCCCGAGAGCCGGGACCGAAACCTCCAGAACATACAGTTCGCCGCGCCGGGTTAACTCCGCCCCACTGGCCGCGTATTGTCGCGATTTATTCAGCCCAATTTGCGGCAAATTGAATTCAATATGCCTCTGGACCGGATGACTTTCCAGGTTGAACACGCTCATGACGGCGGCGGGTTCGCTTGGATGAACGTGCACGTGGACCATCTCATCAAGACCGTAGAAGGTTCCCCGCTTGAAGAAATCTTCCAGTCTCCGGTAATTCGCCATCGCGTCTTTTTGCGCGGCACGGACGGCGGGGTCGGGATGAGTTCCGCCAATTCCCAGATGCCGGCAGGTGGAAGCATTCCACCAGAACATGAGGCACTGGGGATTATCCTTCCGCAGGTCGATGTGGAGATAGAGAGGAAGCGAATAGGCGAGATTGTAGTAATAGAGCGCCATGCTGTGCCCGCCCACAAGATCCTTCATGGGGCTCCACATCAGCTCGAAACCCCACACCGTGTCAAACCCATGCGTCGCGCCGCCGTTCTTATCCAAATCGCGCCGCCCGTATCCATAGTAGGTGGGAACGTAGCGGAGGCTGGTACCCCCCAGAATCTGGTCGTGCATTTCAATCAGCACGCCGGGATATTGCTCGTGAATCAGGAAGGCCAGGCGGTTCGTTGCCTCCACATGATCTTCGCGCCGCGAGGGAACGGGATGGCCGTGATGCGGGTCCCAGCAAATGCCATTCATCATCGTGCCGTCGAACATGAAGAAAGCGGCGCCGCCCGCAGCCAAAACCAGAAACCGCTTCAGCGATTCATCGATGTATTGCTGCGACGCTCCGCACAGGGAATTCTCCACACGCGTCCCGTCACGGTTCATGCGGTCGATGTCGCGCGAATAGGTTGAAGGATCGCACCATCCGGAAAGCGGAGTGTGCAGCGAAAGTTTTAGGCCGTAATCGCGGCGCAGCATGGCGGTAAAATCCTGAAGTTTGCCCAGGCGTGCTTCGTCCCAGATCTTGGAGGCAAAGAGCGTGTCCCAACCGGGATCGAGATAGAGAGCCTCACAGCCAATATCACGCGCCTTGGCTGCGCCGTCCTTCAGATCGTCCAGCGTGTAGTATTTCTTCCGGTTTTCGGGCCTGTCCATGCCCCAATCCGGCAGCCACCAGAGCTTGTTGTCGTAAAGCTCGTTCCAATGCACGGGAGGATTGAAATCACGCGGGCAGCCCATTCCCCGCGCTTCGGTTTCCGCACGATAAGCGTAGAATCCTTCGATCATTCCACCCTCATAAGCGGTTATTCGTGTAACACCGAACCGGTGCGACGCCTGGGGCGCGAGCAGGGCTGGGTCCTCCGGGTCTCCCTGGAAAATTCCGAGGCCTCCCCACCGCAGGCCCAACTGATCACGTCCAAGTGGAACGCGATCGAGCAAGGCCCATTCCATACCCTGCTGGCTGTACTTGGTCACCAGGAATCCCCGCCGGCCGTCGGTCAGAACCCATCCCTCCGAAGCATATTGGGGGTAATCCGTCTGAATCAGGCCCATGGAATAATTCTCCGCCACATAAACCCGGTCCCATTGTTGCGTCCTGGCCTGCGCACGCAGCTCGGAGTGGCGTAACTCCGTGAGAACCTGCAACAGCGTGTAGTCGGCGTACTGGGTGCGGTTGCCGGTGGGCTCCCGGCGATACGCAACAGCGGTATATTTGAAATCCTTGAGCGGCGAATCCACCGCCCCCCTTCCATCGTGACGGGAAGCACGAAACCGGCCCGCAAGTCAGGCAGCGCGACGGGGTGCTCGCTCAGGTTCGTGAGTGTAATCTCTTCCTCGATCCAGGGACTATCCTTCGGAATCCGGTATTGCTGCCGGATCTCAAGGCCGCTCGCGGTAGTCCCCACGAGGCCCAGAACCTTTACATCGCCATCGTAATCGATGGAAGGAGGCAGGAATGCAGGCAGGCCAAAGGAGTAGCTGTAGTCGCCCTCCGCCAGCTTGAGGCCGGTTGGGACGTGGATCAATTCGGCCTGCAAGCCCGTCCCGGTTTTGAGATTGAACCGAAATTGACGGCTCGTGAGCGCGACCACTTGGGGCGCTGTCTTGAGCGTCTCCGTTCGGGCCATTCGGGCGGAACTGAGCGCGGCCACCGGGAGAAGCGTGGTGGCCTTCAGAAAGGATTTGCGGGTCATACCTGTCGAGGTCGATTTATCCTTTTCGTTCATTTCATCCTCAATAGACTGCATGCGGCGTTAGCCGTGCCGTTTACTACTTCTGCAAAACTCCTGCGCGGCGGTTCCACAGGTAATTTGCCGGAACTTCCCATAAGGCTCACCGCCAAGCGAATGTCTTATACCCCGGACAGGCCCGCGCTGGCAAGCATGGAGCCGGGGATTAATCAGGTCTTGTCATATCATCTTAGGGGGGATAGTATTCTCCCGGTAAAGCACCCTCCAAGGGGGAGAGAGTGCTGGCAAAACCCTGGAGGACCCATGAAAACGCTGATGAAGACATACTCCATTATTGGCGCACCTGTCCTGACACTCCTGCTCCTTGCAGGTAGCGCCCAGCGCCTGGGAGCAAAGGAAAAAACTTCACCCACCGATCCCAATGACCCCACCCATCGTCTGTTTGCTCTGCTGGACTCCAAGTTTAACGGAAAATTGGACGATTTCTGCGTTCTCGCGGATCTCATGCCCGACCCCAAGAATGCCGGGCAGGAACTTCAGCATGTGATTGAAATCGACTACAACAAAGACATGGCATTTGGAAAACTCAAACTCCACGTCCGCACGGTGGCGCAGCTTACGCCGGATCAGCTAAAGACTTACACTCCCAAACAGACGTTTGACTTTGCCGAATCCGACACGGCCAAATTCATCAAAAGCGACGCGGGATCATTTGGGAGGACCGGCGATCTCTATCTGGAAGCTTCCGCGGACGGGGGGCCTTTGACAACCGTGCCGATTACCACCCAGGCGCAAAACCAATACGAAGAGTTTGTGACCCAATACCTGCTGCCCGCCCTGGAGAAGAAAGTTGCAGAGGGAAACGGCGGGGCGCAGTAGATCAACTCGTATTGCCTAGGGTTTATCTTCCTTCAGGATCAGGCGAGGGAAAGACGAAGGATTAGCCGTGCTGAGACGGAAGAGGTGGTCCTTTTTCGGCTGCAACACGATGCGCTCCAGATCTTCAGGGTCGGTGGGACGCGACGGGGGCAGAACCCTTTCAACCCTGAATCCCAATCCCACTTCAAAATCCGCTGCGAGCTTGGCGCCTGCAAAGAAGGTCACGGGAATGGCGATGTCCCCGGAATAGCCGTGAGCGGTTCTTTTCCAAGCGGTAAAAATCTCCTTCATATAATCGTGAGGCTGCGCGCGCGGGGGCAGATAATCCTCATCGGAGAAAATGCTGGGCAGCACCCCGGAGAAATTTCCGGGACTGAAGTAAAGCGCATACTCGTCTCCCGTGGGATCGTGGGCGAGAAAATTCTTTCGAAAGCCCGTCTCGATCGACAATTCAAACGTATCGCCGTTCTGAATTCCACGCGCGAAATGGGGCTGGTAGAGATCCGGGGCCGTGACGTCAACTCCCACGTAGAAGTAGCTTGAATCCCACGCCAGCGCCACTCGCGCGGAGAGATCCTGCGGGCCGTTCCACAGCTTGGCGCCCCTCGTCACCTGTGAGCGGTCATCGAGCCGGTAAACCGGGCCGTTGACCCACTTGGAAAAATCCCCGTCGAGGTTGGGAGACTGCGCCAGATGATAGGCGGAGAGGACATCGTAATTCTCGTCCCATTGCAACGTGCCGTCGGGCAGTTGACGGAAGGCAGGATCAGCTTCCACCTCATCCAGGCGCTCCGTGGCGCGCTTGATCGCGGGGTCCAGCTCGCTCAAGAGTGGCTCCAGGCGGCGTTGGTAACGCAGGCGATCGAGCGCTGAATTCATCTTCGCCAGTTGCGCGCGCATTTTCGCAACGTCGATGGGCCGCCGGCGCTCGCGAAACAGCGCGGTGAAATTTCCATCATCCCAGTAATACTCCCCATAAACCTTCAGAAATGGTTCGAGCTGGCGCGGCGCGTCCGGGCCGTACTGGCTTTCGATCGCGTGGGTTTCCGATTGGGCCGGATCATAGGCGGAGGGATTCCACAAATAATCGGCAATCGTTTCGAGGGGAATCATCGAGGCATGGGGCTCAATCATGGGATTGGAAACGAGCCCCTCGACAGCGCCGGGCAGGTGCGCATCACGGCCGATGAGTGGCCCCAAGTAGCGGCACCAGGGCGTGCCGTCATTCACGGGAAAGTTATCCCAAATCAGCGGCGGCCGGTGGAGATACGCGCCCCATTCGCGGGATTGCTCAACGGAAATCGACGGAGAGAGCACCTTGGGCCCGGTCCAGGCGATGGAAACGCCGGGGTCCGTTCCCGCCCCGAACTCCTGAATGTAGTCGCGGCTTCCCCATTCATTGGTGTAAACGGTGGGCGTGACCATCAAACGATTTTGCGGGAATTGCGCCTTCAGATACCTGAACAGCTTGTTCACCAAATAGACATGCGCCTGGGCCAGCGTTTTGAATTGCGCCTTGTCCTGATCGTTTTGCAAGTCCTGCGGGACGTCATCGAGAAAGAGTGCGAAGCATGAGACGCCAAGCTTTCCGACACTGTCGAGCTTGCCGGCCAGGGCGCGGAAATCCTCATCGCTCGAATACGTCATCGTAAGGCCGGGGCTGATGGCGAAACAGAAATCCACGAAATTGCGGTCCGCGGCGGAAACAAGCCCGCTCAACTGCTGGCGTGCTTCGGGCGGGTAGGGCTCGCGCCAGAGCTTGCGATGATAGGGATCATCCTTGGGCGCGTAATAGTACACGTTCATGCTGTGGTCACCCTCAAACCGCAGGATGTCGGTGCGGTCGTGAGGCGACCATGGCGTCCCATAAAATCCCTCCACGACGCCGCGCTCCGGGAACGAGGGGTAATCCGCAATCACGGCGCTAAGACCGCTTCTTTCAACTTTCACCGATTGCGGACGAGGAATCAGGTCGCGCGAAAGATCTGCGGGTGCGATTGCCAATAAATCGGGGATTCTCAACAGGGCATTGTGAAATCCGCGCGGGGTGTTGGCGGTAATGTGCAGACGATCCGGCGCGGCGCCGCGCGGATACGCGGCTTCGAGGATGTAACCATCGGCAGCCAAAGCCGCGCTGGGAGCAACTTCGGCCGAGCCCGAATATTTTTGAAGAACGCCGAGGAACGCATCGGCGTTTTTCTCCTGCTCCAGTTCGATGAGCAGGCCGCCGGTTTCCGGAGCGGTCGCCGCTGTTTCCGAGCCCGCCGTCACGATGCGGATCAGCGCCTGGTCGTGCGCTGCCAGAACGTTCAGTTGATGTTCGATGCGGCTGTCGAGATTGTCACTGGACACGACAATCCAGGAGTGCTCCTGGCCGCGAGCGCCGATGACCGTAGATGCCACCAGCAAAATCCACAGAACCGCACGAAACCGCATGCCTCATCTCCCAAAGTTCGCGATCACTGCTGCCGGGGCTGCCAGAATTCGGGGTCTTCCACGCCCAAGCGCCAGGCAGCATATCCCCGCAGATGGTAAGTTTCCACCAGCTTCAGTTTTTCACGCAAGCTGCGCGCGTCGTCAAACCAGGCCGTGCGCAGCTCTTCGGCGACACGCAATTGCAGCCGCGTGGTGCGAAACAGCTCGTCCCAGGAGTGGTCGGTCGCGGGATTGTCGAGATAATCCTTCAGGTCGTCGAAGGTGAGGCTGCGAGCCATCGTGCCGTGGGAGGACTCAACCCACTCGCGCCCATAGAGCGGAACGCCGAGAATCAATTTATAGGGTGGCACGCAGCGGCAGGCATAATCGAGCGCGGCGCTCACCCAATCATATCCTGCCACCGGACCGGGCGGAGTCAGGGAGGTGTGCTGATCGTAGGCCATCAACACGAGATAGTCCGCCACGCGCGCGAGGCCGCGATAATCGTAAGCCGCGCCCCACTCGCCGGTGTGGAAACCGGGCAGTGCGTTGTCGGGGAAGACGTCGGAAAATCGCGGCACCACGGCGACGCTCAATAGCCGGTGATCGCGATGCAGCCGCGCCGCGACTCGCGCCGCGAAGCGCGTGTAGGCAGGCTTATCCGCGGGGTCGAAGCCTTCAAAGTCAAGTTGCCAGCCCACGTACTGGTCGCGCGCGGCGATTTCAGCCAGCGAATTGATGGCGTGCTGCTGGGCATGAACATTGTGCAACAACGCGTGCGCGGTGGCTCGATCGAAACCGGGATTGGTGACAAGCGGCATCAGGGGAAGACCGGCGCGGCGTGCGGCTTCCAGAACTCCCGCGGGAAGCTGGCCGTGAAGCGTTCCGTCCTGATCGAGTCCGAAACATTGGGGAGCAATCACGGTTATCGAGCCGGCGTGCGCGACGAGCGAGGGCATTCCGAGGGAATCGTCGGAGTAGTAGAACATCGCAAGGGGACTCGCGGTTAAGACGCGGTCACGAGCTTTTGCCAACGCAGCATCGACCGGCGAGGCTAAAGTTGCATTGTGATGCCTGTGCAAATTTTCCGAAGCGGCAGTTGCCGCTGTGGCAAAAATGAGGAGAAAAAAAAGAACGGAAATAAAATTTAATTTGGGGGGTAGGGGTCGGGAGGCAACTGGGGAATGGTGCTGAACGGCGCTGCGCCATGCTCCGGCCGGTAACCGGCCTCCAGCGCTGAACCCTTCTCGAACTTCGATTATCCCGATTCTTTTCATGAAGACCGGCGCGCCCATGCCTTCCAGACCCAATACGCCGGGATGCCGCTCGCCACCAGCACGACTCCCCATAACGAGTCGGCGCGCTGCTGCACAAAGGTGTTCACCAGCAGGGCCATCGACAGAATAACAAAAAGCGCGGGGACAAGTGGATATCCCCAGGTGCGATAGGGGCGCGGCAAGTCCGGCTCGCGGCGGCGGAGGATGAAGACTCCGGCGGCGCACAGGGCGTAAAAAAGGAACTCGGAAAAAATCACCTTGGTATAGAGCGATTCGTACTCGCCCGTCAGCGTGAACAGCCCCGCGATGACGGCCTGCGCCACCAAAGCGATGGCGGGAGTGTGAAAGCGCGGATTGAGCCGGCCCAGCGCCTCCGGAAACAGACCTTCACGCGCCGTGGCGAAGGGGATTCGCGAGCCGGCCAAAATCGATCCATTGAGCGTGGCGAAGGTGGAAATCATCACGCCGATGGCTATGAAGGAACCGCCGGCGTTGCCGAGGAAGCGGCGCGCCGCGTCCGAAGCCACGGTCTTGGTGCCGACAACCTGCGACGCGGGCAGAACGTGGAAATACGCCAGGTTTGCGAGAATGTAGACGACGAGCACCAGCAGCGCTCCACCGATCAGCGCCAAAGGGATATTCCGCTGAGGATTCTTGACCTCGCCTGCCACCATACTAAGGTTGTTCCATCCGTCGTAAGCCCAGAGAGCGGAAACCGTCGCCACGCCAAACGCCGTGAGCAATCCGCCGTGGCTGCCCGTCGGGAGGAGCGTGGAAAATCCCTGCCACGAGCCGTGCCCGTAGGCGAGGCCCAACACGATGAGGAAGGCCAGGACCAACAGCTTGGAAGCGGTGAAAAGCGTCTGGATCGCGCCGCTGCGGCGGACTCCCAGGATGTTGAGTCCGGAGAGAAGGATCACCATCAAGGTGGCGCCGAGCTGAAGTCCGGTTAAATGGAGATTGAGGCTGTGTCCACCGAACTTGATGGATGCCGCCCAAAAGATTTCGTGCAATCGAGGAAAGAAAATAGCCAGGTAGAGGACAAACCCCGTCGCGATGGCGGCAATGGAAGCGGTCTTGGCGATGATGAATTGCGTCCAGCCGTAGAGAAAACCGAACAGAGGACCGTAAGCGTGGCGGATGTAAACGAATTCGCCGCCCGCCTCGGGCAACGCCGCTCCGAGTTCGGCATAGGCGAGCGCCCCGAAAAGACTGAGCACCCCAGCGGCGAGAAAAACCAGCAGAACCATCGCCGGCGTTCCCACCTGCTGGAGCATGATGCCCGGAACCACGAAAATCGCGGTCCCAATCATCGTCCCCGCCACGACCGAGGTCGCGCCGAAAACGCCCAGGCCTTTGACCAGCTCGGTTTGAGATTTGTCACTCATGGCTGCCACTGGAATCACATTTTGAGTTATGACCTCATTCCGCGCCACAACTATTTTGGGCGCTGGTCCTGCGCACTGAAAATGGGGCCAGTACTAACTTGCAGAAGTTCGCGACAATATTTGCCGGTGGATGGAAGAGCGGGACTTTAGTCCCACCGTAGCTGGAGAGAAAATTTTACGGGCTTTAGCCCCTGAAGTGATTAGGCTTCAGGGCCTGAAGGCCTTATAGCGCGTCAGCTTGAGGGCGGCGGGGCTGAAGCCCCGCCCTTCCTCGGGCGGGAATAATTTCGCCTATTTATGCAACTAGGCACTAGTAAATATCCTCCGGCAAAGTCCGAGGGTTTAGAAATTGGCCGCTCAAAAGGGCCGGAAGTGACCCCTCACCCGCTCGAAATAAATTCATGCCACGGCTCAAAACCCCCGATAAACGTTGCGCGGGAGTGTCGGGGGACCAGCGAAGGGGGGCAAAACCGTGTAGCGCGAACCACCGCCTTTGTGGTCCGCGTCTCTTCACTTGTTTTCAATATCCCTCGCCCCTCCGAGT
>CAVTDA010000090.1:0-13722 GCA_963733285.1 uncultured Acidobacteriota bacterium
AAAACTGGCGTCGGCGGAGGGTGCCGCCGAGAAATACCTGGCGCGCATCGACGCAGTGGATAAGCACGGGCCTGCGGTCAATTCCGTCATCGAGTTGAATCCCGACGCGCTCTCCATCGCCGACGAACTTGATCGCGAGCGGCGGACAAAAGGTCCTCGCGGCCCGCTTCATGGCATCCCGGTCCTGATCAAGGACAACATTGCCACGCACGACCGCAGACCACGGCGGGCTCGCTGGCGCTGGTGGATCGGTCCCGCCCAAGGATGCCATGGTGGCGAAAAAGCTGCGGGATGCGGGCGCGGTGATCCTTGGAAAAACCAACCTGAGCGAGTGGGCCAATATCCGCTCGTCGCACGCCTCGAGCGGCTGGAGCGCGCGCGGAGGCCAGACGGTCAATCCCTACGCTCTCGATCGCAATCCCAGCGGTTCGAGTTCCGGTTCCGGCGTTGCCGTGGCCGCGAACCTCTGCGCTCTTGCGGTCGGTACGGAAACCGACGGTTCCATCGTCTCACCGGCCAACAACAACGGCATCGTTGGAATCAAGCCGACGGTGGGACTTGTGAGTCGCGCTGGAATCATTCCCATCGCCCACAGCCAGGATACCGCAGGCCCCATGGCTCGGACCGTCACCGATGGCGCGATTTTACTGGGGGCACTGGCGGGCATCGACGATGACGATTCCGCAACCCTCAGCTCTCGCGGCAAAGGGCCAACGGATTTCACTGCATTCCTTGATGTTAAAGGGTTAGCCGGAACGCGCATCGGCGTGGTGCGCAAGCTCTGCGGCTTTCACGATGCAGTCGATAGGTTACTCGGGGACGCAATCGAAGAAATCAAGCGTCAGGGCGCGACTGTCGTGGACCCTGCCGATATCACCACGCTCGATCAGCTCGGCGACGCAGAAGAGGAAGTGCTACTGACGAATTCAAAGCGGGCTTGAATGCTTACCTGGCCGGGCTCGGAGGCACAGCCACGGTGAAGACGCTTCAGGAAGTGATCGAGTTCAACCAATTGCACCACGGCCGGGAAATGCCCTTCTTCGGCCAGGATTTATTTTTGAAGGCGCAGGGGAAAGGCGATTTGACGCAAAAGGAATATCTGGACGCGCTGGAGAAAAGCAAAAAGCTCATGGGTGCGCAGGGCATCGACGCGGTCATGGATCAGTACAAGCTCGACGCGCTGATGGCTCCCACGGGCGCGCCGCGCATGGCTGACCGACCACATCGACGGCGACCACGATCTCGGCGGCGACTCCACGCCTCCCGCCGTGGCGGGATATCCCCACATTACCGTTCCCATGGGATTCATTTCAGGGTTGCCGGTGGGACTCTCGTTCTTCGGCCGCGCCTGGAGCGAGCCGACGCTCATCAAACTCGCCTATGCCTTCGAACAAGCCACTCAACATCGCCGTCCGCCGCGTTTTCTGCCGACGGCGGATGAGCGCGGCTAGCATTCAATCCTCTTGTTCCACGATAGCTAATCCCTGAGGGAGATCCCTGGCTCTGCCGGGGAGGCAACAAAGGTTCGACGGTTAGGGGAGTAGATGCCAAAAACCGAAAGAGACCCCTCACCCGACCTCCTCCGTCGGCCACCCTCTCCCCCGGAGAGGGAAATTGCTTGTGGCGCGGGAGTTCGCGCGTTGGGATAGACCACCCTGGCGCATAGGCGCCACCCCTCCTCAATCGAGGAGGGACTATCGCGGCGGCACCGCCGCAAAAATTCCCTAACCTTCTCCCAGGGGAGAAGGTGGCTGAGGTACGAAGCCGGATGAGGGTCTTTTGCCGACGGTGGCGGTTGAGCCTCTTTCAGGGGCCACCCACGGCAAATCCTCCGGCTTTGCCGGAGACTGAGTTACCGCCAAATCTGATTCAGAATCATCGCCAGGCGCACCCCGGCCTTCGCGATCTGCTCGTCGATGGTAGGCTCCACGGCGTCCACGTATTGCCGCGAAACTCTTTCATGGAGCCGCAACATGCGCCGGGAGACGTGGCGATCATCGCTGCATACGCTGACCGGAACCTCATTTTCCGCCGGAATTGCCACGGGCAGTTTTCCATAGGCGACGCTCTTGGCCAATGCGTGCCCCGCCCAGGTCCAATCCTCCAGATTCACCCCCGCCTTCTGCCAGTCTTCCTCCTGCGAGCGGAATCTCCGGTCGAGCGAGTCCGCCCACTGCTCGACTGTCATCCTGCCGATAATTTGGTGGACGAGGTTGTAATCCCAAATGCTGTGCAGGTTGGGCGAGTAGGACTCGGACTCCAGATTCTTCTCGATGGGAGCCTCGCCGAGGAAATCGACCGGCACGCAATTTCCCCCCATGTCGTTGTTCGTAGCGCAGTGCAGCGGCTGGTGAAGATCCGCGACCAGATGGATGACGAAGCGCAAGGCGTCGGCTCGCACCTCACGCGGATTGGAAGGGTTACGCAGCAATTCGATCTGCTGAGCGAGGGCGCGGGTGACGCATCCTCTCGATGCCGGGCAGAATTCCGCCAGATCGCCTCGGGGCGCGTCGAGCGGAATATCAATATAGTGCCAGGCGCTCGTTTCCGGACGGAACTTGCGGATATCGTCGGCCCAGGATGCGGAATCCACGATCGGGTCGGGAACCTGGGCGCGGCACCGGCTCTGCAATGCGGGATCGATGGGCACGCTTTCGAGGAGCTTGTACGCTTCCTCGCGGGCATGGCGATTCAGGTGGTTTTCGGCTAGGATGGCCACCGCCTGATGGGCCTCGCACCCCCACGCCCACGCGCTGGCAGGGGACAAATGCAGGATTGCTGCCGCTACCAGCACCTGACGAACCGTCGCGGCCACTTTACGATTTGGCTTGGTCAACACCGACACCCTATCCGATTGCAAAGAAAGGTCCTTCAAATTCTAGCCTCTTATCGCAATCGGAGGGGGGAAAAGCCGATGGCGCCCCTTTCAGGCGAAGTGGACGAGGCTGCTCCCGGGCCTAAATCCTTACGCTGCTAGATTTTGCGCGAGGTAATTCGCTATCCCAAGGTGTTTGATGAGGCTCAGTTGCGTCTCCAGGTAATCGGCGTGGCGCTCCTCGTCCGCCAGATTGCCTTTCAGCAGGTCGGCCGAAGCGTTGTCGCCCGCCTTGGTGCAGATGCCGGCCCCCTGGTTGTAGCTGAAAATGGCCCCGGTTTCGTCTTTTAAGGCGATGGTTAATTGCGATTCAACGTCATTCCCCACTTGAATCTTGGGCAGCGTCTGCACATCCGGTTTCCCTTCGAGAAAGAGAATGCGGCTGATGAGCTTTTCGGCGTGCTTCATCTCTTCGATGGCGCGTTTCGTCGTGGCGCCGGCAAGGGTTTTGTAACCCCAGCTCTCGCACATCTCCGCGTGCAGGATATACCCATGCACCGCGCCCAACTCGTCGGTCAATGCTTCTTGCAGGACTTTTATGACTTCAGGTTTACCAATCATGGCGGACTCCTTTGGAATTTCGACGGGCTCTGCAATGTCATCAATACGCAGTGCCGTCATCGCGCGGACGAAGGGGCGAGGACGAACTTCGGTAGGATCATTATACGCCTTGCGGAGTCGGGCGATGGGTTACTTATCGTTGAAAACCGCGACTTCGGACATTTTTGCTGAAGAAGTGCAAAATGGTCGGATTTTGAATTTACGCAGGGTGGGGAACTTTGGAGGAATACCGGTTGCGAATTCGATCGAAAAAAGCGCGAGCAAGCCTGTAAGCCGAATTTTGTATCCGTCGGTTGACGGATGGCGATCATTCATCTAGCTCCGCAATTGCTCACGGAGTCCAGCGACCTACCCGAGGGTTTATAACGGGACGGGCAGCCCCTCCCCTCCTATTTGGTCTTGCTCCGTGTGGGGTTTACCATGCCTCGGGTGTCACCACCGAGGCGGTGCGCTCTTACTTTAATTCCCGGCGACCCGGGACCGCACCTTTTCACCCTCACCCTGCCGGACCACCCGAAGGCGCCGGCCTGGCGGTATATTTTCTGTGGCACTTTCCGTACCTCAGGCGTACGTCCCAGCGAACCAGGAATCCCCCTGCGGCCCTCGCCGTTAGCGAGCACACTGCCCTGCGGAGTTCGGACTTTCCTCTCCCCCGTCCCTGCCGGCCCCAAATTGCGGAGCGCTAGGACGAGGCAGCGATCACCCGGCTTGCTCGCGCCGATTTTATGATAGTCTCGATGGTGAAGCCGGTCAAACTGCCTACCCATATGATAATGAAACTCTCCAACTCAGGCTCGCGATCTCAAGCATCGTTAATGCCCGGATGACCTTGCTCGTCCTGGGATCGCGCTCATTTCTCCTTGCGCCTCCGGCCGCCGCCCAGCAGTCGTCGGTTCAGGACCTCCTCGCCCAGACCGACGACATGCTTCAGCAGATGAGCCGGATTACCGGCCTGCCGATCAAGGGTGAGCTTCACAAGCAGGTGGTCAACCGCGCCGAGGTGGAACAATACATCAAGCAAAACATGCGCGATGAGATGACGCCGGCACAACTGCATGCGCAGGAAGCTCTGGTGCGCGCTTTGGGCGTTGTTCCCCGCGATTTCAACTTGGAACAATTCGTCGTCAAGCTCCTGACCGAACAAGCTGCGGGCTTTTACGACCCCAAGCTCAAGACCATGTTCATTGCCGATTGGGTTCCGCCGGAGATGCAGGCCATGACGCTCTCCCACGAGCTGACGCACGCGCTTCAGGACCAGAACTTTGACCTTGAGAGTTACATGCATGGCACCCCCGATGATGACGATGCGTCGGCGGCGCGCCAGGCCGTGGTGGAAGGCTCGGCCACCGCGGCCATGATGCAGCAGGCCATGGGTGGGGTGGATCTAGGGCAGGTTCCGTCGCTGACTCCTCTGATCGAATCGCTCGGGGGCGTGGAGCTTGCGGGCTCCCCGGACCTTTCCAGCGCCCCGTTCTTCTTCCGCTATCAGCTCATGTTCCCTTATTTTCAGGGATTGGGATTTACCCAGGCGGAGCTTCAACTTCAGGGCTGGAAAGGTCTGCGCGATCTTTTTGAAAACCCGCCGGAGAATACGAAAGAGATCTTCGATCCCCCGACCTACCTCAATCACCAAAATTTCCCCCAGGTGGATTTACCCCGTCCGCCGGCTCTTGAGGGCGCGCACGAGTTCCATTACCTGACGGGGAATAGGATGGGTGAATTGGGCTACTACGGGTTGATTGGGCAACTGATTTCCGAGGACGAGGCCAAGGAACTCACGCCCGGATGGCTCGCCGACCGCTATCTGCTTTACGAGCGCTCCGGCGGCGACGATTACGCGCTGGTTGCCCGCGTCCGTTGGTCAAGCCCTGACCAGGCCCGGCAATTCTTTCGCGATTACCACACGATGCTGGCGCAAAAGTATCCCGACCTCACTGAGAGCAAGCGCTCGAGCCCCGATGAATTCATCGGATCGGCTGCAAATGGAGCGGTTTTTCTCTTTCGCCATGACGATGAGTGTGTCTGGGCCGAGGGCGTTCCCACCGCCCGATCGGAAATGATGCTCGAATGGCTCCGCGCACTGTGAGCTGGGATTCCCGGCGAAACGGCAGGCCGATATCTGCCAGCGATGTCATTGTTTTCGCTTTCCGTTGGCCTTCTCAGTGCCTCTGTGCCTCAGTGGTTTGATCAATCGTTGAACCACCAAGACACTGGGACACTGAGAAAGCTCTGGACGTAGCGCCGACCTTCAGGTCGGCACCTGCTGACCTGAAGGTCAGCGCTACAGATCACATGGCGGGCTTAAGAGGATGCAGAAAAAACGTGGCGGCGGGTTTACCCCGCCACTGCACGGTTGACGCGGTTAGGTTTGTGGCGGCACCCCGATCGGATCGGGACAAGTTCCGCCGCCGCTACGTTGCGAATCCCAAGTTTTTCCGCAGGCTGTCAAGCCCGGCGTCACGCCCGTCACCCTCTCCGCAGGCTCGAATCGCGCACGATGAGGCGTGGGGTAATCAGGACATTTTCCGGACGTAACGGTGTTTTGGATTCCATACTCTGCGCGAGGAGGTCGCCGGCAGTCTCGCCGATCACCGTACTGCGCTGATCGATGGTCGAGAGCGGGACGCGCAGGTGGCTGGAGTAATGAACATTGCCGACGCCGATAACCGCGATGTCGCCCGGCACGTTCAACCCCGCCTCGACGATCGCCGAGATGGCGCCGGAGGCCACCTGGTCGTCATAGCAAAAAACCCCGTCGGGCCGGGAACTATGATCCAGCAGTTGCACCATGGCTTCGTGCCCTGTCGTGTCCTGGTGTTGTCCGGCGACGACGTAACCGGGCAAGACTTCCAAATCGTGCTCGGCCATCGTGCGGCGGTAGCCCTGCTCGCGGCCATCGGCGCTGGAAATCGCCGGGCCCCGGAGGTGGGCGATCCGCCGGCAGCCCTGGTCGATCAGATGCCAGGTCGCCATGGCGCCGATTTCCACGTCGTCAACCCCCACGATAGTGCGCTTTCAGGCCGGAAAGCGTTCGGTCGATCAGAACGCAGGGAATCTTGTTTTTCCCCAGAGTTCGCCGAAGCCAACGCCCGTCACTTTGAGCCGAAGCGATGATGAGTCCATCGATATTATGTGACAGCAGTGCTGCAATTTCGCCCATTTCGGAATCGGCGTCCCCTTCCGAGTCCACGATAACCGCATGGTACCCGTGCGACTTGATCCGCTTTGCCGCGCCTTTGATCACCTCGGCAAAAAACGAGTGCATCAGGTCGGGAATGACCATCCCAATCATGTAAGTGCGCTTGGTGATAAGCCCCCGCGCCACCAGATTGGGCCGGTAACCCAACTCCTCCGCCCGCTTGATGACGCGTTTGCGGGTCTCCTCGCCGATATCGAACTGGTTGCGCAGGGCCTTGGAAACCGTCATCGAAGAGACCCCGAGGTCCCTCGCGATATCCTTTATCCGAACCGCCAAATCGGCCTCCCGTAGCGCCTGGTTGCATCAGTAAGCGATATTATTCACCCCCGTCGCCTTCTTGTCGAGCCGCGTCTCCGCGTCGTCCGCCAAATCTGCATTGATAGCGTTTAATCGACAATTGTTGTTTCCCCATCGCCTGACAGTTCGCCTCCGATATCCCGTACTCCAACCACCTCGGCATACCGATGCCCAGTGCCTTTTTTGATGGCAGATCGTATTTTCGGCTGCAAAATTTATTGGCTCGAGGGGCGCCGTCATGCGCGGCGCGGCCGGACCCCGTCATAGCTTGGGCGCCGGGTGCTTGTTGGCATCGTCAACCTGTTTCTGCTCGCGCGCATGGACGGCATTCAGGATCGCCGCGCGCGTCGCAGCCAGCGCCGTGCGGTACCGCCCTCCATCGAACAGAGTGACGTCCATCGCTGAGGCCGCGAGTCTGGTTGTCCGCAATGGGGACACCCTGAATGTTGGCATTCACGACGATGATCGACGTGCATTCAGGCGGCCACGCCCGCGGGCTGGCGATGTCGGCATTGATCGCGGTTTTTGCGTCACCCGCATAAATGGCCAGCGTGCCGGCGCATACCCTGTTCAATTGTACGCCCCGCGGCCCCAGGGGTCTGCCCTGCGCGTCGTAAATCCAAACAAAGCTCTGGTAGTTCAGGGGACGAGGGGAAACCGTCTCCGGACCATATTTCTTTCGCAACGCATCAACGACCGTTTGCATCGACGGCCGTTCCGCCATCGGGAAACTGAAGGAGCGGGTTACGCCCCACACCTCTTCGTGGTTGGGAGGCATGGTGAGCAGGATTTGAACATGCTCCGAGGCTCGGTGGACGGATTCGTTGATCGTGGCGGGCGCGTCATTGCCGGCCACGGTGGCGACCAGCGGATCGTTGAACCCCTCATACTTGTAGGTTGCGGAGGTCAGCGCCAGGCGTGGGTTGTCGGCTTTCATCGCCTGCACCGCTTGCCTGGCCGGCATTCCCGGCATTATTCCAACGATGTCAAGTTTGAGTGGACTATCGCCCTGAGCAGCGGCAAAGCCGGTCAGGAAGACAAAACAAAATGGTAGCGCTAGCAATTGAGTGAAGCGACGGATGCACATGATCTGCCTCCTTTATTGTTCCCCACCTTGGAACGCTTTGCCCTTAGAAGGGTGTGCGGAATCTGGCGTCCCGAGGCGCGCGGAATACCCTGGTTGAAATTTTCAATTTGAACTTTCTACCCACTGATAAAATACCCCAGACCACCGCTGAACACAATTTAAGGTTTGCAGGGCAATGTGCTTTCCCAGGCTACGGAACGGGCAGTTTTGATCTCCCGGAGAGCCCAAGGACCCTGCAAGCACCCCGCACTAAAAATTCGACTGGACCTTGAAATTAGAGGCGGACGGGTGTAGATTTCGGCTAAGGGCCAAAAACTGAAAACGGAAATTCCGGCTAAGGTGCAACATGCGATACTTACGCACACTTGGGCCATCTAGATCATTCCCGAACGCGAGATTTCATTGGATCGCCTTGGCGCTGACGATCGCCGCGGCATTCGGACTTTGGGGATGCGGCGGAAGTTCAACCTCTTCGCCTGCTCCTACTCCGCCTCCGCTCGTAAGCGTGACAGTCACGCCCGGATCCGTCACGCTGTTACGAGATGCGACACAACCCTTTACGGCCAAGGTCACCGGAGCCACCAACACTGCAGTCACGTGGAGCGTGGAAGAAACCTCTGGCGGTACGATCGACAGTGCGGGCCTCTACACGCCTCCACAAAATGGGGCTGGCACCTTTAATGTCATAGCCACCAGCCAGGCCAATTCGGCCGTCGTTGGCGCAGCCGTAGTGATTGTTCCGATGCCCCAGGTAACGATTGATCCTGTGGCGGTTACACTGCGTCCTGCTGGGTCGCGGACGTTCGCGGCAACCGTCTCAGGCCTGACCAATACGGCGGTAAATTTCACAATTCCGGAGAGCGCTGCGGGGGCTGATCAACAGCGCCGGACAATATACCGCGCCGGCTGCTGTCGGCTTCTATCATGTCGTCGCCACCAGTACCGAGGAAACGACGGTCACCGCGAGTGCTACCGTTACCGTGACGACCTCTTCCAGTGGATTTACGCCTACCGGGAGTCTCCACGAGGCGCGGGGCCTGCACACTGCCACCTTGCTACCGGATAACAAGGTGCTCGTGGCGTACGGCTCAAACAGTACCGCCTACAGCAATGCAACCGGCTATGTGGGCCTCACATCGATCGAAGTGTACGACGCTGGCACGGGCACGTTTACTGAAGTCGTTGGAGAGGATGGCGTAGGGATATTCGGTCACACCGCGACCCTATTGCCAAACGGAAAGGTTTTGCTGGCAGGGGGCTTTCTAAACTCTGTTTGGGACTACGGAGGTAGCATCTCAGACAACGGGGCAGGACTCTTCGACTCGGCCGCTGGTGTTGTCAGCGCGACGGGCAACATGACGGCCAACCGCGGGGATCATACCGCGACCTTGCTGGCGAACGGCAAAGTCCTGATTGCAGGAGGGGCCGATCAAGATCCAACTGGAACGGGCATGGCCAGCGCCGAACTCTATGATCCCAGCACAGGCACTTTCACACCAACGGGAAGCATGGCCGCGGGGCGCTTCCTGCACACCGCTACGCTTCTCCAAAACGGCAAGGTGCTCATTGTGGGTGGTGCCCAAACGTCGACATCAGCCCCGGTTGCCACGGCGGAAGTCTACGACCCCGCCACGGGCGCCTTCACAATGACCGGCGCAATGGCGACGGCCCGCGAACAACATACGGCAACCCTTCTCGCCGACGGCAGGGTGCTGATCGTCGGCGGCACAACCTCCACAGGCACAAGTGATTTGCATCCGACCGCAACTGTGGAAGTTTACGACCCCTCTACTGGATCCTTTTCGGTTACCGGATCAATGGCCGAAGCCCGAACTTTCCATACAGCAACGCTGTTACCGGGCGGGCAAGTGCTGGTAGCAGGCGGCGGCGACGATAATTCCACCGCGGAGGTCTACGATCCGGTAGCCGGCGCTTTCAGCATTACCGGTGCGATGGAGATCGGGCGCTCGGGACACACCGCAACCCTGCTCCCGAATGGGAGTGTATTGGTTGTGGGCGGCGGTATTTTTGCCGGTCTGCCATCCGCGGAGTTGTATCAATGAATACCTGGGGCTGGATCGAGAACAGGGACAGACACTGTCCCCGTCCCCTAGGGCTTCGTCCGACGCGCCTGGCCATAGCTTTGCCCTTTGATCCTTCCTCTGTTACGATGCTTTTGTGGAGTACCCCCTCGGCGCCAAGAGCCACCTGAGGTTCTTGTGCGCGAACCTGCTTATCGCAACCGGCCCAGATATTGAAATGCCGCCGAAGAGTGGCCATTCATCGTTCTCGCGGTAAAAGTCTCATACGCAAGGCAATCGAATGCAGCAGCCAGGGATTGGATCCACTCTTCCGTGTGGTGGCGGACAATCACTCCTTCGGGAAGCTCAAATATGCCGTATGTGCCGAACCGCCCAGCAAACCGTTCGTAACGGTCTACGTTCCGGCGGTCTGTGTTGAGCAGCAGATCGCTGATGTAGATAAGGCCGCCCCTGCGGAGAATGCGTTGTAGTTCGGAAAATAAGGCGCGCTGTTGATTTTCCATCGGCATGGAGGTAAGCACCGCCAATAGGAGCACGGCGTCAAAAGAGCCGTCCATAAACGGGAGCTTTTCCCCCTCCGCTTGAACAAGGGTCGAACCTGGGGCGAGCTGACGGCACCGTCTCAGCATTCCATCGGAGAAATCCACTCCGACGACGTTACGGTATCCATTCTGTGTAAGCTCGCCAAGGAGCCGGCCGTAACCGCATCCGCAGTCGAGAATCGCCTGCGCGGGCAGGAAATGCGATGCCAGCCAATTAAGCCGCAAGGGATGCGCGAAGCGTTTTTCGCCCGCCACACCGTCCCAATAGGGTTTTTGCGACCGAACTTCCATCGAGGGAGTCTAGCAAATTCATCGACCCCTCGCACGCCACCCCGTTGCCAAGGGATTTGCAATCGTCAAAGGCCCCGCTTAATGGCGGGAGACCTTTTCTGGCCGTGGGCCTTCTCGGTGCCTCTGTGCCTCGGTGGTTTGAAAAACCTCTAACAACCGGGTGGGCTTCATTGGTCGAAAAGAGCATCGAGATCGCGGCGGCCATGTACGACGCGAAGGATCAGCACATCCACGTTTTCAACACAGTAAACGATGACATACTCACCCACCGCCACGCTGCGGCATCCAGAGCCGAAATCGCCATCGCGGGAACGGCCGGCATGGGGAAAGCCCGCCAGCATGAAAAAGCGGTCGGTAAGGGTGTCGATTAAACGGTTGGCAATCTCGACGCTGCCGCTTTCCTTCGCGACGTATAGCCAGATATCGTCAAGATCGGTTTCGGCGCGGGGTGATACGCGATGTGCCCTTAGCGGGATGCGGTAAGTTCAGCGAGCAGGCGCGCGCGCCCGCGCTCCTTCACTTCCTGGGCAAGCTGGCGCATGGATTCCTGCGTGATCGCCCGGCCCTCGCCACGTGCAAGCGAGACCTTGGCGTCGTCGAGGGTCAGAAGAAATTCCGCCCGTTGCCGCTCGCGTTCTTCCCACAAGGCAAGCGCCTCCTGCACGGCGTCTTGTTCCGAGTGCAGCCGTCCGCTTTCAATCGCGCGGCGAACGAAGGCCTTTTGATCCGGGGTGAGTTGTACATCCATAGCGTCAGAATACGGGAAAACGGGTCCCGGCGCAACGCTGAAAGAATCCGGGTAGTGTCCTATGCTGGATGTAGCGCCGACGGGAACTTGTCCCGATTTTGTCGGGGGGTCGGCACAGAATCGTGCCACGGGCATCCTGCCCGTGAAGGGGCATGGCCAGGATGGCCATGGCACGTCGATGAGCCCTGACCTCACTGTTACTGCTACACTTCGCATACCGGGCTCAAGAGGCTGCGGAAAAACCCTTGGAGTGCGGCCGCGAAGCTGCCGCCTTGGTATGTGCACTCAGCTCGTATTGAATGTTTTAACTCTCGGCCTGAAGAGGCGATTCTTGCCTCTGCTCTTGCGCCCACAGGGAAGAGAAAGGCGGCAGCTTCGCGGCCGCACTCCAAACGGATTCGCGCATTTGCAAGCTACTTCCAGCCAATCCCTGAACTTTACACCCGGCACACACATTTTTCCGCAGCCAGAAAAGGCCGGCGTTACGCCCTTCAGCCTCTCCGCCGGCTCGACTCGCGGACGATGAGGCGGGGAATGATCAGGACGCTTTCCGGAAGAGGCGGCTTTGTTGCTTCCACGCTCTGGGCGAGAAGATCCCCGGCGAGCCTCGGGCGGTAGGATAATGCCATCCCCTTACCTGCAGTCATTCACTACTTGCAAAGCACAATGAGGGTGTACGTGGCGGATTTCTCACTCCAGCTTTCAAATGAATCCGTGCAGTCGGAGGCGTGCGACATTTTGACCGTGGCCACGCGCCACGAACGCGCCTTATCAAGAATGCCTTCGGCCGCATACTTGAATAAGTAGGGCGACCTCGGCGCCGGGTTCATCGGAACAATGGTCAGCGTCGCGCCCCGGAAATCTTCCCGCCACAGCTCAGGAAGATTCGGGCCGAATGTTAATCCGGGCTGAACTATGAATTCGGGTTCGACGAGCTGAAGCGGGATCGGCGTGGAGACGAGGGGAGTGGTTTCTGCGGCCGCTTGAACAGAGTTATTCAGCAAATTCATGAGTTCGAAATGCATTCCCATGGCGCGCTGCCTGAACGCGGTCACCGACGTCCAGCCCAAAAAGTAGAGGAATGCGGCTAGGGTCAAAGGCAGCAACATGTGGACCACAAATTGCCATCCTCTTTGCGCCGGCCCCCGAAATTGATGGAAGCTTTGATACGCACCGAACAGGAGAAGCGGCAGTAGCGGGGTAGCGGATATCGGCAACCCTAATTTTAATATTCGATCAACTCCCCAGTCCGAACTCGCCAAGAATTTCGCCGCATACCATTCAACCGAACGAACGCTGGCAAACGTATGCAGAGCGGCCGTCAAATAGCCCATGGATTTGAATGCGGCCATTCCTGCCAATCCGATCGCGATGGCGAGCGTGATGATAACCGGCAACACCCAAATCACCGCGGCGAGGGTGGAATCGACCGCGGACGCGCACCAGAATGCAATCAACGTCAGGAGCAGGACGGCGATGAGCCAGCCCCATTCATCCTCCCTATCGATAGACGCGCGCGGCCAGCCGAAAATGTTTTTTGAGATGAGAATGGGAATTAGCCACCCGCCGGTGACCGCGGCCATTAATGCAGCACCGAGTTTTAGGCTCCACTGAAGCCTGGTCGAGACTGGAAGCGTCATATGCCAGGCTCGCGTCCCCAGGCTCCGATCTTCTCCCAAGGTCAGGCTTCCCGCTAAGACCACGCTCATGGCAATGGAAGCGCAGGCAACGACGCTTGCCGCGTCCTTGAGGTTGTCTATGGATCGCGGCAGGTGAAGGAATCTCATAAGGCTGAAAAGGGGCCACGCAGCGGCAGAAAGGAAAACAAAGATCCAAATCGGCCGCAGCAAGCACAATTCTTTACGCACAAGGTTAAGAACTGCGCCACGAGGATGGCAGCGAAGCCATCCCGCCCAAGCCCCCGGCAGGAACCGGCGTTTACCAGCCACGAGTTGACTTCCCGCAATATTTCCAGAAACTTCAAAACGCTGAAAATAGCGGAAGCCGAGCCATAGCATAACGCCGCCGTAGCACGAGAGAGAGACGAACCACGCCGCTCCCAGGGTCCGCTGAGCCATCG
>CAVTDA010000091.1:0-27403 GCA_963733285.1 uncultured Acidobacteriota bacterium
ACGATGGCGCCACCAGCACGGCGCAGAATCCAACGCATGTTTATTCCAGCGGCGGCATTTTCACCGCCACCCTCATCGTGACCAACAGCCTGGGCTTGACGCTTTCCAACTCCGGCCCGGCCATCACGTATCGGGAATGCGCTGGTCACCACCACCAACGACTCTGGCATCGGTTCATTGCGTCAGGCCATTAACGATGCCTACGGCGTAGACCATCATCTTTGCCACCAACCTGTCCGGGAAGACCATCCTGCTGACGAGTGGCACCCTGAGATCAACACCAGCCTCACCATTGATGCCTCCGCACTCACTAACGGCATAGATCGATGGCAATCACTCCGTCGGAGTCTTCAATGTGGTGTTCGGCACTACTAACGTGCTGACCTCGCTCACCATCACCAATGGCAATTCTACGACAGTGGCGGCCGGCATATATGAACAGTGGCACGTTGACGATCAACCAATGCACGCTGTCGGGAAATGTCACAACCGGCTTCGCAGCCACGGCGCCGGCATTTAAAATGGAGGCACGCTGGTTTTGAACCAATGCACGGTGTCCGGTAACAATGTGTCTGCCGCCAATGGCTTCGGTGGCGGCGTTTACAACACTGGCGCAATGGCCGTGAACCAAAGCACACTGTCGGGAAATAGTGCGTCTTTAGGCGGCGGCGGCGGCATTTACAACAATGACACGTTGACCGTGAACCAAAGCACTTGTCAGGAAATAGTCCCGGCGATCGCGGCGGCATATTTAACGAGGGCACGCTGTCGGTGAACCAATGCACGCTGACTGGAAATAGTGCGGAATACATTGGCGGCGGCATTATCAGCTACGGACACGCTGGCATGGTGAACCAAAGCACACTGACGGTAAATAGTGCAGTTACGAGGCGGCGGCATTTTCAATAAATAGATAATGGCACGCTGACCAAACTTCAACTCCATCGTCGCGGGAAATAATGCCAATTCGGGTGCGGATATTTACAATAACACGATTATAATTTTGGCCTATGGTAACGCAAACATCGTCCAGTCAGTTTACAATGCTGACGTCATCGCCGGCACAACTCCCATCAGCGCCGCTCCCAACCTTGCCCCGCTCGGCAACTACGGCGGCCCGACGCAGACCATGCCGCCCTTACCCGGCTCGCCCGCCATTGGCGCGGGCAGCGTGGCCGGCAACACCTTCACCAACGACCAGCGCGGCTATCCGCGCACACAGAACGGCCTGATTGACATCGGCGCGGTGGAGCTGCCCACCCTCCAATTCACCGCCAGTCCCACCAACGCCCCGGTCGGTGCCCGCCAATTCAACGGCCCGGGTTGACAGCGACGGAGGCGCCATCACCCAATGGAGCTGGAGTTTCAACGACAACACCAACAGCAGCGCACAAAATCCATCGCACATTTATTCCAGCGGCGGCATTTTCACCGCCACCATCGTGACCAACAGCCTGGGCTTGACGCTGGCCGCCTCCGGTCCGGCCATCAACACCTACATTCTCACCGGCAATACACCGCCAGTCCGACCAACGGTTATGCGCCGTTGACGGTGCAGTTCAACTGCGCGGGACTGGACAGCAGCAACAATGTCATCGCCCGCTGGCACTGGAATTTCGGCGACAACACCACGGCCAGCACCAATCAAAGCCCGGCGCATGTTTATGGCAGCGTGGGCGGCTACGCGCCCATTGTCATCGTGACAAATAATCTTGGCTTTACGATTTACGCTTCCGGCCCGGCCATGAGCGTCGTGCCCGCACCCAGCATCAAAGGCAGCACGCTGTCCAAAACCAATCTGTTCATCACCGGCACCAACGGGATTGCGGGCCTGACCAATTATGTGCTGATGAGCACGAATCTCACCCTGCCGCGCAGTCAGTGGAAACCGGTGGCCATGCGAACATCTGGAGCGCCAACGGGAGCTTCACCTTCACCCTCACCAACGCAGTGAATCGAGCGGTGCCGAAACAGTTTTACCTGCTGCAAGTGCAATAATTCATCCAAACGAAGCAAATGAAATCCTGAAACCGACATGAAAACAAAATTGAACCACCTGATCACGGCGCTGGCCTGCCTTGCCCTCGCCGCCCTTCACTCGCAATTTTCAACCGCCCTGGCTCAAACTATTTCCTTCGGCGGCTATCCGTCCACCAGTGGGGTGCCTCCCTTAACCGTCAACTTCTTAGGATCTCTTAATTATGGCCAATACACCTCCTACAATTGGAATTTTGGCGATGGCTCATACGCATACACCCAATTGCCCGAAGTAACCCATACATATACAAACATAGGAAAATTTTTTCCAAGCGTTTATGCTTTTGGTATGTCTGGCAGCGCAATTGGATATGGCCCGGCAATTCTTGTGGCCCCCGTGAACTATTTTGCCTACACGACAAATACTGACGGCACGTTCAACATCAGCCAATATACCGGTTCCGGCGGTGCGGTGACCATTCCCGATACAACAAACGGTGTTCCGGTTACTAGCATTGGAGAGTCTGCTTTCAATTCCTGCTCCAGCTTGACGAGTGTCACCATCGGCTCCAACGTAACCAGCATTGGAGATGATGCGTTTAATTACTGTTACAGCCTGACCTCCGTTACGTTACCCAACAGTGTTACAGTTATTGGAGACAGTGCGTTTGCTCAATGCACAAGCATAACCAGCTTCACAATCGGCGCCAACGTTACCACCATCGGAGTGTATACGTTGGAGAAGACTGTTTCAACCTGCGCAACTTTTCGATTCCCAATAGTGTCACCAGCATTGGATACTTGGCATTCTTTGACTGCAACAGTCTGACAAATGTCATGATTGGCACTGGCATAACTAATATACTTGGTGGGACGTTCGAAATTGCGACAGCCTGAAAAGCATTTATTTTCCAGGAAACGCCCCCTCCCCAACAAATGACGGCACGGTGTTTGAATACGCCCCGGCGGTCGCCTATTATTTGCAGGGCACCTCGGGCTGGGGCGCGACCTTTGACGGTATTCCAACCCTGCCGTGGAATCCGCAGGCTCCCGTTATCTCCGAGCAGCCAACCAGCCAGCAGGTATATTTTTCCAGCAATGCTACGTTCACGGTATATGCCGCCGGCCTGCCGACGCTCTATTATCAATGGCTCAAGAATGGCACGAACCTTACGGATGGCGGTAACATTTCCGGATCGGTTACGACCAATGTGACTTTAAGCAATATCACGACCAATGATATCGGCTTGTATTCTGTAATAGTCACAAATTCCTACGGTAACGTGACCAGCCTGCTGGCACAATTAAGTATCACTTCCGTTACAACTGTGAACGGTGGCAGCACGAATTATGGCGCGCCGCTGGTATTGGGCGAAAATTCCGAGAGTGGTCAATTACTAGTTAGTAACGGTGGACAATTTCAAAGTGCGGGTGCTACGCTTGGAGGAAGTGGAATCCCCGACAATTCCGCCGTGGTCGCCGGATCGGGTTCGACTTGGACCAGCACCAGTGATGTCGTGGTCGGCCAATCTGGTTCGGGCAATCAACTGGTGGTTTCCAACGGCGGCGCGATGGTGGTGACCGGAAACCTGACGGTTGGTTCGTCCAGTTCGTCCGGCAATCTGGTCCAGATCAGCAATGGCACCTTGATTGTCACCAACAGCAGCGGCACCGGCACGCTGACCATCAACAATGGCAGTCTGCTGTTCAACGGTGGCACTCTGATTGTTAATGAATTGATCATCACCAATGCTGGCGGCAGCTTCACGTTCAGCGGCGGCGTGTTGAAAGTCACATCGGCGGTGGTCAGCAACGGGGTCGCCTTCACCATTGGCGATGGCACGGACAGCGCCACCTACACCTTGGTGAACGGAACCAATCTCTTCGGAAGCGGCTTCACGGTTGCCGGCAATGCCACCATCAATGGCAACGGCACCGTCGTATCGCCATCGGGAATCACCGTTTATGGGACGGCTTCACCCGGCAATTCGCCCGGACGGCTGGTGTTGAATGGCAACGTTCATCTCCAAGGGATCGCCTTCATGGAAATTGACAAGACGGCCAGCACCAACGACCTCATCACCGGCGTCGGTCAGTTGACTTTTGGCGGAACGCTGCAAATCAGTTTGTTGAACGGCACGACGCTGACCAATGGCGACAGTTTCCGGCTGTTTTCCGCCAGCAATTATGCCGGCACCTTCTCCTCCATTATTCCTTCGACCCCAGGAGCCGGACTCATTTGGAACACCACGACCCTTTATACTAACGGAGTATTGACAGTCGTCACGTTGACAACGCCAGCCCTTACCGGCATCAGCCTGGCTGGAACCAATCTAACCATCATTGGCAGTAACGGTGTTTCGGGAGTGACGTATAATGTGCTGATGACGACCAATCTCACGCTGCCGCGCAGCCAGTGGACGCCGGTGGCCACGAATGTTCCCGGCGTGAACGGCAATTTCACCTTCACCCTCACCAACGCGGTGAACCGCGCGGTGCCCAAACAGTTTTATCTGCTGCAAGTGCAATGAAAAACCCAATTCGGAAATTAAATCCTAAAACGAACATGAAAACAAAATTGGACCACCTGATCACGGCGCTGGCTTTGCTTGCGCTCGCAACCCTCGGCTCTCAACTCTCCACCGCTCGCGCGCAATCCTTCCAGCCGATTTATTCGTTCACCAACGGACCAGCCTATCCACAAACCGGTCTGGTGCAAGGGCCGGACGGCAATTTTTATGGAACGACAGGTGTTGGCGGCAACAACGTCGACGGCACGGTGTTCAAGGTGGCAACCAACGGCACGTTGACAGTCCTTCATTATTTCAATGGAAATGATGGGGGTATTCCTTCAGCAGGATTAACATTAGGGACAGACGGCAGATTGTATGGCACTACCAGCGGCGGCATTAACAACGCAGGAACGGTATTCCAAATTACGACCAACGGCACGTTGACCACGCTGTATTCCTTCTCCGCCTTAAGCTATAACACATATCCATACACCAACTCCGATGGGGCGAGGCCTTCGGAAGGCAGCTTGACATTGGGGTCAGACGGTAAATTTTATGGCACGACTGTCAGCGGCGGTGCCAACGGCCAAGGGACGGTATTCCAAATGACCACCAATGGCACGCTGACCACGCTTCATTCCATTACTCCTACGGCTTACGATGGCAACGCCGCCTACACCAATTATGACGGGTCTGGCTTTAGCGGCTTGGCATTGGGGTCTGACGGCAATTTATATGGCACGGCTTCCCAAGGCGGTGCCAACGGTAATGGAACGGTATTTCAAGTGACCACCAACGGTATATTTACAACGCTTCATTCCTTCACTTCAGATTATAACGGACCCAACATCACACCAACTAACCCCGACGGGGCCAATCCCAATGCCGGTTTGACTTTGGGTTCGGATGGTAATCTCTACGGCACGACAAGTTGGGGTGGAACTAACAACGCAGGCACGGTGTTTCAGATCGCAACCAACGGCGGGTTCCCCGGCGAGTTCATCGCGCTGGCCAGTTTCGACGGCACCGTCTTTTCGAGTGGTGGGAGTGCTACGGGTTTGGCATCAGGCCCGGATGGTAATTTATATGGCACAACCAAGTATGGCGGTAGCAGCTACGCTGGCACGGTTTTCAAAGTTACGACCAGCGGCGTGTTGACCTTGCTTTATTCCTTCACTGCACTGGTGGGCAACACCAATTCGGACGGGAACCAGTCCTATGCCGGCTTGACTTTGGGAACCGACGGCAGTTTCTATGGCACAACCTATCAGGGAGGCAGCGACGGATATGGAACAGCGTTTCGAGTGACGACCAACGGTGTGCTGACATCCTTGTGCTCGTTTGCTTGGGACATTGGTGGCGTGACTCTCACTTCGGGTTTGACGTTGGGGTCGGATGGCAATTTATACGGCACAACCGAACAAGGCGGTATCAGTCACGTTGGCACAGTATTCAAGGTGACAACCAACGGCACGCTTACCTCGTTGGCCGATTTCGCTTACGACAATGGGTCTGTCCCTAACGGCTTGACATTGGGACTGGACGGCAATTTCTACGGCACAACCGGTGTTGGCGGCAGCAATGGCAATGGCACTGTATTCAAAGTGACAACCAACGGCGTGCTAACCTCGTTGTATTCATTTTCCGCCTTAAGTTATAATACATATCCATACACCAACTCCGATGGAGTTTATCCCGAAGCGGGTTTGACTTTGGGGCCGGACGGCAATTTCTATGGAACGACTATGGATGGCGGAGCTAATGGTTATGGCACGGTTTTTCAGGTGACGACTAATGGCACGTTGACAACGCTGCATAGTTTCACGACTACGGTTTATGATGGCACCGGATACTACACCAACTTTGACGGAGCAAATCCCAGCACGAGTCTGGCTTTGGGGCCGGACGGCAATCTCTACGGCACTACAGAAGGAGGCGGCGTCAACGGCCAAGGAACAGTATTTCAGATGACCACTAACGGCACCTTGAACGTGCTGGTGAATTTTGCTTACAATACAAACGGGTCTGCTCCTAATGGATTGATTTTGGGATCGGATGGCAACTTCTATGGAACGACTAAATCTGGCGGTGCCTACAGCTTTGCAATTGATGGAACTGTATTCAAGCTGACAACCAACGGCGTATTGACCACGCTTTATTCCTTCAGTCCCCTGACTTACGTCAACCCTGTAGCCACTAATTCCGACGGTGCAGAACCCACGAGCCTGGCACTTGGTCCGGACGGAAATCTATACGGCACCACTGCTCAAGCCGGTGCCAACGGCTATGGCACGGTATTTCAGGTCACGACAAGCGGCGTGTTCACTGCGCTCGCCAGTTTCAACGTCACCGACGGGCAGTCACCGGCAGGTTTGACTTTTGGGCCGGACGGCAATTTTTACGGAACCACATTTAATGGTGGCAGCGGCAGTGGCGGTGTCATATACCGCGCAATCCTACAGGGCGCTACGGGCATCACATTTGTCAACGGCGGCAATATAAATTATGGCGGGCAACTGGTTCTGGGCGGAGGTTCGGGGAGCGGCCAGTTGTCGGTAGGCAACGCCGGACAATTCCAAAGTGCGGGAGCTATTCTGGGCGGCAGTGGCGCATCCAACAATGTTGCCATGATCAGCGGCTCCGGTTCGGTCTGGACCAGCACCAGCGATGTCATTGTCGGCCAGACCGGTTGGGCAATCAACTGCTCGTCACCAACGGCGGCGCGATGGTCGTCACCGGCAACCTGACGGTCGGCTCGGCAGGTTCCTCAAACAATCTGGTTCAGATCAGCAATGGCACCTTGATTGTCACCAACAGCAGCGGCACCGGCACCTTGACCATCAATAACGGCAACCTGCTGTTCCACTGGCGGCACCCTGATTGTCAACGAATTGATCATCACCAATGTCGGCGGCAGCTTCACGTTCAGCGGCGGCGTGTTGAAGGTAACCTCGGCGGTGGTCAGCAACGGAGTGGCCTTCACCATCGGCGATGGCACGGACACCGCCACCTTCACCTTGGTGAACGGAACCAACTTCTTCGGGGAAGTTTCAATGTCTCCGGCAATGCCACCATCAATGGCAACGGCACGGTCGTGTCACCTTCGGGCATCCGGTTAACGGGATGGCTTCACCCCGGCAATTCGCCCGGACGGCTGGTGATGAATGGCAACGTACGTTTCCAAGGAACTGCCTACATGGAAATTGACAAGACGGCCAACACCAACGACCTAATCACCGGCGTTGGCCAGTTGACTTTTGGGGGAACGCTGAAATCGGTTGTTGAAACGGCACAACCTGACCAATGGCGACAGTTTCCGGCTGTTTTCCGCCAGCAATTATGCCGGCACCTTCTCCTCCATTATTCCTTCAACCCCCGGAGCCGGACTCATTTGGAACACCCCGACCCTTTATACTAACGGAGTATTGACAGTCGTCACGTTGACAACGTCAGCCCTTACCGGCATCAGCCTGTCCCAAACCAATCTGGTGATCAACGGCACGAACGGGTTTTCGGGCGTGACGTATTATGTGCTAATGACCACCAATCTCACGCTGCCGCGCAGCCAGTGGACGCCGGTCGCCACAAATGTTCCCGGTGCGAACGGCAATTTCACCTTCACCCTGACGAACGCCGTGAACAATTCGGTGCCGAAGGAGTTTTATTTGTTGCAAGTGCAATAGAAAACTGATCGCCAAATACAACAGCATGAAAATCCAGCGACAACTAATCTTTTGCCTGGCCCTATCAGCGCAATTATCCGGTCCTCTGCGCGCGGACGAGGTGATTGCGAGCCAGACCAACTACGACATAAGCGGTGGCGGCAGGGTGCCCGGACAATCGTTCACAACCCCCAACAATGGCATCGTCGAAATGCTCACCGAGGTGGATTTTGGCAAGGCATTTGGCAGTGATGCCAGTGGATCCCTTTTTTTGCTCGATCAACCCTTTTTGGGTCTGCCGACCGACCTTTCGAGTTCGACCCCCGGCTATCTGGCCGCGAGTGGTCCGGTGGTCAGTTCCGATTTTAATGCCGCCTTCCAATTCACGGGCAATAATCAATATGCCCTCCAGCCGGACACGGAATACTGGGTCTATGGCGATGCGGCAACGGGCTGGAATCTGAATTGGTCGTCAGCCGCATACGCGGGCGGGATTGGTGGACTGCTTTCTCGCTCGGATGCCAACGGAACCACGTTTTATCATGCGGACGGGAATGGCAACATCACCATGCTCATCAATAATCTCCAACTGGTTGTGGCGAAATACATTTACGATCCGTTCGGGAACACGCTCTCCATGTATGGCTCGCTGGCGGATGCAAATCTTTACCGGTTTTCCAGCAAGGAATGGAATGTGAGTTTAGGACTTCACCACGCCGGGTGGGCGACGGAAGGGCGGGGCGCTAGAGGCTGCGGAAAAACATGTAGCGGCGGGTTTACCCCGCCATTGCTCTGTTGACGCGGTTAGGTTTGTGGCGGCATAAAGCCGCCGCTACGTTGCGAATCCCGAGTTATTCCGCAACCTGTAAAACCCCGCTCATCCAAAAGCTGATGAAGAGTTCGGATCAATCATGCCCTTTGAAAACGAATTGAAAGTTGCACGACGGATTGCCGACGAAGCTGGGCGGCTGGCGCTCGAAAATCGCGCCAAGGGATTTGAATCCGAAATCAAACCGGACGATTCTCCCGTGACCTCCGCCGACCGTGCCAACGAACGGCTCATCACGACGCGGCTGAAGGAAGCCTTTCCCGACGACGGCCTGCTGGGAGAAGAGGGCGCGGACCGGGAATCGACGAACGGCCGCCGGTGGATTATCGACCCGATTGACGGCACGAAGAGCTTCATCCGCGGCGTCCCGACGTGGGGCGTCATGCTGGCGCTGGAGCAAGACGGCAAGGTTGTCGTGGGAGCTTGCAATCTGCCGGCAATTGGCGAGCTTTACTCCGCTGCGGCAGGGTTGGGCGCTTTCTGCAATGGCCGGCGAATCCACTGCTCCACGGTGGGCAAAATTGAGCAAGCGATGCTCTGCATGACGGGCATCGACAAGGTGTTGCGGCATCCCTGGGGCGAACGCTTCATTCCCTGGATCGCCCGGTTCTGGTCGGTGCGCAGCATGGGCGGGTGCATGGACGCGCTTTCGGTGGCCGCCGGGCGCGCCGAAGCTTGGATTTCGATGGAGGCGAAGGCCTGGGACCTCGCGCCGCTCCGAATCATCGGTGAGGAAGCGGGCGCGCGCTTCTTTAATCTCGATGGAAACTCCAGCATCTACGGCGGCAACTGCGTGTTGACCGCTCCCGGCCTGGAAGCTGAACTCCGCGCCTTCCTTGGCATCTAATTCCTGAGGGAGATCCCCCGGCTGTGCCGGGGAGGCAGCCAAGGTTTGACGGTTACGGGAGTAGATGCCAAAAACCGAAAGAGACCCCTCACCCGACCTCCTCCGTCGGCCACCCTCTCCCCTGGGAGAGGGAAAGGGGATTTTTCAGCGCGTCGGCGCGAAGGAGTATGCGGCGGTATCGCCGCAAGAAATCCCTCACCTTCTCCCCGGGGAGAAGGTGGCTGAGGGACGAAGCCGGATGAGGGGTCTTTTGCCGACGGTGGCGGTCAAGCCCCTTTGAGGGGCAGCCACCGTAAAGCCTCCGGCTTTGCCGGAGGATATTTACTTCGGATTGATTTTGGCGCCGCTTCCACATTTTTCCCATGGCTGCAAAACAACCTCTCTGGACTTTCCAGCGTCTTTCCATTGTCTGCCCCTCAGGATGAGGGCCTTTGACTGTCTGAATCGTTTACATTCTGTTGGCAATGGATTCCAACGACTTTGTGTATAAATACTGCATAACCCTTGAGCAAGGAGCACCCAAGTGCCGCGGCGCGATGGGATTAAGATTTCGAGGAGGAATGATGCTAACAAGGCGGAAGGTCAGTTCAATTCTTGTGGTCGGCGCTCTAGCTCTGTCCCTGGCCGGCTTGGCGCGCGCGGCAGACGATTCGGCTTCAGCGCCGGCACATGAATTCAAGATGACCGCCAGGAGTTATGAGTTTGATCCCGCGGTGATCACCGTCAAAAAGGGTGAAAAGGTCCGGCTCATCATCACCGCCACCGACCGCAAACATGGGATCGAAATCGAAGGGTACGATATCGACCAAGTCCTCAGCGTGGGCGAGCCGACGACCATTGAGTTCACCGCCGACAAAGCCGGGACGTTTGAGTTCAAATGCTCCGTCTTCTGCGGCTTCGGCCACCGCAAGATGAAGGGGAAGCTGGTGGTGGAGGAATGATAGCGGGCTCCGTGGTCAATAGCCCAGCCCGGGGGCGTTCACGGCTTAGTCTTCGCCGCATGGATGGCCGGACCGGCCATCCCCTGCGAGGCGTCAATGGCGAGGTTTGGGAGCAGTAATTTCGTTCAGGCGCTCGCGGATTCGGTCGAGGATGCCATCGTTGGTGGAATTCCGAATATCCACCGGAACGAAGCGGTCGGCAGGGAACTCCGTGTGGCGTAAAGCCTTCATAAAGAGCTTCTTCTGAATCTCTTCCTGGCAGGCGCAGACCATGACGTAGGTGTCGGGATCGTTCTCCGCCGAGCTCAGCACATCCTGAAGAATCTGATTTCCGCCCTCGGCGCAGAGCTGGGGATGGACCACGGCGTAGGAAACATCCAGCTCCGATTCAACCTCAAACGGCAGCGTGTTCATATCAGCTAAGCGGAATGGATCGAGCCCTTTACAGTTGCAGATCAGAGTTTTGACTTTCATCAGAATCTCCTACTCCCCGCAGCAGGCAATTAACCCGCTCGAGCGGACCAGCAGTTCTGAACGTCTTGCTGAAATGTCATCCATGCACCTCAGTGGCCACACTCATAGATTTTCAACATAGGGGCGAGCTTGGTGTTAATGACATGTAACTAAATGCCTTAGATGGAATACTTCGATATCGGGAGCGCCTACGATTTCCGCATTAGAATCCCATTTCTAACAGAAAGTGTCCCCAAATAATGTCCAAACATACGATTTGGCGCACCAGGCGGTGGTTATTGGCCACCCAATGTGAATCGTCTGAGCCACGGCCGGGTTTACACATATTTGAAATGGATTTGATTTACGGTTATGTGACATTGTGGCAAAACGCCACATCCCTAATTCCTGAGGGAGATCCCCCGGCTGTGCCGGGGAGGCAGCCAAGGTTTGACGGTTACGGGAGTAGATGCCAAAAACCGAAAGAGACCCCTCACCCGACCTCCTCCGTCGGCCACCCTCTCCCCTGGGAGAGGGAAAGGGGATTTTTCAGCGCGTCCGCGCGAAGGAGTATGCGGCGGTATCGCCGCAAGAAATCCTCACCTTCTCCCCGGGGAGAAGGTGGCTGAGGGACGAAGCCGGATGAGGGGTCTTTTGCCGACGGTGGCGGTCAAGCCCCTTTGAGGGGCAGCCACCGTAAAGCCTCCGGCTTTGCCGGAGGATATTTACTTATTCAAAGATAGATAAACTACTGAGGCACTGAGGCCCTGAGGGAGCGGGGGAGAGTTAAGGTCTCAGGCGGGCGCCTGTTTCCTCCGTGCCATTGCGGTTCAAAAAGGATTCAAAATTCAAGATTCAAAATGACTGAGGGCGTGGGTTTCGCATCATTCAAGATTCAAAATGACAGATGGCGTGGCGCTCGCATCGCGGACGCAGGTTTGGGCGGCTAGGGCGCGGCTGCCGGCACGAAGATCATATTTGCTTCCAGGCGCTGTTGTGGGACATACCCGTGGGCGCGCATAAACGCCATGACTTCATCTACGCTGGAACCCATGGCTCTCAGTCCCGGGTCGAGCAACTCCACGGCGACGACCGGCTTGTAGCGGGCGAGGGTGTCCACGGCGCCACTCAGCACGCGGAACTCGGCGCCCTCAACGTCAATCTTCACGGCATCCACGCGCGTGACCCCGGCGTCGCGAACGATGTCATCCAGGCGGCGGGCGCGAACTTGATAAGAGGCGGCGATCCGTCCCGTCTGCGAAGCATTGGCCAAAGATAGCGAACTTTCACCCGTGTTCTCGCGGGGCGCGGCGTAAAAGGTCAAAGTGGTTTCGGAATCATAAGCAGCCACTGGGGCGACCTGGATAATTCCGCCGTAGCCGTTTACGCGAATATTGTCACGAAGTGTCGCGAGAGTCGGCGGATTGGGTTCCACAGCGATCACGTGCCCGCTGGGTCCAACCACCTTGGCGGCTTTCAGCGAGTACCACCCGATGTGCGCGCCAACATCGACCAGCGTCGCTCCGGGCGGAAGGTGTTGGGCCAAGGCGTTCCACGTACCGGGTTCCCATCGGCCGTCCCAAAGGATGGCGTTGCTCACCAGGTCGTCGGGGTCAAGCCACATGGTGATTCCGGGTTCGACTTGGAACCAAATCGGAACGAAGGGCTCAAAAATCGGCGACAAGCGGGCGGGAATGTCCCGGCCCTGAACGAAATGATAATGCGCGCGGTATGCCTTCACGAACGTGAAATATCCCCTGGTGCGCAGGGTGGGACGCAGCATGAAGATGGCTCCCGCTATAAACAAAACCAGCAGGACCACGATGAAGCGAACGCGGACACCTTTGCCTTGCATAGATGAGCCCTCCACCAAGGTCCAGAGTTTAGCACTGAAATGCCGGAAAGCTGCAGGCAAGGTTGAGGGAGTGGGGCAAAAGGATTCAAAATTCAAGATTCAAAATTCAAGACTCGAAATTCAGGATTGAAAATACAAAAGAAGTGACTTGGTGCCTTGGTGGTTCATTCAGTTTCAAAAATCGGCGACTCCGCACGCGACGCCAATATTCCCTCAGTTATATCTTCACGCTGGGATTCTGAATCCGCCACGGCGCAGGTTTGCTATAATGAAATCGCTGGGGAAGCGGGCCAAACGGTTTCAAGATTTCGCACGAGTACAAGGGCTGCAGACGCGGGCTCGGAACCGGGTTTCAACTCCCCCCTAATTTCCCCGCAAAAACCGCCGCTGTGGGGGCACCTCGCGGCTACACTCCTGTTGTTTGCCCCAACTGCGCGCAGTAAGGGAGCCGCTCCCGGTCTATCCCGGATCTTCAAGGCACTCTAAAGGGAACTCGATGCCAACCACGCATATTGAACCGCAAGAAGAAGTCTTACCAACAGGGCAAGCGCGCATCATCAACGACCTCAGCATTCAGGTGGCGACGGTAAACGGCTCAGGCAGCCAAACCGCCAATCTGGTTCTGCTGCGGGCGATTTTTCAGATGGGGATTCCGGTGTCGGGCAAGAATCTATTCCCCTCGAACATCGCCGGCCTGCCCACCTGGTTCACGATTCGCGCTTCGAAGGATGGATACATCGCGCGGCGCGCCGACAGCGAATACATGGTGGCGATGAATCCCGAGACGGCGGAAGAAGACGTTATGGGACTGAAGCCCGGTGCCGCCTGCGTCTACGATGAGCGCCTGAATCTGAAGCGGCTGCGCGACGATGTGACGTTTTACGCCGTGCCGTTCGATCAGCTCGTGACGCCGGTATGCCCCGATGCCCGCCTGCGCAAGCTGGTGCGCAACATGATTTACGACGGCATCCTGGCGAAACTTCTGGGCATCGAGATGGCGGAAATTCAGCGCGCGCTGCAAAAGCAGTTCCGTAAGAAGGCCAAGGCGGTGGAACTCAATTGGAACGCGGCGCTGGCGGGGTTCGATTACGCCGAAAAAAATCTCGTGAAGGCTGACCCCTACGTTCTGCAACGCATGAACGAGACGAAGGGCAAGATTCTGGTGGAAGGCAATGCGGCCACGGCGCTGGGAGCGATGTTTGCCGGCGTCACGGTGATTACGTGGTATCCCATCACGCCGTCGTCCTCCGTCTGCGAGACGCTGACCGACTATATGAAGCGCTATCGTATCGATAAGGAGACCGGCAAGGCAACATTCGCGATTGTGCAGGCGGAAGATGAACTCGCCGCGCTGGGCATGGCTCTGGGAGCGGGCTGGGCGGGCGCGCGCTCGATGACGGCGACGGCCGGCCCGGGAATTTCGCTGATGTCGGAGTTTGCAGGCTTCGGCTACTACGTGGAAATTCCCACCGTGATCTTCGACATTCAGCGCGTGGGGCCCTCCACCGGCCTGCCGACGCGCACCGCGCAGGGAGACATCCTCTCGACCGCGGTGCTTTCGCATGGCGACACCAAGCATCCGATGCTGCTGCCCTCGTCGCCCAGTGAGTGCTTCGACATGGCGATTGAAGCCTTCAATCTGGCGGAAGGCCTCCAGACGCCGATATTCGTCATGAGCGATCTCGACCTGGGCATGAACACCTGGATGTCCGACCCGTTTGATTATCCGGCGAAGCCGATTGCGCGCGGCAAGGTATTGAGCGCCGAGGATATTCGCCGCCTGGGCGGGTTCGAGCGCTATAAGGATGTGGACGGCGACGGCGTTGGCTACCGCACCCTGCCGGGCAATCCCGAACGCGCGGCGGGCTGGTTTGCGCGTGGCAGCGGCCACAACGAGAAGGCGATCTACAGCGAGCGTCCGGACGCCTACGTGAACAACGTTGACCGTCTGGCGCGCAAGTTCGAAAACGCACGCGAGAAAGTTCCCGGCCCGGTTATCCATGAGGCCAAGAATCCCGAAGTCGGCATCATCGCCTATGGCACCAGCCACTGGGCCATGGTCGAGGCGCTCGAGCAGTTACTCACCGAACAGAAAATCGACGCCGGTTACTGCCGCCTGCGCGCCTATCCCTTTAGCGCGGATGTCCACGACTTCATCAACCGCTACGAGCGCATTTACGTGGTCGATCAAAACCGCGATGCGCAGATGCTGGGCTTGCTGAAGCTGGAATGCAGCGCGGAACAGATTGCCAAACTGCGCAGCGTCCGCCACTACGATGGGTCGTCCATCGATGCGCGTTCCATCACCGACAATATCGTTTTCCAGGAGGATGCGAACTAAGATGGCCACAACGAAAGTTCCCCCTACACCGCCGGCCAAGACCAATCGCGTGGGCCTGGAAATGGCTCAATACAAGGGCAGCCGAACCACGCTCTGCGCGGGTTGCGGCCACAACGCGATCTCCGAGCGCATCATTGAAGCCTGCTTCGAAATGGGCATCGAACCCCACCGCGTGGCGAAACTCTCCGGCATCGGCTGCTCGTCCAAAAGCCCGGCGTATTTTCTCGGCAGCGCCTACGGACTCAATGCCGTGCACGGACGCATGCCCAGCGTGGCGACGGGCGCGCTGCTCGCCAATCGCAACCTGATCGCGATGGGCGTGAGCGGCGATGGCGATACGGCTTCCATCGGCGTCGGCCAGTTCGTCCACCTGATGCGCCGCAACCTGCCGATTCTCTACATCATCGAGGACAACGGCTGCTACGGCCTCACCAAGGGGCAGTTCTCCGCCACCGCCGATGTGGGCTCGAAGCTCAAGACGGGAGTGCTCAACGATCTTCCGCCCATCGATACCTGCGCGCTGGCGATTCAATTGGGCGCAACCTACGTGGCGCGGTCGTTCTCCGGCGACAAGCGGCAACTGCTGGCGCTGATCAAAGGCGCGCTGGCCCACAACGGCACGGCCATGCTCGATGTGATTTCCCCTGCGTCACGTTCAACGATCACGAAGGTTCCACCAAATCCTACAGCTATGTGAAGGACCACGAAGAGCCTGTGGCCGACGTGAGCTTTGTCCCGTTCTTCGAGGACATCACGGTGGAATACGATCCCGGCACGACCACCAGCATCACCATGCACGATGGCTCGCAGGTGTTGCTGCGCAAGATCAATACGGATTACGACGCCACCAATCGCGGCGCGGCTCTCCAGACGCTGACCGAGTCGCACGAAAAGGGCGAACTGCTGACGGGACTCTTCTACGTGGACCCCAAACGGCCGAACTTTATCGATATTCTGAACGTGATGGATGAGCCGCTGGCGACGCTGCCGGAATCCAAAGTGCGCCCGTCCAAGGAAGTTTTGGATGAGGTCATGCAGTCGTTAATGTAGGCGGGTTAGGCAAGGAAAATTTGTGGGAAATTCAAGGGGCGTTGAGGTCTCGGAGAGAGACCCATCGCCCCTTATTTCTTAGCGCAATCATAAATATATCGGAAACCATCCGCGCCTGTTCCCGTCGAGACGTCGGCGCGCTCCACCTGCTCACCGCAGCCATGAGATTTGAGGGAAACGGCGTGGCGACCGGGGATTAATTCCATCGTGGCCGTGCCATCGGTGTCCGTGGCGGCCTTGAGGTCGTCGATGAGCGCTTCCTGGGTGAAGATCGCGTCGATTTGGACGTCGGCAACGGGCTGGTGGGTTGAGCCGAAGACCCGAATCAACACCGGTTTATGGATGAACTTTTTGGGGTCCTCACTTTCGGGCGGGATGAAGGTCAGTTGCACGGTCGCGTGGGTAAGGGAAGCGGCGAGTTCCTGATGCGTGTATACATCGGTGTCCTGCGTGGCATCCTCGCGGCGGCCCGAGATCCAATAAAGCGCCATGGGCAGGTGATCGAATGAGAACCGCCCATTGCTTTCCGTGACTCGCTGGTCAATCAACTGCCCCTTCGCGTCACTAATTGAAACTCGGATGCCTGCGCGCGGCTGAAGGTCTGTTCCCACGGCGGTTCCATCAATTTCGCCGACGGAATCGGGAAGCGGCGGGCGAAGATCGATGTTGACCGCGTTGCTTGTGACCTCACCCTGCCACAGATTCGCGGCTAGCGTTCCCTTAAACACTTCGACATTTGGATAGCTTGCCCCGTAGACCACGCGAAGCTGGTAAGCGCCCCAAATGGGTTTGTTCCCCCCTGCCATCGCCGGGTGAAGCTGGACGATCGAGGTCTCCTCATAGTCGGCGTCGGGCGCGACTTTGACCAGCCGCGGCATGGGCATCTCCACGTATTCGAGGACAGTGGCGCTCGCCGGCGTGGCGACTGTTCCAGACGCCGAGTCCGCGGGGCTAAGCTGCAACTCCACCGTCGAGCCGCCGATTTTTGCCGCAAAGGGGTCCACCGATTCTTCCGGCGAGCGTTTACTCTTTGCGCGCCGATAGACCCACAACGGTTGCGAGTCAGAATTATGAAGATGCAGAACGATGCGGGTGGCGTCGGGCGGCGCCACGAAGGGTTGCTTGAGGGAGATCAGCAGCTTGAGGGGGTCTGAGGCTGATGGTGGAGGATTCTGTCCGAGTGAGACTGAGCACAATGCCAGCAGGCCGCTCAATGCCGCCACCATGAGGAATCTATTGTATCGCTGCTCCATCGGAGACCTCCAGGGCACTTCCACACTGCTGGCCCTCTCCAACCTATCCAAGGTCAAGCCCGCTTCTTCAGAAAACGCGCAAGATCAGGCACTTCAGATAATGCGTCTCGGGAACGGTGAGCAGAATCGGATGGTCGCGCGACTGCGTGCGGCGCTCGACCACGACGGCGGTGCGGTGGGCGTCGAGCGCGGCGTTCGCGACCAGCTCCAGCAGGTCGGCTTCACTGACATGAAATGAGCACGAGCAGGTCACGAGATATCCGCCGGGATTCAGGATCTTCATCGCGCGCAGGTTCAGTTCCTTGTATCCGCGGATGGCCGCATCGAGATTGCTCTTCTGGCGCGCGAAGGCGGGTGGATCGAGCACGACCACGTCAAACCGCTGCTTTTCCGTATCCGCGGTTTTGAGGTAATCAAAGCAATTCGCCTCTTGCCATTCGATGTTCGTAAACCCGTTGAGAGCCTGACTCCGCTCGCCCTGCCGCAATGCATCCGCTGAGGCGTCGATGGCGATCACCGACTTGCAATGGGAAGCGAGCGCGAGGGCAAATCCGCCCGTGTAGGTAAAGCAGTCAAGCGCCCGGCCATGGGCATAATTGGCGGCTGCGGCGCGATTCTCCCTCTGGTCGAGAAACCCGCCGGTCTTCTGGCCCTGCATCAGATTGAAGCACATCTTGATGCCGTTCTCTTGCACGACAACTTCGCCAACTTCCTCGCCGACGAGGACCCCAGTCTGTTCCGGCAAACCCTCCAGCTTGCGAACCGCGACGTCGTTGCGCTCGATGATGGATCGGGGCGAAAATTCCTTCTGAAGAATGTCCACGACGGCGGATTTAAACCGGTCCATCCCCTGACTCAGGGTTTGAATGACCAGGCAATCACCGTAGCGGTCGATGATGAGTGAGGGAAGCAGATCGCCTTCCGAAGACACCATTCGGAACGCCTGCGCACCGTTCACCAGTTGCTTCCTCGTCTCCACGGCGGCGAGAATTCTTTCGGACAGGAATTTCTCGTCAAAGGCGCGCTCTTCGCGCGTCAGAAAGCGTAAAGCAATCTGCGATTGCGTGCTGTATAGCGCCTGCCCATGGAAGTGCTTCTTCTGGTCAAGGATGCGGACAACGCCGGCCTCCGCGCCGTCCGGGGCGATGATGTCCGAGCGGTAAATCCAGGGATGGCCCGCCCCGAGCCGCTCAAGACCGCGTTTGGTCACCGTAACCGTGGGCGTGATCATTCTTCAACTCTAGCACATCAACGCAGCGGGCGGCTGAGGGTGCAAATTGCAAGGGTGCACGCACTCTTTCGCTGTCATATTCATCAACTCAATAGCGCGTTTTCACCACAAAGCCTTTCTTAATTCCCAATTCGTAATTCATAATTGAATCCCATGTTTCTCGAAGAATTTGATTATGTGTTACCGCAGGAATTGATTGCACAAAGGCCCCTGGCCGAGCGCGATGCTTCGCGGATGCTCTTACTCGACCGGGCCTCGGAGCGCTGGGAGGACCGCAATTTCAGCGGGATCGCGCATTTTCTCCGGCCGGACGATCTGCTGGTCTTCAACAACACCAAAGTCTTTCCGGCGCGCCTTTTGGGTCGTCGTCGGGGCATCACTTCTCAACAAGTGGGGAAAAATAATCCTGCGCAGAAAGGGTTTCTGAGCGGCGAGACGGAACTTTTTCTTACCCGGCAGGAGAGCGAGGACGTCTGGCAGGGCTTAGTTCATCCCGGTCGCAAGGTGCGAACCGGAGAAGTATTGGTCTTCGGCGACGACGAACTGGAGGCGGAAATCCTGGGCCGGGGTGAGTTCGGATTGCGCCGGGCACGCCTGCGCGCGCGCTCGGGAACGGTTGAGGAGGCGCTCGACCGCTTGGGTCACGTTCCCCTGCCACCCTACATTCAGCGGCGCGACGATTCCACCGACCGCACGACGTATCAGACGGTTTATGCGAAAGTGCGCGGAGCGGTGGCCGCGCCGACAGCCGGGCTGCATTTCACCGATAAGGTCTTGAGTGAACTCGCAGCGCGTGGCGTCGAGACCTGCGAAGTCACGCTCCATGTTGGGCTGGGAACCTTTCAACCGGTGCGAGTCAAGAACGTTGACGAACACGTGATGGAAGGCGAACGGTATGACATTTCGGAACCTGCGGCCAAGGCCATCAACCGTGCATTCGACCAGGGCCGGCGCGTCATTGCCGTGGGCACCACGACCGTCCGCACGCTGGAAACCGTGGCAGGCGAAAACGGCGGGCGAATCGGTCCCGGCGGCGGAGAATCGCGCCTGTTCATCAAGCCGGGCTTTCAATTCCGAATCATCCGCGGGCTCCTGACCAATTTTCATCTTCCCAAGTCGACGCTCCTGATGTTGGTCTCGGCATTTGCCGGGAGGGAATTTACGTTGAGCGCATATCGGCACGCCGTGGAGTCATCCTACCGATTCTACAGTTATGGCGATTGCATGTTGATTCTCTAGCACTTCCGGCCAACCCGCCCCAGCAAGTAACCTTCCACCAAGTGTGCGCGTCTAATAGATTGACTGCAGTTCTGCAGCCTTAGGGTACTTCTATCCGGTAAGCGACAAAGAGTTCCGCGTCGGCGGATCGGCTTCGCGATGAGGTCCAGACACGTCGCCAGCGTTTAATCGGCTATCGTCATGAGGCAACGTCTCCCACTCCCGTTTTTGATTTTGATCCTTGCCGTAATCGTGTCGCTGTGCAGCTTGTTGGTAAGCTGGAGATCGGGCGCCAGGGCTGGCCGCCAGAACGCAGTTCAGATGCAGACGGTTGAGCAGGAGCGAATGACCGCCCTCTACCTCCGCGTCCTGACCTGGATTTCCGACGTATCACAAAAACAACCCGAAATGACGCCCGAACCTCCGCGCGCGCATTCCCAACCGCTGCGCGCACCCATTCCCAAGAGTATCCTTCTCAGGGCCTCGTAACGATTCGCTCTCGATCCAGATTTTGAACGATGTTGTGAGTTTGAAATGCCAAATGACCGGCGGGAATTTGCATTTGCCTGGTGACACTCGCGAATGCGCGCGCATCCGCGAGTGCCTTGGACAGGAATTTCAATTGAAACCAGTATCGAGCAAGGCAAAGCTTACCTTCGAACCGGAAACCTACCAACGAATCCGCACGCGATACTTCAGCACTGACTCGCCATCGGCCGTGACCGGGACAGTAAAACGGGCAGCGAAGGCGGCAGTCTTTTCAAATTTGAAGTTGGAATTGAGCATCGTCCAATCGCCGCCGATGGGCTCATTGACCAAAACGGTGACGGGGTCGGGCTTGTGATTGCGCAGAGTGACTTCATATTCCACCTCCACGCTGTGTGAACTCGAGCGTTGGAAGTCCGTCTGTTTACGTTCGGCAACAACATCGAAGGCATTGCCGATGTGCAGACTCAGGGTTTCATCTTTGGGCGTGTGATCGATATGGTCTTCGCCAATGAACTGCACGCGGCCTTTTGAATCGCCTTGATAGACGCGCACCGTACCCGCCGGCAGGGGAATGCCGAGAGAGTTTGCTTCACTGTTCTTAAACTTGATATAGACCTTGACCGGCTCCTTGATGGGCTGCCCGGGGCTTTGCGGGTTCTGATAAAAATACGACTCCCCATCAACCTCAAAGACTTTGTTGATCGAGAGCCCCGCCGCGTCGAGCAGGCTGATCTGTTTCGTCTCGTTGTTCCGGATGCTGGTGGTCCGTTGGAGGGTGTAGAGGTGATATTCGGAGATGGCCTCCTGCTGAAATTGCCGAGCGGACCCCCCGACCGCCTTATCCGCCATTGCGTATTCCATCCTGCTCTGCGGCTGGTATACCCGGTTGAAGCTCACCGGCCACCAGTTGCAGTTGGGCGTTGCGGAAGGAGGTTCCGCTCTGATTCACGATGGTCACCCAGCCGTTCAGGTCGCCCGATTTCTGGTCCGAGTGGATGGTCAGTACGTAGTCCGAACTCCAGTTCATTTGATTGGTCAGATAGGAGGCTTCCACCGACTGCTCGCCCGCGGTGCGGTTATCCAGTAGCCATACCAGCGTCGGCTTGCTGTAGAGATTTTCCGGCAGGTCGGGAAACACGTAACGATCCGCGCCCATGCCCGTGATGATCTCGTTGCCGACCTTCCAGACAGGCCCATCATTATCGGCGAGCAGCACGGCTTTTACCGGAACTTCCTTGGTGGAATTGTTCTCGGTGACCATGCGGATCAGGGTGAGCTCCTTGCCGATGTATTTTTGCAGGAGCTTCTGCGGGCTGAGCAGGTCGTACTCATAATCCTGTTCGAGAACGTCGAGGTCCTTGGGAGCGGTGAGGGAAACGATGTGGACGGTTGCGGGATTGACCTGGGCGGCGATATCCATATAGCGCAGGTCGAACTGGCCCTCCGGAAGGCGCAATCGGCGGACATCGCGCACGAGGGCGACGTTGGAATTGTAGACGGTGACGGCCAGTTCCTTCTGGTCCTGGTCGGTGGAGGTGACGGTGTTCTGCGCGCGCAGGCTCCCTGCCGCCCATAGGGCGACCGACACGGCCAATGCCAACCGCACGATGAGTTTATCTTTCAGGATCATAAGTATCTCCTTTGCGAAATTGCCGCGGCCTTCAATCCTCGTGGTGAAGTCGCGAGTCAAGCGATCTAAGTCCGCGGGGTCGAAGGTCAAGCGACCGTTCAGAGCGGGTAAGAATCACCCAAGTATAGAACGGGGGGCGGGCGATTTCTTGCGGCAAATAAGCTTCAAAAAATGGCAGTGATATTGTTCAAGGAGAAATTCCAAGAAGTGGGTACGGGCAGAAAGCATGCCTCTTCCGTCGAACCCGGGTGGATTATTGGGTAAAGAGGTCTTCCATGCTCTTGAGGGTAATGCCCTCATAGTCCGCCGTGACGAGATCGGCGTGCTGGAGCTCTTCCGACGGGCGGCTATGGGTAATGGCCAGGCACTTAAGCCCGGCGGACTGAGCGGCGACGACTCCCAGCGGAGCGTCCTCGATGGCGAGACACTCGGCCGCTTGCAATGGTTGCTCGCGAAACAGGGGCAATGCCTGAAGGCGAGCGAGGGCAACGAGGTAGACGGTGGGATCCGGTTTGGAGCGTTCGCAATCATCCGCCGTCGCTAACACGGAGAATTTATCCCGCAAGCCCATTTTGGTCAGGAGGTGGTCGATTTCAGCGTACAAGCTGCCGCTGGCAATGGCCAAAGGATAGCGGCGAGCCAGTTCCGTGATGAATTCCGCCGCGCCGTCGAAAGTCGGCAGGCCATGGTGAATGCAGGCCTCATAGCGCTGACCTTTCCAATCGATCAATTCGTCCCGCCGCCTGGCATCGAGAGGGCGGCCGTTGCTGGCGAACAGGTTTTCAACGATTCCACGATCATCCAGGGCCAGGTAGTCGCGGTAATACTCCTCCTCAGTGATGGTCCAGCCCTCGAGAGCGGCCATCTCCTGAGTCAATTTCATGATGACAGGCTCACTATCAACAATGATGCCGTCGAAGTCGAAGATGATTGCGCGCAGCAACGTTGCAGGCTCCTTGCCTTTAGGAAAAGAAACGGTACGAGGCGATACGACATGCCTTCGCAGGACGATTTTCGAATAAGGAATGGACACCTGAAAGCGGTTTAATACCTCGTGCCGGCAATCGTCAACCTATCCTGCTATGGTACACTTGAGTTGAAGGCACGGACAAGAAAAAGAGTGGGGACGGTGGCATTCCTTCTGTCACCGAACGCGGCTTCAGGCGTCTAACAGGTTGAGGAGCAAGACTGGTTTATGACCCATGAACTGAGCATTCCCATTGCATTTCTGGCGGGAATTGCCTCTTTCTTATCACCCTGCGTACTGCCGCTGGTACCGGGGTATATTTCCATACTTTCCGGGGAATCGATTGAAGAGCTGAAGGCCGAGGCTGGTGGCGACCTGTTTGGGCGCGTCTTCCGCAACTCCCTGGCATTTGTTGCGGGATTCTCCCTTGTCTTTATTGCCCTGGGCGCATCGGCGACCTGGGTTGGACAATTCCTGCGGGCGCATCAATCGACCTTTAATATCATTGCCGGCGCGATCGTCATCATCTTTGGCTTGCACCTGACCGGACTGGTAAAAATTCCGTTGCTGTATCGCGAGGCTCGCCTGAATGCCGGCCAGCCGCGCCGGGGCTTGGGCGGGGCATTTCTAATTGGATTCGCCTTTGCCTTTGGCTGGACCCCCTGCATCGGCCCGATTCTGGCCGCAATTCTGGTGATTGCCGCGCATCGCGAAACGTTGTTTCAGGGAATGTTCCTGCTGGCGGTCTATTCCGCAGGCCTTGCGATTCCGTTTCTGCTCACAAGCCTCGGCTTGGGCAGCTTCCTGAAGTTCTACCGGGGATTTCGCAAGCATCTGCAAGTTGTGGAAGTTGCTTCGGGCGTGCTCCTGATATTTCTGGGCGCGTTGATGGCGCTCAACAAGTTGACGATTATTTCCGGCTACTTTTCGTTCTTGAACCGGTTCGCGCTTTAAGCGCTTCCGGAGGAACGTCATATGCTGGATACCACCCTCGGCTGCGCCCGGCGCGTTGAGGGCAGGGAAGGAAAAGGTTTGCACCCGTTCTTGATCAACATCGGCTCGTTCCACCTGCCCACCTACGGCGTCCTTCTGGTGCTGGCGATTCTGGGTGGTATCTACACTGCCATCCGCCTCGGCCGAAGTGCGGGTTTGCTTCCCAGTCAGATTCTGGATTTTTGCACCTGGGTGATTTTGGTCGCGCTGATTGGTGCAAAGGTCTTGATGATTCTGACTGACCTGGATTACTTCATCGCCCACCCCGGGGAGATTTTCAGCATTTCAACCCTGATGGCGGGGGGGGTGTTTTTACGGCGGCTTTCTTGCCGCCCTCTTCTTCACGATTTGGTACGTGCGAGTTCAGAAAATTTCATTTTGGAAATTGACGGATGTCCTGGTCCCCGGTGTCGCCCTGGGTCAGAGCGTTGGGCGCCTCGGCTGCTTCAGCGCCGGGTGCGATTACGGGACGCCTACAACGGCTCCCTGGGGAGTGGTCTTTACCAGCCGCTTCGCCCACGAGGTGGCCGGGTACCCTTGGGAATTCGCCTGCACCCGACGCAACTCTACGAATCGCTGGCGACTCTCGTAATCTTCGGCTTGCTTCTTTGGCGCTTCCCGCATCGTAAGCGGGATGGAGATATTTTCCTGACTTATTTGGGACTCTACGCGGTGGCGCGATTCTTTCTCGAATTCCTGCGGGGTGATGAGGACCGCGGATTTGTTTTTCACCATCTGCTCTCCACTTCGCAGTTAATTGCCTTGCTGGTCTTGGCGGGGGTTGCCGTGGTATTTATCTGGCGACGTTTTCAGGGCGTAAGAGCCGGGCACCGCTCTCGAAGTCGGAAGCGGGCACTTGGAGAGGCTCGAGCGGGCTGTACGTCAACCTGTATTGGAAGCGCAGTCAGCCCTAAACGGGCCAAAGGTTAAATCATAACGAGGTTTGGCTTTGGAAGATCAAACACCAACCAAAAACATGACACCGGAGCCGGCGGGCTCCAGAATCGGCCGGGAATTCTCCTTCTCCCAATAGCTCCAAATTGCTCCTCGGAGCGGTGATCGCCATTGCCTTGGTGGTTGGCCTTTACTTCGTCAACCGCTATTTGGATTGCCCCCGCGGTGCAGCGCAATCGAAGGCGGATGGTAGTCACCCCATGGCTCCAGACTTTTCGTTGACGGACATCAAAGGCCAGCCTCTCAAATTGGCGGATTTTCGAGGGAAAGTCGTCGTCCTCGACTTCTGGGCGACGTGGTGCGGGCCCTGCCGAATTGAGATTCCGGGTTTCGTTGAATTGCAGAAGCGCTACGATACCCAGGGCTTCAGCATGATTGGAATCTCGATGGACGATAGTCCCGAACCTGTCGTCGATTTCTATAAGGAATTGCAGATGAATTACCCGGTTGCCGTGGGCAACAGCCGGCTGGGTGAACTTTACGGGGGAATTCCCGGCTTCCCACGACGTATGTGATCGGCCGCGACGGCCGGATTTACGCCAAACACGTGGGGGCGATGGATCCGGGTGTTTTTGAGGCTGAAATCAAGACGCTCCTGGCCGCCGGCCCGGACGCAGAGGTCGAGGACCTTTCACCAGGCGGGGCAACTCTTGGATGAAGACAAGGTTGAACTCGGCGACCCCAAAGTGGTGGATTCGGAAGTCCCCGGGGTTGATGTCTCCAAGCTTACCGCCGACCAGAAGGATGCGTTCAAAAAAAAACTAGGGGGGCAGTATTGCACCTGCGGCTGCAAGCGCAACTTATTGGACTGCCGCATCAATGACCGGAGCTGCGCGGTGAGCAAGAAGCTTGCGAGTGAGCAATTGGAGGCGCTGCTTGCCGGCAAGAGTCCAAGCGTGGCTAGCGCTCCAGCGCCGGTTACGACCACCAAAGGAAATGAGGAAACCAATGCCCCGCCCCCCAGCAAATAGAATTGCCATGGACCGAGCAAAATACTCACAGAAGATTGGGGATTGGCATTTGCATGAATCAGCTTAAAAGCGGATTCGTTCCGTTCCTGAAGTTCATTGGTTTAATCTTGCTCTCCGCTTCCCGGGTCGCGCTCAGGGCAGCATGCAAGCTGGTAAAAGTCAGCGCAAAAACCGAGACCGACGCCGTCCATGCGGATTCCCATGCCAAGGTAACCGTAGTGGCCGAGATTACGTCCGGGTATCACATCAATGACCACAAGCCGACGCTCGATTACCTGATTCCGACGAAATTTGAGGTCAATTCCACAGATCAGGTCGTGATGAAGAGTGTCACTTATCCCAAGGGGAGTCCGAAAGCATTTCCGTTTTCAGACGTGCCACTATCGGTGTACGAGGGAAATGTTGTCATCGCGGCGGTCTTGCAAGTAGCAAAGACTGCGACGCCGGGAGAGTATCCGCTGAAGGCGAAATTCAGCTATCAGGCTTGCAGTGAGCACGCCGTGCCTTCCTCCCAGAAGCGTGCCGGTGGACCTGACGTTGAAAATTGTGCCCCAAAATGTGCCTTTAAAAGTGGTGGAAACGAATGTCTCCGAACGAAGCAAATCCGAATAGCGTTGCGCCGCCCGGTCCCCCTACGCCAAAGCGGCCGAGCTCGATGGGTGTTGTCGCCCTCAGTTTAGTTCTGCTGGGAGCATTAGTGTGGGCGATGGCGCCGGGCCGGGCCAGATCGCGCCCGCTCCGCTTCGGCCTGTCCCACCGGGATGCCCCAGACGGTCCCCGACTTCGTCCCATCCGATTCCACCGAGGTTCCGGGGATTGATTGGCGCAAGTATTCCGCCGCCCAGAGAAATCATCTCCTCTTTCGATTGAACATGGAGCCGTGCCCCTGCGGTTGCAATAGCAGCGTCGCGGCTTGCAGGATAAGCCACCCCGCATGTCCGATTTCGAAGGATGTCGTGGATAAAATGATTGCTGAGGAGAGGAACCCTGAGGTGGAAGGCAATTCTCCGCAGGCAAGCGCAGTGAAGTAGTCTTCGAGGCGAACTTTCCCCAGACTCCAAATTTTGAGTCGAATTTTCCCGGACGGATCAGAGCAATTTCCCCATTGTTCAAATTGATGCATTTTTTGCTGGCTTGCTGATTTCCAATGCGCATCGGCGTCATTTCCGACACTCACGGATATTTCGACCCGCATTGCTTAGTAAGACGAGTTGAACCAGTAACTACAT
>CAVTDA010000092.1:0-16351 GCA_963733285.1 uncultured Acidobacteriota bacterium
ATCTCTTCCGGTCGCACGGCGCGTTTTTCCGCCATGCTCTTATAGGCGGCGAAAACCAATTGCAAGGTGCGCAGATTGTCCTCGCCGCTGGTCACAGGTGGTTTCCCGGTTTGCAGCGATTCCATCAGTGACGCCATCGGACCGAGAAACGCCTCGGGAAACCAGCCACCTTCGAGCGTGGGCGCGATCCAGGAATTTTCCTTGAGCTTGCGGCTGGTGTAACGGATGCGGTCGGGAACTCCCGTGGGAATCCGAAAAGGCCCCCGAGCGAACCTTTCACTGCGCCTTCAGTCCCCTCCACGCGATAGAACGCATACCAATCGTCGCGGCCGCCGAGGTTGTGATGCTCGTCATGGACGTAAGGCGCAATGTCGTCGGATATTCCAGAACTTCGATTGTGCGCGTTTCGCCGGCGCAGCTTCCATCGGCAGGCGGCGCGCCGCTCACGTAAATCCACGCGGGATCGCCAAACAGATGCCGCATTGCGTCGAGGAAATGAATGCTCGTGTACAGGACATCAATCGTCTTCTTGACGCGAATCCATTCCCACTTGTGCCAGGGCGTTTGCGCGTTGACTTGAATCGTCCCCAGCGTCGGTTCACCTAACAGCCCCGCGTGAGCAGGTCTTTGGTGGCGGCGATGGCGGGAGACCAGCGGAATTGCTGATTCACGGCGAGAGTAACTTTGTGCCTTTGCGCCACAGCTACGCATTGCTTTGCATCGTAAAAGTTTTCGGCGAGCGGCTTCTGGCACAACATATGCTTCCCGGCGGCAGCGGCCCTCTCGACGATGGCAAGCTGCTCGGTCGCAGGCACGGCGATGTCAATGATTTCGACGCTTGCGTCATCGAGGATTTCATCGAGCGAGGCGTAGACCTTGGGGATGCTGAACTGGCGGGCAAAAGCCTCCGCTTGCTCGTGCCGGACATCGAGACACCCGACGATATTCAATCCATGACGACGATAGATGGGAAGATGGGCGTTGGTGGTGATGCCGCCACAGCCGATCACCGCGATTCCGTAATCGCGCTTCGGCGGCAGAATGGGCTGGTAGGCAAGTTGGAATGCGTCGTGGCTCATGGCTCGATCCGGTAAACTTCCAGTGCATTGTCGCGATAAAAAAGCTTCTGGTCGCGCACGGTCCATGTGGCAGTGAGGGATTGGACGAATTCCACCCAACGCATGCCTTCAGCCGCAAGCGTGCACACGGGCCAGTCGCTGCCGTAGAGAATCCGCTTGGGGCCGAAACACGCGGCAATGTGTTCGGCGTAGGGGCGCACGACATCCATCGGCTGGCGCGAGAGGTCAGCTTCTGTAAATAATCCCGAAATTTTGCACGAGACATTCTCGAATTGAGCGATCTCTTGCATTTGTGCTTTCCAAGGCTGCATCAGGTTGGTCTTGATGGAAGGCTTCGCGCCATGGTCGACGATGAAGCGCCCGCCTTCGCACCACTTGAGCAATTCGAGAACATCGTCAAGCTGATCGTGGGTGACACACAATTCAAAGTGCGCACCGAGACGATGGGCGGTTTGGACTCCCGCAATGAATGAGGGCTGCAGGCAAAAGCCCTTCGGCTGGCCTTGGATGTTATGACGAATGCCGCGTACCAGCGGGCGCGCCACAAGCCGTTCGAGCTGGCCGGTGCGCTGCCGTTCATCGGGAACGGTTAATTCCGCAAACGCTACGATGGCCGAAAGACGCCGCTCGTCGAGCGCGAGACTCTCCACCCACGACACTTCCCGCTCAGTCTGATCGGCGCGAACGTTACACTCGACGAAAACCATTTTCTCGATGGAGGCGGAATCAAATGCAGCGCGGAAATCATTCGGCTCATACAAACGCTGCAGGGATTTCACGCTGGCCAGCCAGGGATACTCGAGCCTTCGCGCATCCCAGAAATGTACGTGAGTGTCAACGATGGGGAGAGTCATTTTAACAATCCGATTGCAAGGGATGAACTGGCGGTAGCCCGGCGTGGAAGCAACCGGCGACCGAGGCCGCAACGAGTCCATTTACCGCAATTCGAGGCGCAACAACTCCCGTTACAGTAGTGTCTTAGTTCGAAATCCAAGCCCTTGCGCGCCACCTCGAATCCTGAGAGCATTGCTGGGATGACGAAGTGGCCACGGGCAAAGAGAATTCAGCTAGGTATAGCATTTGCCGCAGCGCTCCTGTCGGCGGGATTTGTCTTTGTGCACCTTGCAATGGAATCCTTCAATCATTTTTACTTTCCGCCGCATAAAGCTTACCCATACCCCCATCCGACTGAGTTGGCTGCCCGGATTGTCATGTGGAGAGATTGCAGCCTGACATTCCTCGGAGTCTTCGCGATCCTGTATGTGGCACAGCGTAGGTTCATTTCGACTCGGAATACCGGAAAATCAAATTGAGATGCTAGCCCCGCTTCTTCCCCTTTTGAACAGGCGCATTCTACTCCATGCCCCTATGCCGGGCAACGATTCCTGAGGCGAATCCGCCATGGGGCATCGAAAGACCCAAAAGATTGGGGTTGACGAGCGTATTTGAGCATGGTACTTTTACCTACCGACCGGTAGGTAATAAAGGCCGGTCGATAGAAGAGCGTGAGGCGATGACGAAACTTCTTTCCGGTTCCGAACTCTTGCTAGAAAGCCTGAAGCGGCAGGGGGTGGACGTATTTTTTGGCGTGCCCGGTGGCGCGGTGCTTCCACTTTACGATGCGCTTTATAGTGCAGGCATTCGCCACCTGCTCGTCCGGCATGAGCAGGCCGCGGCCTTTGCCGCCGATGGCTACGCGCGAGTCACCGGAAAGCCCGGCATGTGCCTCGGAACGTCGGGGCCCGGGGCCACGAACCTCATCACCGGATTGACCTCGGCCATGATGGATTCCATTCCCATCGTCGCGCTCGCAGGGCAGGTGCCGGCGTCGCTGATTGGCAAGGACGGTTTTCAGGAAGCTGACACCATCGGCATCAGTCTTCCCTCCACCAAGCAGTCGTTTGCCGTGCGCAAGGCGGGGGACATTCCCGGCATCATTGACCGCGCGTTTCGCACCGCCGTTTCAGGACGCCCGGGGCCGGTGCTGATCGATCTGCCCAAGAGCGTGCTGATGGAAACGACGGAGGCCAATATTCCATCGAACGCCGCTGCGACCAAAGCCCGAGCGCAAACGCGAATTCACCGACGCGGACATCGAGCGCGCGGCGGACATGATCCTCGCAAGCAAACGCGCAATCTTCTATGTCGGTGGCGGCGTCATTTCTTCCGACTCCGCCAAGGAACTGCGCGAGCTTGCGGATCTCACGCAAATTCCGGTCACCACAACGCTGATGGGTCTTGGCGCATTTCCTTCCCGGCATCCTCTTTCGCTCGGAATGCTCGGTATGCACGGTTCGTACTCGACGAACACGGCGGTCTGCAATTGCGATTTGCTCATCGCCATTGGAGCGCGCTTTGACGACCGCGTCACGGGGCGGTTGAATGGATTTGCCACTGGCGCGAAGAAGATCCAATTTGACGTCGATCCCTCCGAGGTCAACAAGAACATGCGCGTGGATCTCTCCCTCGTGGGCGACGCGCGCGAAGCCCTGACGGCGTTGGTCGATAAGCTGAAAGCACGCAAGGCCGAGCCCTCATTCGATCGAAAGGAGTGGCTCAATCAGATTGAATCATGGCGCGCGGAACATCCGCTCACTTTCGATCGAGATTCCAGCGCAATCAAGCCGCAAGCGGTGATTGAGACTGTGTCGAGGCTCGCCGCGGATGACGCCATCATCTCCGTCGACGTAGGCCAGCACCAGATGTGGACGGCGCAGTTCTACGAGTTCAAGCAGCCGCGCACGTGGCTCTCCTCCAGCGGACTGGGCGCGATGGGCTACGGCTTTCCGGCGGCAATGGGCGCGCAGATGGCCTTCCCCGATCGGCAGGTGGTTGCTTTCGTGGGCGATGGCGGCTTTCAGATGACGCTCAATGACCTCGCGACGATTGTGAAATATCGCGTGCCGGTCAAAATCGTCATTCTCAATAATCGCTCGCTCGGCATGGTGCGCCAGTGGCAGGAGATTTTTTACGAGAAGCGCTATTGCGACATTGCGCTCGATTACTCCCCGGATTTTGTGAAGCTCGCCGACGCTTATGGAATGCGCGGGACGCGGGTCGATCGCCCGTCGGAGGTTCGCGAGGCATCTGAGGACATGCTCAGCGACCGCGAGCCGCGCCTGCTCGACGTTTGGGTTGACCCAGCGGAGAACGTCTATCCCATCGTTCCGCCGGGAGCGTCGCTGGCGGAGATGATCGTCGAGCCGCCGCGTAAGCAGGTGGAAGAGGAAGTATTGGAAAATGTGCGAGCGGGCTGAAACATTCGGGGCTAGGGACTCGGGGTTCGGGATCCGGGAAAAACAAAATCCACCAATTGAGGTTCGATATTCGTTGACCCTGCGCCGAACCGCGAACCACGAATGTAGACGTTCTGCCCGAGTCCCTGATCCCGGGTCCCGAATCCCGCTTTAGGAGTCCAAGATGCAATGGCTGATTACGCTGGATACTGAAAACGATTTGATCGTGACTTGCCGGTTGATGAATGTTTTCCGGCGCAAGGGTCTGAAGATCGCCACGCTCGCCATGGCCGCGCGGCCGCAGGGGTTCTCGATGATGGCGGCGCTCGATTCGCCCGAGGCGGACATCGATCACCTCTTCCATTATCTGCGCGGGATGGAAGGCGTGGAGCACGTCTCCTACTATCAGCATCACACCTCCGCCGACGCTTCGTTCGTGTTCGTCGATGCCGGCGCGGATGCGGCGCGCGTCACTGAGGTCATGAACTCCTTCCCGCAATCGACGCTGGTCTTCGCGAGTCACGGGAAATATCTGCTCGAGGTTCCGGCAGGGAGCCGGCGTCACGCTGCAATGCCGCAACTGGGATTCCCGGAATTTCGTCCCTACGCCTTCGTGAAGAGCACGCACGCCGATTCCGCAGTGACGATGGCGGCGGGGAGAGCGTAAGACCAAAAGGCGTTTCACACAGAGATCGCAGAGGCCGGAACACAGAGAACACGGAGAACGGCACGGATCTTCTCTGTGCCCTCTGTGAATTAACCTCTGTGTCCTCTGTGTGAAGCTTTTTCCCCCGCGAAAACACTGGCCCTTGGATGAGCGAGTTCGTATATAATTAGAGTTTCACCTATTCCATTCCATATCAATAAAAAGGATTAAAGCGCTATGGCAAAAGTTTATTACGAGAAGGACGGCGATTTGAAGAATCTGGCGGGGAAGACCGTGGCCATCATCGGCTACGGCAGCCAGGGACACGCGCACGCGCTGAATCTGCGCGACAGCGGCGTGAAGGTGATCGTGGGACTCGCGCCCAACAGCGCCTCGCGCGCCAAAGTGCAGGCGCAGGGACTGGAAGTTTTCGATGTGGGCGAAGCCACCAAGCGCGCCGACGTCATCATGATTCTCGTGCCGGACCAGACGGCGAAGAAGGTCTACAACGAATCCATTGGCCCGAATCTCACCGCCGGCAAGACGATCGCTTTTGCCCACGGCTTCAGCATCCACTTCAAGTTCATCGCGCCCCCGAAGGACGTGGACGTCATCATGATCGCGCCCAAGTGTCCCGGCCATCGACTGCGCGAGCTTTACACCGAAGGCGTGGGCGTGCCCGCGCTGCTGGCCATTGAACAGAATCCCACCGGCAAAGCGGAAGCCACGGGACTCGCCTATGCCAAGGGCATCGGCTGCCTCAAGGCGGGTGTGATCGGCACCACCTTCAAGGAAGAGACCGAGACCGACCTCTTCGGCGAGCAGACGGTTCTGTGCGGCGGAGTTTCCGCGCTCATCACCAATGCGTTTGAGACGCTGGTGGAAGCCGGATATCAGCCCGAGATCGCCTACTTCGAATGCCTGCATGAGTTGAAGCTGATCGTCGACCTGATTTACCAGGGCGGCATCAAGTACATGCGCTATTCGGTGAGCGATACGGCCGAGTACGGCGATTACACGCGCGGACCGCGGGTGGTTGACGCTCACGTACGCGAGACCATGAAGAAGGTTCTGGCGGAAGTGCAGAGCGGCGAATTCGCCAATCAATGGATGGCGGAAAACGAAGCGGGCCGCGAGAAGTTTCTGGCCATGCGCGCCAAGGGAGCGGGCCACCTGATTGAAAAAGTCGGCAGCGAATTGCGCAAGATGATGCCCTGGATCAGCACCTCCAAGGAAGAAGTCACCGCAGCGCAGGCCGCGGCACGGCAGTAGGCGGAAAGCAGAAGGCAGCAGGCACCATGCAGATCGATACCTTGTAGGGGCGGTTCGCGAACCGCCCCTACGTCATTTTTGAGCCCTACACCATCTTTGAGGAAATTATGAAGACCACTGAAACCAAGGCTGCGCACGGACCGCGCGATTTCCAGAGCCGCATCAAGAAGCTCGCGCTGATCGGCTGCGGCAAGCTGGGTGAAGGATTGCTCTCCGGCATGTTGGGCTCGCAGCTCATTCCGGTTGAGAATGTTGAAGTCACGGTTGCTCATCAGCCGCGCGCGGATTTCCTCGCGGAAAAATACGGCGTCAAGGCACACACCAATAATGCCCAGGCGGTAAAGGGCGCGGACCTGGTGCTGATCGTTTTGAAGCCCCAGCAGGTCAAAGGGTTTCTGCATGAAGTGAAGACGGTCCTGCGCAAAGATGCGATCGTCATTTCCGCCGCGGCTTCCGTCACGACCGCGCTGATCGAACGCGAACTGGGCCGCGCCACGCGCGCCATTCGCGCCATGCCCAACACTCCGTGCCTGATTCGCCAGGGCATGACGGCCGTTGCCGCCAGTGTTAATGCGGATCCCGACGATGTGCAACTGGCGCGCGAAATTTTCAGTTCCATGGGCCGCACCGTGGTGGTGGATGAAAAGCACATGGACGCGATCACCGGACTCTCCGGCTCGGGTCCGGCTTATGTTTATATGATCATCGAATCGCTGGCGGAAGGCGGAGTGAAGATGGGCCTGCCGCGCGAACTCTCGACGGAACTTTCCGCTCAGACGCTACTGGGAGCGGCGTCACTGGTGCTGCAAACCGGCGAGCATCCGGCCAAGTTGAAGGACATGGTCACCACGCCGGCGGGCTGCACCATCGACGGCTTGATGGAACTGGAAGAAGGCGGCTTGCGCGTGACGTTGATCAAGGCCGTGGTCCGCGCCGCGCAACGCGCCAAGCAGTTGGTGGAAGGGCAGAATTCGTAATTGATGATTGGCGATTGGTGATTGCCGATTTGAGATTTGAGATTTTTTGAGATTTGAGATTAGATTTGAGACTTGAAATTTGAAATTTGGGATTCATTGCGCTTTTCGTGAGCGAGCAGCAACAAAGTTGGTGCATGTTAACACTAATCCATTGTTTGGTATTACGTATTTGCGTAATGCCTCAAACTGAAAAGCTGCAGATTTGACTTCCACTCTTGCTGACTAAAACAAAGCCTGCGCATTCCGGTTTTTAAAGTTCCTTTTCCCTGGAAAAATCTGCCAATGCATTTTCCCGATTTTACATTTTGCTAACTGGCTTGTTTTCAGTACCTTCTCAGCTTTGGGAAGGGGAAAAACGCCTCTTCCGGCCCTTTGTTTTCAATAAGTTCTCAGCTTTGGGAAACAGCGCGTGAGTTCGGCATCCGGCCGGGATAAGACCCCGCCGATGCTTTTCCGGACGATAGCTCAATCTCCTGTTTTGTCAATGATTTAGGTGCCAATTCCTCCCGCCGGATCACGGTTTCGCGCCTCCGGGCATAGAACTGGCGAAGCTTGCGCTCGATCTGGTCCTCCAGATGGGTTTCATAACGAATGATTTCGTCCAGTTCCTCGCCCGGTAAGAGCAAATCCGCATCCTGCCGGATGGAATCGTCCTCGTGCTCTGCCGCAAACAGGGCCTGCCTCTGCCCGTAGAGATCGAGCTCCTGGTTCACGGCGGCGATGAGGGCAATCTGCTCTTCGTCGCAGTCCGGAACCTCCCCCTCCGCCTGGCGTTTGGAGAGATCTTCGAACTGCATGCGAAGCTTCGCACCCGCTACGCCCGGAGATTTGCCGTACAGAACCTTGAAATAAACCAAACCCTGGGGCTCAAACATTCGGCCGCGGGCGAGGTCCCGCACGCCTTCGAGCAGCTCAATGATCTGCTGGAATTTCCATGCGGAGTCCCGCAAGCCACAGAATCCGAGCATGGCAATCTCCTCGCGCAGTCCGAGGTCGGCGGCGCCGGAGGGGGGCAGTTTCTTCCGCTTCCGGTCGCCGGCCAGCTTGCGTTTGCGCACCGCCAGGACCCCCACTTCCGCGCGTTGCAGGCGCGCCACCCGCCAGCGCAAGACGGCAATGTCCTGAACCCAGGCGGATTCCCAGGCGTCGCGGGGCTCCATGGCCGCGGCGAGAGCCCGGTGCATGCCGATCGAGGTCGGCGGTGCGCTCGCCCAGTGCCACCATGCTTTGCGCAACAACCTTGCTGAAGGGACGAAGCGCCGCCAGATTCCGCGAGCTGCTCCCTCTGCCGCGCGCCGTGCGCGGTCCGGTGGAGCGAAGGCTGTTGCTGCGGCTGGCGCTCGATTGGGCGGGGGTGGGTTCTCGTTTGATCAGACTCACGGATCTTCTCCTTGCGGATGGGTTGACGGGCGCGATGAGCAGCCCTTGCCCCCGCTCTCGCTGGCGGCTGCCGGGCATGAGAGGGAGAAAGACGAGGCGGGCCGGGCGGCGCCGAGCGGGGCGACTATTACCAGACAATTATAGACTACATCGATATCCACTGTCAAGTAAAATCGGCGGGTGGGGAGGTTGGGTTTAGGGGTTGGGGGTTGGGGATTTGGGGCTCGGGGGGGGGGGTTGCCCGTTACGTTTAACCCGCCATTCACCACTCACCGCCGGCACGTAGCGCAGGACCCGCCCTCCGGTCCTGCGGCTCAATCGGCGCGAGGCACCGGCCCGGCAGGCGCTAAAAAGCCGCAAGGCTGTAGAGCTGTAGGGCCGCAAGGCTGTAAAGCGAGCCTTGCGCTACGAGCTCGCTTGCATACCAACGAGCGCTTGTAACTTATTGATTTCTCGTGGCCGACATGAGTTACCACACACACTCGATTGAGGATGGGTTGAGTCCGCCGCGGCGGACGAAGGGGGGCGGTCACCGGCGGAACCTCGTAGCGTGGACTGCCGCCGTTGCAGTCCGCGTCTCTTCACGCTCGAATTCCTTCCCCCACTTCCGCTTCCCACCGGGTTTGATTCTTGCCGGACAAATTTGAGAAGAACCGCTGACCGCAACTACGGCGGTCATCGCTACGAATTATCCTCGAACGCTAGTGACTTGTGTCTGCATTGGGACCGACGGACCCGGATCCGCTTGCGAGCCGGATGCGGCTACGGCTTCGGAACGATGAAGTCGATGTCATCACGCTTCTGGTCGGTGAGCAGATCGATGACCGAAGCGCCGGAACGGCTTCGCGTGCCGGGGTAGTACAGGGAGGCTGGCGGGGCCACACCTTTACCCGCGCCAATGTCGAACTTCCAAGCGGGCGCGCCGGGGAGATTAATTCCGACGACATACTTTCCGGACTGCATCGAGTCGAATTGAAAGTATCCACTTGCATCCGATACGCCCGAGGCAAAAGACGATCCGTCTGCGCTCACGATCATAACGGGCACTTGGGCTGCGGGAGAGCCATCGGGACGATGCACGTGGCCGCCAATCAGTGCATGAGGGCGTCTCCACAGCGGCACATCCCAGCAAGCGCCGGGACGGGTAAAAACAGTTGTCACATCGGGTTGGAACGGTCCGATAGGGCTCACGGTCAGAGTATACCTGCCAGGCGGAAGAGGCGGAAACTCATAATGTCCGTCCGCGCCTGCGTCCGTTGAAAACTCCAAGTTGTCGGTTACTCGGTGGGCGATTACGCGAGCGCCAGGGAATGGCTTTCCGTCGTTCAGCATGCCTTTCAAGACGCGGCCGCGCACGATGGCAGAATCTCCGATAGTTTTCAAACGGCGCAGCGTCTCGATCTCCGGCTGAGCATCGGCAACCGGACGGCTGTCGTTTCCGTAGTAATCGAGAATGATGGGCTTGTCCTTCTCCTTGCGCAGAAAAAAGAGCCAACGGTCCCCGACTGCCAGCTTCGGCAAGCACAGTGCCTGCGAGGTCCGCACGGTTAATGGGGTTCCAGGTTCTCCGTGGAAAATTTCTTCAGGAGTAATTTGAATCTCCTCTTCGTTATTCTCGATGGGGGTGATGCGCGCAATGAGGCCCACGAACGAATAAGAATACCAATCGGCCCGGACACTACAGTCGTGGAGGGGCGAAAACAGGCCAGTGTGCATACATATGACCGTCTTGCCTCCCACCGTCCGAAAATCAATGACCTCCGCTGCGGCAACGCCAATTGAGAAGAGAACCACCGTCAGTAACGCAAGGGCACGCTGATATTTCATCGCTCGCACCTTTCCACGCCTCTCTGTTGAAGAGGCGGCTGAGGAACGGTGTGATTTTACCACCCTCCCGCCGCAACCGGCCGATAACGATGAGGGGAAGTGTCGGGGGCACTGCGAGGGGGGCAAAAGATTGGGACTCGGGACTGGGGGCTCGGGATTAGCGCTGCTGGCCCCACAAATGTGGTTGCAGCTCCGCCGCTCGGCGCATTTATATCAAACCTGGAAGGTCACGCGCACCATGGAGGACGCGCACGATTTCGACGGGCTTTCGGGGGGCGTAAACAATCAGGTATGCGCCAGTGGGCCAGAAGAGCACGGGCTTTTCCGTGATGTCCTCCCGACGATGTCCAATACCTGGATTTTCGGCAATCCTCTGGCAGGCGTCAAAAATCTGGAGGCGAAGGCGGCGGGCGGATTTGATGCTGTCGGCGGCAAGGTAGGCCCAGATTTCGCGAATATCCCGTGCGGCTTCGGGCGAAAGTCGGAAGCGCATCATGGGCGTTTGGGCTTCCGCGCCATAACCTTTTCTTCGCGAGCAAGACCCCGGAAGAATTCTTCTCCATCCACACTCTCACCGCGTTCAAGAGACGCCCAACCCCGGTTGATTTTCCGGCGCAGGTCCTGAACCTGGAGTTGGCGAAGATGATCCCTCTCTTCAAAAAGGCGCAGAGCTTCGCGGACCACTTCGCTTGCCGAGTTGTAGCGGCCGGTCTTCACCTTGTTCAGGACGAGCGATTGCAACTCAGGCGTCAGGTTAACGTTCATGGGAGTCCTCCGGGATCGACAAGTCAAAAATACCTGCATTGTCCATCATTGTCAATCTTGGACAATCCGGCGGGGAACGCCACATTTGGCGGTCTTACGCGGTTTTCAACCCCGCGGCCCGGGCCAGCTTTTTCTGCCGCTGGTCGAAGGTCCAGAAGCGCTCGGCATTTAGTTCCAAGGCGGCGGCAACGTGCAGGGTATCGAGCGTCCGCAGACCGAGCCTCGCGGCGTAGCGCCGGGCGAGTTGGGCGCAGGCATCAAAGACGAATTCGGGCAGGGCGGCTTCCATCCACAAACCATTCTTGCGTTGCTGGTGGAAGCGCGCATGTGCCTGGTCGGCTTCGGCTCGAGAGGCAACATGCCGGAAGACCTGCTGCTCCACGGCATGGGTCCATTCGGCCACATGAAAGGGGGTTAGCCACACCGCTGGATTCGTTGCCATGAGGCGTTCGGCTTCAAGGGAATGGGCATCAGGAATGTAGAGCGAAACCAGGAAGCTGGTATCGGCGTAGGTGCTCAATAGCGCGATTTCTCCCGCTCCTCGATCAGCAGGTCCGCTCCGGGCAAGATCCTATCCCCAAAAATTTCACGGCGCATGGCGGCGAAGTCGGGAATGACGCGTTTATTCACCGGCGGCTCTGCGGGGACGATGCGGCCGATCACCGTGTCGCGCTCGCGCATCCACTTTGCCGGCGCCAGCCAGGCTTAGTTGCTGGTGTCCCGGAGTTGGCGGATGTTGACCTTCGGCATGAGTTCAATGTGGCACATGATGTGCCACATTGTCAATTGGCGAGAAAGCGCGACGGGTGAGGATTACAAGCTCTGGGGCTTAAACTGGGTATTATGCTGTCGGCAGATGGACTTCACGCTGGGGCGCGCCGGGGCCACCCTTCCGAATGACGGCGCGAGCATTCCGACAAAGCGGGTAACCCAAAAGGACGGGCTCGATCAAGGAAAAGAGGCGCTCGGCGTCAGGACCGTAAAGGTAGAGGGTTGTTCCGCTAGGGCCAGTCTCATTCCCATCGAATTCCCCCACACCCTTTCCTGCGAGCGCGGCGATGAGGCGATCCTCGATTGTTGAGAGATCGTTCTGTTCGTAGATTTCCTCAGACAGATTCGTTCCATCAAGGTGAATCAAGACCGCTTGCTCAACGGGTTGAGTTGAGCTGACCTTTTCCGTCGGATGGAAGAAACGCTTAAGAAAACTCATTTAAAGGGCGAGGCTTCCTTATGAAAGCAAGAGCATCTCACGCACAGGACGCAAAGTAAATACTGGTGCTGTTTCTCCTGAGTCCCCGCGCCTTTGCGTGAGATGTTTTTCGCTCGCAGCATCGAAACGAGGGCGACGTCCAAGTACACCCGCCCTCATCCTAATCTAAAATCCAAAATCGAAAATCCAAAATACTAGGAGCTTAGCAGCGACCGGTAGCGCAGCTTGGGCCGGGCGGGATATTCGTGGGAGAAGTTTTTGATTTTTTCGAAAATCCCGTCCACATCGAGCCCGTATTTGGCGTGCAGCAGATTCGGCGCGCCGTGGGGGATGATGCGATCGGGCACGGCGATGCGCAGGATGCTGGCGGGAATCTTCCGGTCTTGCAGCAGAGAGGCGACCGCCGAGCCGAATCCGCCGGCCTCGGTGCCCTCTTCCGCCGTCACCAGGAACTGCTTCTCCGAGGCGAGGCAGCAGATCAGCTCTTCATCGAGTGGTTTCATGAACCGGGCGTTGATCACCGTGGCGTGGATGCCCAGCGCCTCGAGCTTTGCCGCCGCCTCGAGGCAGGGATAGACCATCGAGCCCAGCGCCAGAATTCCCACGTCCGAACCCTCGCGCAGAATTTCACCCTTGCCGATTTCGAGCGCCTTGAACTCCGCATCCAGAGGCACGCCGATGCCGTTGCCGCGGGGAAAGCGCACAGCGACGGGCCCATTAACCTGAATGGAAGTGTAGAGCATGTGGCGCAACTCGTTTTCATCCTTGGGCGCCATCATCACGATTCCGGGCAGAGCGGGGAGATAAACCAGGTCGTAGAGTCCATGGTGAGTGGGTCCGTCGGCGCCCACGATGCCGCCGCGATCGAGGACGAAGGTGACCGGCGCGCGCATCAGGCAGGTATCGTGCATGACCTCGTCAAAGGCGCGCTGCAGGAAGGTCGAGTAGATGGCCACCACCGGGCGCATGCCCTCGCAGGCAAGACCGGTGGCGAAGGTGACGGCGTGCTGCTCGGCAATCCCCACGTCGTAAAATCGGTCGGGGAACTTCTTGGAAAACTCGTCGAGGCCCGTGCCTTCTCCCATCGCGGCGGTGATCGCCACGACGCGCGAATCCTTCTCCGCCAGATCGCAGACCGCCTTGCCGAATACCGATGTGTAGCTGGGCGCTTTGGCCGGCGGGCCCTTGTGAAAAGCGCCGGTGGAGAAATCGAACGGCGTCACCCCGTGGTACTTCACGGGCAACTGTTCGGCGATGGAGTAGCCCTTTCCCTTTTGCGTCACGATGTGCAGCATGACGGGGCCGGGGCGCTCTTTGGCCTTTTCCAGCGCCTGCAACATGTCGGTCATGCTGTTGCCATTGATGGGTCCGAGGTATTCAAAGCCCAGCTCCTCGAAGACGAGTCCGGGAATCAGCATGCTTTTGGCGGATTCAATGAGGTCTTTTGAGAGCTTCAACAAGCGGGGACCGAGGCGGGGCACGGAAACGATCATCTTCTCAGCTTCCTCGCGCAGACGGTGATAAGCCTGCCCGTGGACGATGCGATTCATGTACCCGGCCAGCGCGCCAACATTGGGCGAAATCGACATCTTGTTGTCATTCAGGATGACGAGAACTTTTTTCTTCAGCGTGCCCAAATTGTTGATGCCTTCGAGCGTCAATCCCGTCGTCAACCCGGCGTCACCGACGACGGCGACGACTTCAAAATTTTCACCCTTCAGATCGCGGGCCACGGCCATGCCCAGCGCGCCGGAAATCGCGGTTCCGGCATGGGCGACGTTAAACGTGTCGTAGGGGCTTTCGTCACGAACCGGAAAGCCGGAAATTCCACCATATTGGCGAATGGTGGGAAAGCGGTCGCGGCGGCCAGTGAGAATTTTGTGTCCGTAGGCTTGATGGCCGACGTCCCAAACGATCTTGTCCTTGGGCGTGTCGTAGAGGTAATGGAGCGCGATGGTGAGCTCAACCGCTCCCAGGCTGGAAGCGAGGTGCCCGCCGATCTTGGAAATTACCGAGACCATGTAGTCGCGCAATTCCTCGGCGACCACGGGAAGCTCCGCGCGGGGGACCTTCTTCAAATCCGCGGGGGATTCAATTTTGTTGAGGTAACGGTATTCCATCACGAACTCCTTGCAATCAAGTAATGGGCGATGCCTTGAAGAATTTCGGCGCGCGCCCCGTAGGGTTCCAACAATTCACAAGCCTCGTCCACCAGACGGGCGGCAATGCGCTTGGAAGCTTCGATGCCGTGAATAGCGGGGTAGGTCGCCTTGTGCTGCTCCCGATCCTTGCCAATGGTCTTGCCGAGTTCGGCCTCGGAACCCAGCACGTCCAGCAGGTCGTCGGCGATTTGAAACGCCAGGCCGATTTTTTCTCCGTACGAGGTGATGCGCGCCAAGTCGTCCGGTTTCGCGTCCGCAAGAATCGCTCCGGCACGCAGCGCGATGCGGATAAAAGCTCCCGTCTTGGCGGAGTGGATGTACTCCAAACGCGCTGCATCGCCAGTGGAGTCGCTCGATTCGAGATCGGCCACCTGCCCGCCGACCATGCCCTTGACGGTTCCAATGGCGTGGGCGAGTTCGTGAATGACGCGCAAGACGTGGTCCGCGGCCGCGCCTTTGGCCCCGGCAATGGCTTCAAAAGCCAGCGTCAACAATGCGTCGCCGGCAAGAATTGCGTTCGCTTCTCCGAACACCACGTGCGAAGTGGGCTTGCCGCGGCGCAGGTCGTCATCGTCAAGCGCCGGCAAATCGTCGTGAATCAGCGAGTACGTGTGAATCAATTCCAGCGAACTGCCGACTCGAAGCAGAACGGTTTCATTTCCGCCAAACAGCCGCCCCGCTTCCAGACATAGCGTGGGACGCAGCCGCTTGCCCCCGGCGAATACGGAATACCGCATCGCCTTGTGAATGCTGGAAGGATATTCGGACTCGGGCGGAAGAATGCGGTCCAGCTCCGCATCGATGGCGGCGCGGTTCAATTCAAGCTGCTGGCGAGTGCTCTCGGTCGATATGAGTTCATCAATGTCGTGTCAAAGAGTCGTGATGGGCGATTAGTTTCAATCGTCCGTGTCCCGCGTTCAAACTCCTTGTGTGGAGGCCCCCTCACCCCCGGCCCCTCTCCCCCAAGGGGGCGAGGGGAGGGTTGATTTTATTGCCCTCGCCCCCTTGGGGGGAGAGGGTGGATCGCATCCGGCGCATTCATCAGCGGAGGCGAGACGGGTGAGGGGGTCCAGCCTATTGCCAATCCTTTAAATGAAACCCCAGTCTAACCTTCCTCGGCGTTAAAGGGTTCCGCCACCATCTTTCCCCCAATCTTCTTGGTGAGGATTTCCACGCGCCCTTCGGCTTCTTCCAACTGCTTGTTGCAGAACTCGGAAAGCTTCATGCCTTCCTCGTAGAGCACCAGGGCTTTTTCCAGGGGTAGATCGGTATCTTCCAATTGCCGCACAATCGCGTCCAGCCGGGCCAGATTCTTCTCAAAAGGCTCGGCTTTTTCGCTCTTGGCGGAGGGTGGCTTGGATGTATCCTTCTTCGCTTCCTCTTCTCGCATTTCCATCCTAAACCGGCCGGAGAGAATCGCTTCCAACCTCTCGGCAAAGCGATTTTCCGTAAAGGGCCGAATCGATAGATTCTATCACGGTTGCGGGGCTAGGGGGACAGTCTGGCGAGGCCCCAGAACCTGCGCAACCTCCACCGCAAGGGCATAGCGGCCAAAGGGGGCGGCAATCTGCACTCCCTGCACGAGCGGACGCAGTTCGAGCAGAATCTCCTGAGCGATTTTCACTCCCTCCTGCCGGGCACGCTCGCCGGAATCGGCAATGCGCATGCGATCCATCACGGCGGGCGGAACGGTGATTCCCGGCACCTCGTTGTTCATGAACTCGGCGTTGCGGAAGCTCGTGAGCGGACAGATGCCGGCAATGACCGGGAGATTCGGGGCGAAGCCACGCGCCCGCT
>CAVTDA010000093.1:0-24348 GCA_963733285.1 uncultured Acidobacteriota bacterium
CTCAAAGGGGCGTGATAACAAAGCCCAGGCCAACGGCCTGGGATAGAAGATCGGGACGACCGTCAGAGCCCTGAAGGGGCGAAATAACCTTCGGCATCGGTATTGCTCCCATGGGCCATGACTTGTCACCCAACTCACGCCACTGACATCCGGCACCGGGCAACGGTTACTGCCTGGAGGTCCTTCTCCAGCGCGTCCAGATCGAATCCGCTCGGAGCCAAGCCGTTCGATTGCAACCAATCGGTTGAAACCAGCGCGTAGGCTTCACTGCAATATTTTTCAAACCACGCCAGCGTCATCTTCTTCGGCTTCCCCCAGGTGATGCAGGTCAAAGTGCGGGATTCGGGTTTCGGGATTAGGGAATCGGGATTCGCGCTTTGGTCTTGAATTTTGAATTTTGAATCTTGAATCGGCGCGACCGCGCCGGTCTTCGCACTTTGGTCTTGAATGTTGAATCTTGAATCTTGAATCGTGAATTCGGGGGCCGCCGCTTCTGCTCCCGAACCCCGAACCCCGAGTCCCGAGTCCCTCATGTCGTATCCCACCAAATACACCGCATGCCCACCCCAACTGCCCGGCTCATCGTCAGGTCCAAGATTCGCCGGAACGTCCCAGATATCCTGCTTCTGCGCGGTGATGGGCAACTCGATTCCGATATACGCGCCGCCAAACAGCCAGATGGCGGTGGCAATCTGCGGAATTGCATTCGCGCCCGCGCCGGTGGCAGCGGAATCGCTCAGGGCAATCGCCACGTAGGCATCGAGGCCGTGCCCCGCAAACTTGCTCTTCCGCCACGCATTCAAAACGTCGAGCTCCACGCCGCCCTGGTCGCTGGAAGGATCGACGGGGTTGTAGCCGTCCCATTCCTCGTAGTACTCGAGAATCGTCGAATCCGGCACCGTCAGTTCCCGCCCCAGCGCATTCACCGTCCACGCCTGCACCGCATGCCCGATGGCGGCAATCGTGCAGCAGCCCAGCTCGTCGTTCAGCATCACGCCCCAGTCGGCAATCCCGTGGGTGTAATCCACCGCCGCCGGAGGCTGCGCTCCTGCGGGCTCATCCGCTGCCTTCAGATAACGGCTCAATCGCAACGTGCGCGCGTCATGCCGCTTCGGGCGCTTGCCGAGTTTCATTTCTGCGTAACCCATCACCGGCGCTCCAATTCAGGAACTTGAATCTCAAATCTCAAATCTCAAATCTTGAATCCCGAATCTCGAATCTCAAATCTCGAGTCTTGAATCTCAAATCTGGAGTCTTGAATCTCGAATCTCAAATCTCGAATCTCGAATCTCGAATCTCGAATCTCGAATCTCAAATCCCGAATCCCGAATCTCGAATCTCAAATCTCGAATCTCAAATCCCGAATCCCGAATCTCGAATCTCAAATCTCAAATCTCGAATCTCAAATCCCGAATCTCGAATCTCGAATCTCAAATCCCGGTTCTTGAATCTTGAATTTTGAATCTTGAATTCCGTCCTTCCCATCACCGGCCCAACTCCGAAATCAAAACGCCGAGCCACTGAAGCCAGTGGGGGAGGCGATGTCGCCCGCCGCCAAAGGGATTGTCGCGGCCACCTCCGCCGTCTTGGCGCTGCATGTGTTGCCGCTGCCGCTGGGGACGCAGGTTGCGAGCACGGCGTAATAGCTGGCCAGGGAAACCACGTTCGTGTAGGTGTAGTTGCAGGTCGCGCCGCTGCATCCCACCGCCATCAGCGCGGAATTGGCCGGCGTCGCGCTCTCGCCCCCTGGCGTCGTGCCCACGTAGAGGTTGTAGCCAAGCCCGGTGTAAGTCGAAGACGAGGCGGTCCAGGTGTAGGTAATCCCATGCGCCGTCGCCGTGGCCCGCAGCGCGCCGGAACCTTGCGATGCTGAATTTTGAATTTTGAATCTTGAATGTTGAATTTGCCGCCTGGTCGCCGCTTGGATCCCAAGCGGCAACGCCATCAAGATCAGCCACGCCAAACTTGCCGTCAGAATTCGTTTCATCGTTTTGCTCCGTTCTTCTTTGCTTGGCTTTGTTCTTCAAAATCTGTGTAATCCGTGTAATCTGCGGATAGTCCCCGGACCGTTGCTACTTCAGCGGCTTGAATCTTGGGTCGCCTTTGACAATCAGATTGAACTGTTCTTTAAAGTCCTTCGCCGTCCAGCCCTTGGGCGTCTGCGCCAGTGTGTTCGGAACCTGAAGCTTCAAGTTGGCGCTTTGCGAGGGTGGCACGAGAGCCGTAATTTCCGTCACCGCCTGGTCAAGCAGTTGCACGACTTCCGTCACCGTGGTCCGCGTCGCCGTGTTCTTGACCTGCGCCGCGGTTTCAAGTTGCGCCACGTTCGCGCTGACCGCATTGAACGCCGCCTGCACCGCCTGAAGATTGGTGGCGGTGGGCGAAGCCTTGTAGTCGTCCAGGGTTTTCGCCAGAGCGTCGAACGCCGTCTCCACCAATGTCACAATGGGTGCAAGCGACGGGTCGATGACATCAATCAGGCTGGCGGCGATGGGCGCCGCAATTTTCGCCTCCGCCTCCACCGTGTTGACCCAGGGGGGGGCGGTGCACGCAGTAACCTCGAGCGTTCCAATCAGGACCGCTACCAATAAACGCTTTCGAGCCTTCATGATTTCCTCCAATGCTCTTTTCCGATGCACAGCACAATGGGCATAGAAGGTGCTGGCAATTACTGGAGCCACTGATTAACAAGGGTTCCGGGGAAGTTAGGCATCTGCCGGAAATTCAGGCTCCGAAGCAAACATGAGAGATAATGCATATATAGAGCCCATTAACTATTGTAAGGTCATCTAATTATAAACTATCAGGAGCCGACAATTCCAGCTCCGCTGTCCCTCACGCGGCAGAGATCCTGGCTTATGAGAATTAATGTCCTCTGAGTACAGACTTTGCGGCTTCGCACTTTAGCGCCGAGGGTTGGAAGCTCTCGGCGTCGGTGGCCGCAATGGCGGGGCTCACTTGTGGTTGAGCCCCACTGTGGGCGGGAGGTTCCGGGCCCAGAGCATTGCCCATGGCGAGCCAGTCGAGCATGCACGGGTCGTCCAGGTGGTAGAGTTGCACCAGTTGAATCAATGCGGCACCGTATTCCGGGTTGGTCGAGTAGCCACAATGTTCGGTGTCGCGCGGAGAAGTTTTGGGGCCCAGGCGTTCGGCAAACTGCTTCCAATCGTGTCGTACTGCAAACGCCGGCTGATACCGTTTTGAACAGAGCAATTGGGCATGGGCCTCGAATGCCGTGGTCAAGTTCGGAAAGCGCTGGAACTGGGCGATGACTTCCCGCTTCTGCCCGTTTACGATCTCCCAGGTTTCGGCGTCGAATTGGCCATAATCCTGAGGGGTCAATTCACCTGGCGTGGTTTGACCATGGGCACTTGATGCGAAGTGTTCGTACTTAATCCCGAAGGGGTTATTCGCGAGGCGAAAGAGCGAGCTGCTGCCCCAGCCGGCGGAGGTGGCGCTTTCGAGGATGGACTGGGCAATGGTCACGCATGACGGGATCTGGTGAGTGTGCTGACCCTGCAACGCGCCGGGGGCAACCCGCAAGAGAAACTGCAATTGCTGCGGCGAGAGGCGGGGAAGATGGAGTTGAGGAGCGGAAGCTTGCGCGCCCGTCCCCGGGTGGGAGGGCGCAAGCCGAGGGATCCCGCCAGTTTTGAAGTCCGTATTGTCGAATTGTCCGTTCAAGCCGTTTCCCATGTGTTCCCGGCAAAGGGTGCCCTGAGTGACTTCGACCCTCGCTTAATCTTTATTCATCCTACATTAACTACTAGGCTATTGTCAAGCAAAAAGTGGGCTAGTCGTGTTGCTTCTCCTGCAAATGCAACATGCCAATGGAAATATTCCTGCCGTCCCACCGGGCGCAGTTTACGGAATGCCAACCCGTTGCCGACGCGCCATCAGGGTTCGGAATTTACGTCGGCGGGTCGAGCGCTACTGCCCTAAGTCCATGTGCGGGTGGCAGTTAATTGCACGACGCGAGGCGATTGGGGCTGGATTTTCAGGCCAGGGGCGCAGAATTTCCGGGTTTTGAAGAGAGCGATGCGCCTGGCGATAGGGATTAGGCGGCTGGATGGTGAGGGATGCCAGCAGAGTCCGCGTCCGCCGTCCGTCCTCACTGTGAGAAAAATAGTAGCCTATTGGAGGGGTTCCAGGAAAACCGAATCGCGCCAGCGCACGAGGCGCGGCCGCGCATCTTCAATCAGGGTCAGGACTTGCTGCGCTTCGGAGGTTTCAAGGATGTTCTTTCCCCAGAAGGGCTCAAGCAGGCCGGTGGTGGAAAGGTTCTTCTCGATATAGGACGGATTCAAGGCTGCGAGAGCCGCGGCGGCTCCCACGGCGAAACGATGCGGGGTAATGCCATGGCGCAGAGCGAGGCGCATGGTTCCCACCAGTCGGTCGTCCCACCCGAGCTTGCGCTGCGGGTCGCGGCCGACGCGTTCGACGCTATCGAGCAGGTAGGGATTCGTCATCCGTTCCAGGAGGTCGAGCACGTACTCTTTGAAGCCCCGGGGCGTAAACAGCGGATCGACTCCGGCATGGGCGCGAATCAGCGCCTCTCCCGACTCTTTCAGAAACGCATCGCGAATGAAATCCAGCAGGGCGGGATCGCGGCTCGCGCCGGCGATGTAGGAATATCCGTGAAAGCCGCAGAGGTAGGCAGCCAGCGCGTGAGTGGCATTGTGGCCGTAGAGTTTCGCTTCCTCAAAGGGGAAAAGATTCTCCTTCTCGATGAAGGCGGAAATCCCCCGCGTAAAAGGACTTTCATGCGGGGCGGGAGAGAAATTGACCTGAGAAATCAGGATGCGGTTAAACGCTTCGACGAGAAAAATCCGGGAGCTATTCGGTGTAACGGTCGCCAAATGCCGGGATTGGCCTTCTTCCGGCCGGAGACGATGCCGCTCATCTTGCCAATCACGGTGTTCAGAAACCGGACGCGCTCGCCAACCTGGGTTTTTTCAGCGGGAGGAATCGCGCCCAAGACGGCGGCCTCAAGAATCTCGGCGGCGTGATTGTGGTTCTCGGCGGAATAGACCACGGCGCGCGGGCAGCCGATTCGAGCCTTTTTCCGCAGGCCCTCCGCCAGAATCCGGTGAATGCTGCCCGGCCCTTCGCTTTGGTAGAAATTGACGCTCGGCACGGCAGTGGCGATTTCTTTCGCCTCGGCCACCGCATCGACAAGGCGAATCAGGTCCGCCGGCGCGGAAGGATTTTCGATCTGCACGGGGCCGACGCGCGCGGTTTCGACGCGATCGTGGTGAGCGATGTTGACGGAAAAGCGCCCGGAATTGCGGCGAAGCTCCGCGACGGCGCTCGCGTCGACTTCGGCCACGACAGGCGCGCGAATCGCGGGACTCGAAAGCCTCGTAAAGAAAGAGTCCCGCCTGAATGGCGCCGAATCCAAAACCTACAAAAGTGCGATGGCCGGTTAATGACCATGGTCTAAAACCACACAAGCAGGAGCGGCCACCAGAAACACAAAGACACCAAGACGGAGAGCCCGGAGAAATTTCAAATACGATTCAGATGATGGTGAGCGTTATGATTGCTGAGTTCTGGGTTTTTGGTGTCCTCGTGAATTATTGAGTGACCCTGCAAGTAGCCCCGCTCGTCCTGGGCGGTCCATGACTTCACGGTGCGGATTTCGGAACTCCGCCGGTGCGGATAGACGACAGCCTTGCCGTCGATGGCCTGCTTCTTGATCATCTCCAGGAAATCCGCCGTGTGCGAGAGATCGCCGATGCGCGCGATGTGATCGCCGGCGTCGATTTCATGCGCTGCCATCAATTCCAGCGTGCGGGCAACGTCCCATGGTGAGCCGCCGCTCGAGCCGGTAACGTTGACTTCCTTATAGTGGATCATGCTGGTCTCGAAGCCAACCGTATCCTCGCCCTTTTTCAATCCGCCAAACAGGTTCAAGACCGCGCCACGACCCAGCAATCCCTGCGCGTCGAGGATGACCTGGCGGGCGCCTACGGCAACAATAACGTCATCAGCGCCGGCAAAGTTGGTCAAATCGTTCACGGTCTGACGCAGGTCGACGTGCGACGGGTTCAGCGTCATGAGGGCGATGCCCAACTCGGCGGCACGCGGACCGAAGAGCCTCTCGACCAGGTTGAGGCGCGAATCCACGAGGTCGGCCACGATAATCGCGCGCGGGCGGTAACTCATCGCCAGCGCCACGTGCATTCTTCCCATCGCTCCGGCGCCTTGAATCACCGTGAAGCCGCCGGACTTTAACCCTTTCACCACTCCACGCGGACCCAGGGGATTTTCTTGCGTCAGATGAACGTGATGGTCCTGTCCCGAGATCACGCAGGAGAACGGTTCGGCGAGCGCCGCATGCGCGAAGGGGAGAGAGGGATCGGTAAGCGGCAAGAGGCAACCGGCTTCGAGAATCTCCTCGGTGACCAAAACGTATTCGGCCAGGTGCCCACCGATGGTATATCCAACCGCCAATTTATTGATTCCGCGCGCGCCGTCGCGATAACGCTCGCGATGATTGATGGGGGCGATGTCGAGCGCGGGCTGAATAACGTAACGGCCACCGGGTTGGTAGCGCGATTGCAAATCGCTTCCGATTTCAACCAGCGTCACCGAACCTTCATCGCCGAGAATGATGGGGAACGCGGTCAGGTCCCAGCCTGAGAGCAGCGGATGATTCGGCCCCTGCTCGATCAATTTGATCAGCGACGTGCAGATTCCCGCGGCGTCGACGCGCGCCAGCATCTGTTTGGGACTGGGGCGTGGAGTTGGGACATTGCGCAGGGCGAGATGCGGAAAGCCCGTCCCGTCCAGGACAATGGCGCGCATCTGAGCGGGAATCTTCGGGTTCACAGACGACTCTTGGCCCATGATTTTCGGTTCGTCCCCGGCTTCAACTTTCATCGTGGCATCCCCCATGTTTTCTACCCAATAGGGCTCGCGGCCGCTCGGCCACCGCGTAGAATCGCGCTTCTCCCCAAGGTCGTTAATAGTGGCTGAATGGGCGGGTTTGGGTCAACTGGAATTGGTGAAGGGAAGCGGGGGTGGCGGATGGCTCGATCTTGCCCTTCACTCCCACCTCGGATTCTACGAGGGACCCAAATCGCGCTTGACAATTCGATAAAGCATGTATATACATCTTATATGGCAATAAAAACGATTGCGAAACAACCCTCGGGCAAGCTCTTCGACCTGCCCTGCGCGTGTCAGAATTTGCGCCGCCTCACCCGGGTGGTAACGCGGATTTATGACCAGGAACTGCGAAAGGCAGGCATCGAGATCACGCAATTCGGCCTGCTCACCGCGCTGTCGATAACTGGGGAGGCCAATCAAAAACTCCTGAGCGCAGGTTTTGCCATGGACAGCACGACGCTGACCCGGACCTTGGGGTTGTTGCGGAAAAAGGGATGGGTCGAGGTCAAACGCGGAAGGGACAGGCGGGAGCGGCTTTTTCACCTTACGCGTGCCGGAAAACAACAAATGGCGGATGCGCAACCGTACTGGCAGAGGGCGGAAGCCAGGCTGCAGCAAGCACTTGGTGAGCAGGGTTGGAAGAGGATGAAAGAGACCGTGGCATTGGTCACGGAAGCCGGAACGGCAGCGTGAAAGTTTTTTGCATCCCATATAGATGTATATGCATCTATTTGATTGATGCACGGAATGGAAACTTTCAGGGAGGAACTTTAATGATGCGAACCGCTATCTATTTGTCAGGTGTGTTGCTGGTGTTCGGAGTCATTCTCGCAAGATCGACGGGAGCACTCGGCAATGGCCGAAGGGATCACACTGGGGCAAGCTTCCACAGGCCCGAGCTTGAATATTTGAAGGCAGTAAACAGTGTCGCGCCACCGCAAGACCCGCAGTTGCTGTTTCTATTGATGGGAGAGTATTCGAACGCGAACCTGCAGGGTGAGGGCGCGGAGTTCTTCTCGGCACGATTGAACCAATTCGGACCTCATCTGACCGACACGCAAAAGGCGTTGTACTTGAGCGCCATCGGATTATTGCGAGCCCAGCACGCACGCTCCGTTTCACTGTGGCATCGAATCGGTTACGTGAAAGACACGATTGCCATGCTCGAAAAAGCCAAACAACTTTCCGGGGGACAAGTTTTTGTTGTGAATTGGATTGCCGGGCTCGTCTACACCGAACTTCCCGGCTTCTTCCATCAAAGGTCGGCAGCGAAGGCAGAGCTGACCTGGTGTTTGGACAACGCAGGCAAAGCCCCGCATGAGGGCTGGTTGCGGGAAGTCTATTACCATCTCGGAAAGCTCGCCCTTGCTGACGGGGATAAGGCCAAAGGAGAGGACTATCTGCACGCAAGCGGGTACGAGAGTTTTGACAGACCGATCACTCTGATCACTCCTTTCTCGGAAGACGCCCTTTCGGGGCATGCCTTTGCGCCGCGGCGCATTGCTGAGATCGTTCCGGGTCGCGTCTATGCCCTCTCGGGTTTCGAGTTCACGGAATACTATTTTGTGGTTTCCGACGATGGGCGGCAGTTGATCGGCATCGACGCCGGTACGCGGGCCGATTCCGCCAAAGTTGCCTATGAGGCACTGCGAGCATACGCACCCAATCTTCCGGAATTGACAACCATCTTCGTTACGCACTCGCACTGGGACCACGTGGGCGGCCACAAGTTCTTCCGGGCTTTGAATCCGCAATTGCGGTTCTATGCCCGGAGCAACTATCAGGAAGAAATTGCCCGCGAAACCGATGCGCCCGGGAACTTTGGCAAACTCTTCTTCGGTGAACGTTTCAACCTCGATGATGTTCGCAGCTTCAAGCCGGACGTCACCATTGATCGCCGCACCGAACTTAAGATCGGAGGAACTCGCATCGGGCTCATTCCTGTGCAAGGGGGAGAAACCCATGATGCGATGTTCATCTATCTGCCAGAACAGAGCGTGATGTTTGTGGGAGATTTCATCATGCCGTATCTTGGCGCACCCTTTGTGGAGGAAGGCGATTTCCAGGGCCTTTTGGATGCAATTGATGTGGTGGTTGAGGAACATCCCAAATACCTGCTTCACGGCCACGAACCGCTCACCAGGAATTTCGCGTCCGCCTCCATGCTGGCGCAGCTCAAGCCAGATTTGGTCTGGTTGCGCGACCAGGTGTTGACTGCGATCCGCCGCGGCGATGAACGGGCCGCGATTCACCAGGCAAATTTGATTCCTCCAGGGTTGCTGGGTGGGCAGCCTGACGTGTATCAGCCGTACCTCATCTTGCGTGAACACATGATTGACCGGCTATACGACCAGAACGTCGGGTACTGGCAGCCCGATCTGCAAGGCCTCGACCATCTCGGGCGGGCCGACCGCGCGGAGCTCCTGGTCGATTATCTCGGCGTGTCGGAAAAGCAGCTTGTCTCGACGGTGGAGCGCCTGGCCGCCGACGGCAAATACGAACTCGCGGCAAATTTGCTTGAATCGTGCGGAAACAGATTCGCGGGCAGCTCGTCCGTAGCGAACGTAAAACGGCTTGTCTACCTCAAGCTGATGGAGGAGCACCAGAACATGGACCCGTTTAAATTCATCATCTATTCCGGAATGATCGGAGAAAAAACGCCGCAGATGGTAAACGGTGGCCGCTGAAGAGAGAGGCCAGCTCGGGCGAAGAGACCCATCAACAACTCATGCGCAGACCTGCCCCCCCTGCCCCTACCCTCTCCCCCCAGCGGGCGAGGGGAATTGTGGGGGGGGGAAGCAGATGATCCTTCGCAGGTGGCCCCGGCATCATCCCCTTGTGACGGCTCGATCAATTCATGGGCTGCGAATTCACTGGCGGGTGAAAGATGCCATATGTATGGGACCCAGCCCCGAAGCCCTTATCGAAATATGAGTTACCCTTCGATTAGACCTGCCTACGTGACTAACCCCATTAGAATACAGAGAATTGAGCGAATTAGCGCACTCTCACCGAAAACAGGGCGCCTCGCGGAGGGGTACATTTTGTCCGTCTGGAAAGTATAGAAAATTAACGATTTCTAAACCGAAAAATGGACAAAGAATTCACATTTTTGGCTTAACCCTTGCTAATTGTGTAATTCCGAGGGTTTGAAGTCCATGCAGCGTAGTCATTGCATCCCTAAAATTCGGTCAAGGTGGCACCCCCAGGAGGGGGCCGGTCCGGCTGGTTCGGCTCGAGTAGACCGGAGTGCTTGGGTTGATCCCACCGCCTTAGCTGGGGTTGAGAATCGATTCTCGTTAGCCCTACAGCCCCTTGAATTAAAGGACTTTAATACTGAATTTGGGGTGGATGGCTTTCCCATGCCGGGGGCCGGTTCAGGTGTCGGGCGGGCAGCGCGTGATCCACGGCAACGGGAACTCAGCAATCCAGTTAGCACAAAGTCCCCGATCTTGGTCACTGCTGGAAATGGCGCAGAAGGCTATTTTATTCATTTTAAAGAAGATAGTAATTCGGCGGGGATCCGGGTGGGGGCAGGCAGGATCGATGGGATTGGGGAAAGGGCATTCCAAATTCAAGATTCAAGAGGGCAGGCGGCGGTTACAAAAGGTCCACCCCAAATTCCAAATTCGGGTGCATGTGCGACCCTTATAAAAGGAGTGCTGCTCGTCGCCTTTTTGCTGAGCCTCCCCGTCACTTCACTGAAGGCGGCGCGGCACCCGGCGCTTGACCCGAACGTGGATTCGGCAAAATGCATTCAGTGCCATGCCGACAAGACCGATGCCAAATCCAAGCATGCCGCCATTAAGACTGGATGCCTGAGCTGCCATGAAGTTCGAGTGAACAAAGACGTAACTCGGGTCAAGCTCGTCACCGCGACTCCGGCGGCGCTCTGCTTCATGTGCCATAAAGACAAGGACCCTGCCAGCATCAACGGGCGCATTCATCCGCCAAACGCTCACGATTGCCTGAAGTGCCACGATCCGCACAAGTCGGATAACCCCGCTCTCTTATTGAAGCCATTGTCGGGGGGCGCGGGACAGAACCTGTGCCTCGATTGCCACGATGTGGGCGTGCACGTGAATAAGGGTGGAAGCCGCCACCCGGCGCTCGATGGCGGTTGCGACACCTGCCACGTCATTCACAAGTCGGGCGATCCGCAGCAACGCGAGTTTGCTTATCACCTGACCAAGGACGCTCCGGGGCTGTGCACGGATTGCCACGACGTGAAGGATCCGAAGATTGTCAAAGCGCATCATGGCCAGCCGTTTGAGACCGCGGATTGCATCCAGTGCCACAACGCGATGCAATCCGATGCCCCCGACCTGATGCAGAAGTTCCAGCATAACCCGTTTGAGAACAAAGAATGCGATGACTGCCACCCGCCGGCCAAGAACAGCAAAGTGGTGCTGACGCAGAAGGACGTGAAATCGACCTGCGGAGTTTGCCACGAGGAGCAGGCCAAGCAGATTGCCTCCGCCAAAGTGCCTCATCCGGGAGCGCAGGAGGATTGCACGACTTGCCACAATCCTCACGCTGGACAATCGCCGGGATTCCTCCAGCCCGGCCCGGTATCGGCCTGCCTGGTGTGCCACCCTGAACGCGCCGAGGATTTGAAAAAGAAGCATGTGCATCAGCCCGCATCCGACCTCGGTTGCGCCACCTGCCACGAGCCGCATGGAGGGAACAATCCGCATCTGCTGCGCCGGGCCGACGTGAATGCGCTGTGCCTGGAGTGCCACGGTCCGGACGCCAGTCCGCAAAAAGTGGAAGGCCAGCCGCTGATGACGATTTTCGACGGCAAGGTTACGCTGCCGGCGAACTACTTCAGCAAGGTTCCGGTTCTGCCGTTGAAATATGGCCTGGGGCATCCGACGGAAAATCATCCGGTGAGCGATGTGACCATGCCGAAAACCCACGCCACCTACAAAATGAATTGCCTCACCTGCCACCAGCCGCACGCGAGCAACGAGCCCAACATGCTGGTGAAAGACCAGAAGAACGACATGAATTTCTGCCGAAGCTGCCACAAAAACCAGATGGATCTCTCAGACGTGGAAACGGGAGGGAAGTGAGATGCTCACGAGCAGGCCACATTCCGGGCACGGCGTGAAGTTCGGCATCGCCGCGATCGCGATGTTCGTGATGTTCGCTCCGGCCTTGCTTCAGGCGGGAAAGAAGAAGGCCGACGCTCCCGCCGCGCCCTCCAATCCCGCTGAGGACCGCATCAAGGCGTATTTCGACATCTCCAAAATCGTCTGGCCAAACCCGCCTGCCATTCCCCGCATTGCCTTTCAGGACCTCTTTACGGGGCAGAAGATCGATCCCAGCCTTTACGTCAAAAAGGCGCGCAAGCAGACATGGATGGATCGCCTGGCGGGAACGCAGACGACCGACGAAATCAATCGTGAAAATCTTCCCTTCCAGCTTGTTCGAACCTACGGGGTGGCGGTGGATTCCAAGGGGCTGATCTACGCGGCGGACCAATCCGTTGGCGCAATCTTTATTTTCGACGAACAGCAAAAGGATAAAGTTGCACTGATTGGCAACGGCCGGGAAGCGAACTTCAGCATGGTCGCGGGCCTGGCGATCGACGATGACGACCGGCTGTTCGTTACCGATACCAAACTCCGCCACGTCCTGGTTTTCAACTCCAAGCACACATTGGAAGCCTCATTTGGCGCCGATGTGCTCGACCGCCCCGGCGGCATTGCCATCGACCGCGAAAACCGCTTTGTGTATGTGGTTGATTCAGGGAACGACGTCGTAGACGTCTTCGATGCCGATAACTACAAGTTTCTCCGCCAAATCGGCAAGCCCAGCCGCAAGCATGACCAGACGAACGCCGGACTTTTCTCCCTGCCGGAAGCCGCGGCGGTGGATAAAGACGGCAACGTCTATGTCACCGACACCTTTAACAATCGCGTGGAAATCTTCGACGCTGACGGCGAGTTCATCAGTACGTTCGGCAAGAACGGTGACGGTCCGGCGGATCTCGAGCGGCCCAAGGGGATTGCCATCGATTGCGACGGACACATCTGGGTCGTCGATGCGGCGCAGAACCTGGTGAAAGTTTTCAATAAAGAAGGCCGGCTGCTGATTTATTTCGGGGGAGAGGGAAATTACCCCGGGCAGTTTATGGGGCCGTTTGGAATTGCCATTGACCAGACGAATCGAGTCGTCGTTTCGGAAACATTTCCCGGGCGCGTGCAGGTGTTTCGTTACATCACCGACGCGCAATTCGCCGCCGAAAAGGCGCGCCGGGAAGGGGTAACCGCCAAGACGGGAGCCGCCCCCACGGCTCAACGGCAGGAGGAAAGCGCGACGAAACCTGCCGCGGTTCCGCCCGCGCAAAGTTCCGCAGCGCAATAGCGCCGCGCAAAGTTTGGGCTGCATCCGGCAGCCGAAAACGCCAACCTTGGCTCAGAAATTCCAAGGAGCGAAGCAGTAAATCCATGGAGGGACACTAAATTACTATGAGAAAACTCAGCCTACTTCTTATAACAGTCCTAGTCGCTGCCACATCGGCAATGGCCCAGGGTCTGACATATAAGGGCGGTGCCGACGTATTGGGCGCACACAACGGCTATGGCCGCGGTTGCGTCATGTGCCACGCCCCGCACAGTGGCGTTCTCGGCAACGGAAAAGCCACTACCACTGATCCTCAGAACGGAATGTACGCGTTATGGGGACAGGACCTTACTCCGCTGTATGGCAAGACGTTTGACTTCAGCGGCGACAACAAGGCGACCTATGCCGTAACTCTTCCCACGGCGCCGGTGAGTGCTCACGACGCCAATACCGTTATCCTCTTCTGCCTGAGCTGCCATGACGGCGTGCTAACCAACGTCGGCATGATGCAGGGGCAGACGGTGGAAACCCTGCCCATCGTGGGCGGAACAGCACCTACGTTGCTCGCCAAAGCCAAACCGACGGGCGGAACCGCCTATCAGAACGATCACCCGGTGGGGCAGAACGCCATCGTCAGTTGCGACAGCGCCACCTACACACGTTGGGATTGCAGCGGCGGCGGCAACACCGCAACTGCCATCACGATGAGCGGCACCGATTCCGCCCAGTTCCTCATCAATTATCCCGGCTCGTTCTGGAATGCGACCGGCAATCCTTTGGCAACGTTTGGAACTACGGTGAACGCTGTGACCTGCACGACCTGCCATGATCAACACAGCATGACCCGCTACTCGAATAACAACGGTTTCTTCAACACCATGTTCTTCATTCGTGGGTGGTACACACCCCAAACCAACGGCAACTCGGTGGCGCAGTTCTGCCGCAATTGCCATGGTGGTGAATCGAACGAAGCCCATGGCTTGATGAACGTTCCGACGATCTAGTTGGTTTTTGCTTCCGGAGATTCCGGGGGAGGGTGCGCCCTCCCCCACGTCTCCAAGAGCCAACCCGGTTCATCGGGTAATGAGTGAAGGAATGGAGTTGCAACCGTGAAGTTCCGTATCGGCAAGTCCCAAATTCTCGTCCTGTTTCTGATGATGGCGCTGGCCCAGACCGGCCTGGCTCAGGTGGCCTCGCACGCTCCTGTGGTTGTGCAGCCGCCCTCATCCTCCGACGTCAGTGTTATCACACCTCCAGTGGGCCGGCCCGTGGCGCGCGTGAATGGCGCCGTGCTGACCGACCGCGATCTGCTCCGCGAAATGCTGACGATTTTCCCCTATGCGCGTGTGCACAACGGATTTCCCAAGGCCATGGAAGCCGACATTCGTAACGGCGCGCTCAAAATGATCATTTTCGAGGAGCTGGTTTACCAGGAGGCAAAGCGGCGCAACATGACCATACCGCCCGCCGAGCTTGCGCGCGCCGAGGCGTCCTTCCGCCGGCAGTTCAGTTCTCCCCAGGAATATCAGCAGTTCCTCCAGGTGGAATTCCGTGGCTCCGAGCCGTTGTTGCGGGCCAAGATTGCGCGCTCGATGCTCATCGACAAGCTCCTGAAACTGGAGATCACGGACAAGGCGGCGGTTTCGATGACGGAAGCCAAAGCCTACTTCGACAAGCATCCACAGGACTTCCACGTGCCGGATTCCTATTCCTTCCAGAGTATTTCCATTCTGCCGCCGGCCAACGCCAGCCCCGCGCAATTGCAGGAGGCGCGTAGACGCGCCGGGGACGCCCTCCGGCAGGCCAAGGCCACCAAGAGTTACGAGGAATTTGGCCTGCTTGCAGAAAAGATTTCCGAAGATGATTTCCGGGTCATGATGGGCGACCACAAGCAGGCGGACCGCTCCAAGCTGCCCGCCAGCGTGGTGAAGGCGCTCGACGCCATGCAACCCGGGCAGGTCAGTGACTTGATCGCCTTTGACGCGAACGACTATACGATTCTGCGGTTGACCCGCCACATTCCCGCCGGCTTGCAGGATTTCGATTCGATCAAGGACCTGCTGCGAACCCAGTTGGAAAAGGAAAAGAACGAGCAACTTCGTTCCGCTCTTGCCAGCAGATTGAGCAAGAACGCGAAGATCGAAAAGGCTTAACCATTGGAAGGGCACGTGCGGAGAAATAAAAGCAGTGAAGAGAATTGCGGCCATTATCGCGGTTTCGGTGCTGGTGTTCGGCGCGCGCGCCTTCGGGCAAATTACGCGGGGCGATACCAGTTTGAACCTGAATGCCACGATCTCAGCCGGGTATACTGACGACTTTTCCAACCTCGCCGGTTCCGACCACAGCATTACAGGTTCCGGCTCCGCTGACCTTTCCGGCTCCTACTTCAGCCCCAACTTCCTCTCCTTCGACATTCAGCCCTTCTACAATCAATCGCGGGTCAATTCCAACTTTCAGTCCATCACTTCCAGCAGCGGAGTGAACGCCAGCGCAAAGATTTTTGGCGGGAGTCACTATGGCGGGTCCATCAGCTACAACACCACCTTCAACGGCAGCGGAAATTTTAACGTTCCCGGACTGGCGGACTTTACCACGCACGGAAACAGCAACGTCCTGGCCCTGGCTTGGGGACTGCACCCGGAAAATCTTCCCAGCCTGAACCTCAGCTTCTCCAATGCCAACAACAGCTACTCGGTGTACGGTGCGGATACGCGGGGAAATCTGCACTCGAATACATTTTCGATTACCTCGGCCTACAAGATTGCCGGATTCACGCTGAACGGCGGGTATCAGTTCAACGACTCCAAAGCCCTCACGCCAGAGTTCCTGACGACCACGGCGGCGGAAAGCAGCGACACGAGCGCCAATTCATTTTCCTTCGGCATCGGCCATAATCTGCCATGGGCTGGCACCTTTACCGCCGCCGCCACGCGCTTATACCTGAATTCCGACCTTGGCGATACGACCCTAAACGACCACTTCAACACCACGATTGATACGATTTCCAGCACCGTGAATTTCGCTCCGTTGGCTCACCTCCATGTCGGAGCCGATTCCTATTACACCGACAACCTTGAGGGAACGCTCTTCAATACATTGATCAATTCCGGCGTGGTCGTGCCGGAATCTCCAACCGAGCAGTCCTCCCACGACCTTAGCTTCACCGGGTACGCGAACTACGAGATGCCGGCGCAACATCTGATCCTGCACGCCTATGCTGAGCGGCAGCAGCAGACTTTTCTCGGCGTCTCCTTTGCCTCGACGTCCCTCAACGGAATCGCCAATTATTCCAACCAATTGTATGGTGGAACTTTTAACGGATTGTTGGGACTTACACGCACTTCGATCGATACAACCCATCAAAGCCTGCTGGGAATTAACAGCTCTGTCACCTACACGCATCAAATCCAGCGGTGGGCGGTGGGGGGTTCGTTCACCTATTCGCAGGATGCCCAGACCGTGCTAATTTCCTACACGACTTCCGGATACACGTACAACGCCAACCTGGGCCGCAAGATCGGGCGCAAATCCTATTGGGGCGCCTACGCAAGCGGCGCAAAAAGTCTTTTGAACGCACAACCTGATACGGCCAACTCCAGCCAATCGTTTGGTTCGAGCCTCTCGCTGTACCGCTTCACCCTCAACGGTTCCTATTCGGACTCCAACGGCAATGCGCTGCTGACATCCACCGGGCTGGTCAGCACCCCGGTGCCCCTGCCCATCATCAATCCGGCGGACGTTGTTTTCTTCAATGGCAAATCGTACTCGGCGGGATTCGGCGCCAATCCCGTGCGCGGATTGACGATGTCGGCCACGTATTCCAAGGCCCTGAGCGGAACCGAAAGCACTTCGCTGAACTCAAGGAACGACAATCAGAATCTGAACGTGTTGATCACGTACAACTTTCGCAAGCTGAGCTTTATTACCGGCTACAGCAGGCTGCAGCAGGGATTCAGCCTATCGAATACGCAGCCGGCAATGGTAGGATCGTTCTTTGTGGGAATATCGCGATGGTTCAATTTCTTCTGAGGGATGCTGGCTGCGTGGGCGATCCGATAACCGGATCGGCGCCCGGCGGCAACCCTCGGCCGAAAAGAAGAACTTTTCATCTCGGTTGCCTGCGCCTTCCATCCACCTGTCTCTTGCTTGCCGGAATCGGGTTGCTGCTTCCCGCGCTTGCCTGGCCAGCCTCCAAACCGAAAACGATCTCTCCCGTGAACCTGCCCCAATTGGAGCTCGACGGAGGGCGCCGGTTGCGGTTCGAAGGCAGTGTGGGCTCGGAAAAAGAGGTGAGGACCAAACACTTTTGGGGCCGGGTTCTCGATGTCGTAGCGGGTGAACCTGATTACCACTATCTCGTCTCCCCCTATAGCGTAGTGACGGATTCCCAGGGCCGCATCATCGTTACCGATCCCGGCGCGGATGGAATCCACATTTTTGATTTTGCCCAGCACAAATACAAATTCATCTCCCGCATTAAAGATGTTGACGGCATGGCTTCGCCCCAGTGCGTTGCCGTCGATGCCGATGACAACATCTACGTGACGGATTCCACCGAGGGCAAGATTTTTGTTTTCGACCCGAACGGAAAATTCCGGCGCGTGATCGCCAGCATCAAGGGCGAGGGTTACTTCAAGCGTGCCACCGGAATCGCCGTGGATTCACCCGCGGGGAAGATCTACGTTACCGACACGCTGCGCCAGCAGATTTGGGTGCTCGATATGCAGGGAAGGATTATTCAGAAGATTGGCGGTGCGGGCACCGGCAACGGGGAGTTCAACTATCCGACGGAACTGCGCCTGAGCGGCGACGACCTGCTGGTAGTGGACGCCATGAACTTTCGCGTTCAGGTGCTCGACCGCAACGGAAAGTTTGAATATGCCATTGGGCAGCTCGGCGACACTTCCGGTTACCTGTTCCGCCCGAAGGGAGTCGCTCGCGATTCCGAAGGGCACCTCTACGTCGTTGAAGGCTTAAGCGGCATGGTGCAGGTCTTCGATCGGCAAGGCCAGCTTCTCTTCGACTTTGGTCAGAAGGGAAGCGGCTTCGGGGAATTCAATCTGCCTTCCGGTCTCTATATCGATCGCAACGACCGGGTATTCGTAGTTGATTCCTACAACCGCCGCATCAAGATTTTTCAGTATTTCGCCCAGGGAAAAAATGCGCAAAAAAATTAGCGGGAAAATTGGGGGGGGGCCGGGGGTCGAAGTCATCGTCCGGTCGCTTACGCGCATTTACACATTCCACCCGCAACCTCCCGGTTGCACATCCCACCCCCAACCTCCTGCTTACACATTCGACCGGCGACCCCCCGTTGCCAAGTCTCACCCGCAACCCCGCGGTTCCACATTTCGCCCGCAACCCTGCGTTTCCACATTCGACCCGCAACCTCCTGCATCCACATACCAGCCGCGCCCGGTAGATTCAACCTTCCACCCGCACCCGGCGGCTTACACATTCAACATCGGTCGGCCGGCTTCCACCCTCCGGCGGTGCGCTGCCCTTGCTATCCTATTGATTCTTAGCGTCTTGCCAGCGGCCTGGGCGCAGACGGATGTAATTGGTGCGCACGACCTCTCGCCCACGGGTTCCTCTCCGATCAAGGGAACTCTTTCCGGCTCATGCCTTTACTGCCACGCGCCCCACTCCGGATTGAATGGAACGGCAGGCGTCGCGCGAACCCCGCTTTGGAACCAGAAGCTCTCCAGCGTTCAGGCCTACACGGTTTATACCAGCCCGACCCTGGTGAACACCCCCAAGGCCGCGCCTCCGCTGGGGACGGACAGCACTTTGTGCCTCAGTTGCCATGACGGAACGGTGGCGGGTTCTCCGGGATCTCTCGCCGCTTACGGACAGGTCCCCATGAGCGGACAGATGAATTCGGCGGATGTGTTTGGCACGAATCTCTCCACGATGCACCCGGTCAGCTTTACTCTGCCTTTGCAGCCCGCACCCGACCTTGTCCAGTCCTTGACCGCCAGTCCGCCCTCGACCGCGGATCTCACCGGCGCGGTCCGCCTGATCAACGGGAATGTGGAATGCACGAGTTGTCACAACCCGCACGTGCAGAATACCGACCCCAACAACCCCAATTTCCTCGTGATCGATAATTCCAGCAGCGCACTGTGCCTCGCCTGCCACAGCACGGTTCCCACGGGCTCGGGGATGGGACTGAGCAGCGCGTTGGTTTCCAGCCACAATGCCTTGAACGCCGTCAGCTCGACCCTTTCCGCGCGCGTGCAGGCGAACAACACGAATCCGCTGGTGGGATGGACGACGGGCATCCACGCGCTGGCCACCAATCGCGTGGCGCCGCAGATTTCGCCCTCGCCCAGCGCCGGAGTCTCCTTCCGCACCATCTCCAGCGTGCGACCGGCTTCCCTGGGCTCCTATCGCACAGTCTCGCGCAATGGGTGCTCCTCCTGCCACGCGTTGCACAACGCGCCCGGGCAGAACTCGCTGCTGCGCGACACGGACGATCAGGCCTGCCTGATCTGCCACAACGGCAGCGCCAATATTTCACCGCCCGTTTCCAACGTCTTGGGGGAGATGGTGGCGCCGAAATATGGCCATGCCTTCTCGGTGGGGAACACGCCGCACCGCCCGCACGAGCCGGCCCTGGTCAACCAGAACATGCACGTCACCTGCGTCGACTGCCATAATCCCCACGCGTCCAACCGGGTTGCGAGCTTCACCGCCGCCCCCGCCATCCGCTCCTCGCAGGCGATGGTGCAGGGAATCAGCGCCACCGACGGCGTCACCGTGGTCAGCCCGGCCGCCAATCAGTATGAGAACTGCCTGCGCTGCCACGGGACGAGCGTGGGAAAGAAACTGATCCTGAATTCCGGATATCTGCCCACGCGCGTCGTCTCGGCCAGCGACCCGCTGAACGTCATCCCGGAATTCAGCTCATTTGCGACCTCGAGCCACCCGGTATTTCACGACCGAACCAGCATGTTCCCGCAGCCCAGCCTGCGCCCGGCGATGCTGAATCTCGATGGACGCACCCTCGGGCGCGCCATGGGAACCCGCATCCTTTGCACCGACTGCCACAACAGCGACGACAATCGCGAATTCGGAGGCGCGGGGCCGAATGGACCGCACGGGTCGATCTTTCCCCACATCCTCGAGCGGCGGTATGAATTCAGCCAGGCTCCGGCTCCAGGAAGACCGGTGACGAACCTCTTTCCCAATCCCAACCTCAGCGCCGAAGGCAGCGCCAGTGGCGGCCCGTACTCGCTTTGCGCCAAGTGCCACGATCTCGATCAATTGATGATGAACACGAGCTTCAGCGAGCACTCCCGCCACGTGAAGCAGGATGGATTTTCGTGCTCGGTCTGCCACACCGCGCATGGCATGGGCGCGCAAACCGGCTTGATCTCCGGCGAGCGCCTGGTGAACTTCGACGCGAACGTCGTTGCCCCCAACGGCGCAAGCCCCATCGCCTACAGCCGCGCGACGAATTCCTGCGCCCTGGTCTGCCACAATCACGCCCACCAGCTTCGCACCGCGGGCGGAACCTCGAAAAGATAATTTCGCAGAGGACTCCTCGCACGCGGTTTTCGCTCTCCCGCCAGCTTCAACTTTCTCCGTTGCATCCTCCATGTTTTCTGGCCAATAGGGCGCGTGATCGTTTGTTCACCGCGCTGAATCGTGCGTTTCCCCAGGGTCGTTAATAACGGCTGAGCTGGCGGGGTGGGGTCAACTGGAATTGATGAAGATATTGCGTGTCACTAGGGCGCTTCGGCTTTCAATTGGGTTGATACAGCCCGTGGGCACGAGGTTATTCATTTACTGGGCGAAGAGACCCCCTCACCCACCGCCTTGCGGTCCCCCCTCTCCCCCGGGGAGAGGGAAATTGCTTGTCGCGCAAGAGGTCGCGCGAAGGAGCTTGCGGCGGACCGCCGCAAAAGATGCCTTCGCATGCGAGTGGCTTCGCGCTTAATGTGGCGGAATCCGGCTGCCAACAGTAGAATCCTGTATCTATGTTCTCGTCGCGCACCGACTGGCCGCTTACTCCGAATCGCCTCGCCGGGCTCCTGCACGAACGCCGCGAGCGCGGACTGCCGATTATCGACCTGACGGAATCGAATCCCACGCGCTGCGGGCTGGCGCTAAATGAGAATCAAATTCTCGGCCCGTTGCGCGACCCGCGCGCGTTGCTCTATCAACCGGACCCGCGAGGACTGCGCATGGCGCGGGAAGCGGTCGTGAAATATTACTCCCGCCGCGGCGTGCAAATCGACATCGATCAGATCTTCCTGACGGCGAGCACCAGTGAGGCTTACTCATTCGTGTTTCGCCTGCTGGCGAATCCGGGCGAGAAAATTCTTGCTCCCCAGCCAAGCTATCCACTGTTCGACTTTCTGGGCGGATTGAACGACGTTCAGGTGGTTCCTTATCCGCTTGCCTATAACGATGGCTGGCAGGTGGACTTGCAGGAGCTTGCCGCGCGATGGGATTCGCGCACTCGCGCCGTGCTCGTCGTCCATCCCAATAATCCCACCGGATCGTTCGTCTCCAGGCAGGAATTGGCGGAGATGACGCAGATCTGCGCGCAAAACGGTGGAGCCATCATTGCCGACGAGGTTTTTGCCGATTACGCCTTGGGCGCGGATTCAGAACGAGTCGTGACCCACGCGCACAATTCCGACGCGCTCGCGTTCACGCTGAGCGGGCTTTCAAAAATCGCCGCCCTGCCGCAGATGAAGCTGGCATGGATCGTCGTGAGCGGACCGGAGGAACTGCGTAATCAGGCGCTCGAGCGGCTCGAAATCATTGCCGACACTTACCTTTCCGTCAGTGCTCCCGTGGCTCTGGCAGGGCCGGCGTGGCTGGCGCATTCGCGGTGAAATACAATCGCAAATCCTGGAGCGGGTGCGGACGAACCTGCGCAAGCTTGATTCCATGCTCGCGCCGGGCCTGCCCTTGAGCCGGCTAAAAGTTGAAGGCGGGTGGTACGCCATCCTGAAGGCGCCTGCGACACGCAGCGATGAGGATTGGGCGGCCGGGCTGTTGACGCAGACAGGAGTGTCGGTTCACCCGGGGCATTTTTATGATTTTTCCACCGAAGGATTTCTTGTTCTTGAGCCTGCTGCCTGCACCAGATGTCTTCGCCGACGCCGCGGGCAGAGTTATTTCCTTCATTTCCACCCAAAGCGCCTACCATGAACCACGCCTCGCCGCCTCGACGAGTTTGCCCACGGGCTCCACGATCATCAGCATCATCTCCGCATGAGGCCTGGCCGCGAGGCTAAGCAGCACCGTCTGCTCATCTCCCCACGCCTTGGGAGCCGGACGCCCGGAGTCAAGATAATCCAAAGCCTCGATGCCGGCCTGCGCAACCGCGGATAAGTCTTCCGCCAGCGGGATATCCTCTTCGAGTAGCGGCGACTTTTGCATGAGTGGGACGAGCGCATTGCGATTGTCGCGCCAGGTCAGAGAGTTGTTTGCGCACCGTCTCGCGATTGGCCGGCAGGTTATCAACTTCCTTTGCAAAGATCCGTGCAACTTCACTGTAGGGGGGCACGGAGTCCACAAGCCGGTCGTACGCCATCTGGCTCGTGTATTCGCGCGTCTTTTCGCGGAGCCTCCAGTTGACCGGCTGGATAACATCCGCAAGCGTCGTTAGAGCTTCGGGCGAATTCGTTCCCGCGAGGCGCGCGAGCATCATCTGCGGCCCCGAGCGATGCGTGACGCCGACGCTCGCGAGTTCGCGGCTGATGACGCTGAGTCGTTGATACAAGGAATCCACGTCGTTCACTTCCGCAGGTCCGACCAGAGCCTTTCCGCGATGGCAGCGGCGGAGGGCCAGATGCGCGAATCGATGTTCTCGGGCGTCACGAACTCGCTCCACATGCAGGCCTCCCCGCCCAGAATCGAGGCAGCCTGCTCGATCGCCAACCCGTGGATGCCTGCGAGAGGATCGACGCGGTAGTAATCCGCCGGCGCCCGCATAAGGTCGAGGTAATAGCCGCGCGAGAGAACGCTCATGTGTTCATCTCGTGCCGCCGAGATCAACGAGTCCTGACCACGCCAGGACTGCACAATGGCGCCAAAGGGAAGGCCGGGATGGAGAATCTCCTCCCAGCCCATCATCCTCTTGCCGTATTGGCGGAGGATCTGGGCCACGCGGTCATTGAAGTAGTCTTGGACCGCGGCATTGTCCTTGAAACCGTGCGCCTGCTTGAAGGCTTCGATGCGTGGGTTCGCGTTCCACTCCGCGCCGCTCACCTCGTCCCCGCCGATGTGAAAGTAGGCATCGGGAAAAATCGCCGCGACTTCGCCGATCAAGCGGTCGAGGAATGCGTAGGTCTCTTCCCGCGTGGGGTCCAGAGTGGGATCGAAGATTCCCCACTTGCGCTCGATCTCGAACGGGCCGGGTCCGCTGGCGAGGTCGGGATACCCACAAACCAACTCGTGGTGTGGCCCGGCATATCCATTTCAGGAACGATGCGAATGCCGCGGTCGCGCGCGTAGGCAACGAGATCCTGCAATTGCTCCTGCGTGTAGTAGTGGCCGTCGGAGCCCAGCTCTTGCAAGCGCGGGAACAGCTTGCTTTCAATGCGGAAGCCCTGGTCATCGGTGAGGTGAAGATGCAGGACATTGAGTTTGACCACGGCCATCGCGTCGAGATTACGCTTCAGCACTTCCACCGGCATCCAGTGGCGGGAGACGTCAATCATCAAGCCGCGCCAGGGGAAGCGCGGGCGGTCGGTGATCTTGACGACGGGAGCGCTCGCGCCTTCGGCATTAACATCGATGAGCTGAAGGAAGGTCTCGATCCCGTGCAACACCCCCAGAGGAGTGGGCGCGGATAGGCGGGCTTGTTGCGGAGTGATTTCAAGCAAATAGGATTCTTCTTGGCGCACCGATTCAATCGGCAGGAGAGCACGGTCGCAATGGAGCACGAGTGTGGCATTGCCGGGCTGGCCCGACAGGTTTCCGTTGAGGTGTAATCCCGTCTGCCGCGCGAGGCGTTGGATCAGGCGAGTTGCGGCGGCTTCAAGGCGAGGCTCGCGATAGCCCTCAAGCGCCACGCTGAATCCGGTATTAATGGCCAGGTGGCCTGTTCCAGGAACGAATTGCGCCGGTTGCGGCATT
>CAVTDA010000094.1:0-20216 GCA_963733285.1 uncultured Acidobacteriota bacterium
TTCCAGCGAAGGGCAGAGTCGTCTCCCACAACAACTCTCCCGTCGCCTTGTCGTAGACATGAAATTTCTTGTCAAAGTTCGTGGCGCCGATGAACAACAATCCGCCCGCGGTGACAACAGGTCCGCCGTAATTCTCCGTGCCGGTGTTGCGAAGGCCCTGCGCCACCAGCGCGGGATATTCGCCGAATGGAATCTTCCAAAGATATTCGCCGGTATCGAGATTGATGGCGTTCAGGGTTCCCCAGGGCGGGACGACGGCGGGGTATCCATCAACGTCCAGAAACTTGCCGTAACCCGAGAAGCGGTATTTGGCGGGAGGCGCGTCCCCCTCGCTCGGCAACTCCTTGGTGTCTTCAATTCCCAGCAGAAAGTGCTCGAGCGCGACGACGTAACTCTCGGGGAGGCTCGTGAAGCCCGGCATTCGCCCGCGCCCCTGCCGGATAATGTCGCCAATCTGTTTCTCAGTCATCCGCTTGCTAATTTCCTTGAGTGATGGGTAGTCGGGCGGCGATCCCGCGAGGTCATCATGATGGCACACCGCGCACTGCGTCAGATAGAGGTGCTTGCCGGTGGAGTCCGTCGTCGTGTTGGGTTCGACCGACCCGTAGCCGACCACGTCGTTGGAATTGACGTAGAGAATCCTGGTTTCAGGGTCCACTGCCGGGCCGCCCCACTCCGCGCCACCGTCAAACCACGGGAAGACGACGGTGTCCTTTCCGACGCTAAATGGAACAAACTGCCCCTCCGAGCGAAATTTGCGAAATTGCTCGAGCGCTGCCTTGTGCGCTTCCGGAGTCCGATTCGTGATCATGTCCTCGGTCAGGAGCTGGCGTGCGTAGGGCGCGGGCTTGGTCGGCAGTGGCTGCGTCGCAGGAGAGTATTCTCCCGGAACGTTGGTCTGAGGATAATGATGGTATTCAATCGGGAACAGCGGCTCTCCCGTGACCCGGTTGAATAGAAATACATAGCCTTGCTTCGAGGTCTCGGCCACGGCGTCCACCGGCTTGCCGTTTCGGTTCACCGTGACCAGCACGGGCGGCGCGGGAAAGTCGCGGTCCCAGAGGTCGTGCTTGACCGCCTGGAAATGCCAGATTCGATTGCCGGTGTTGGCATCCAGCGCGATCAGGCAGTCGGCGAACAGGTCGTCCCCAGCGCGGTCGGCTCCATAAAAATCCGAAGATGCCGACCCGGTGGGGACATAGACGATACCCCGTTCAGCGTCAATCGCCATCCCGCCCCAGTTGTTCGCCGCGCCACTGTATTTCCAGGCGTTTGGGGGCCAGGTGTCGTAGCCGAATTCGCCGGGGCGGGGGATGGTGCTGAATGACCAGCGGAGGCGTCCCGTGACGACGTCATAGGCGCGGATATTGCCCGGTGCGCAGGGCAGGGTTTCCGGAACGCGGCCACCTACGATCAGCAAGTCCTTGTAGACGACACCCGGGCTCGTTAGGGCATAGGTCACCGTTTTCGGGTCGCGGCCAAGGTTTTCGCGCAGATCGATGCGGCCGTTCTCGCCGAAAGTTGTAATGGGATCTCCCGTATTCGCATCGAGGGCATAAACATAGTTCATGATTCCGGCAAGGATGCGACGGCGTTTTCCATCGGTCCAGGTGGCGAGTCCCCGGTCGGGCTGACGGCCGACGATGCCGGAATCAAATTTCCAAAGGAGTTTCCCCATCCGCGCATCGAGAGCAATAACCTTCTGCGTGGGCGTATAGGCATAGAGAACGCCATCGACAACCAGCGGATTCGTTTGCAGCCCACCGGATTCGCCAGTGTCGTAAGACCATGCAACCTGCAGTTTTCGGACATTCGAGCGATTGATCTGCTTCAGGCTGGAATAGCGCATGTCCGCCGGTCCACCGCCGTAAGCGGGCCAGTCACGTTCACGCTTGGGGGAGTGCCGGGATTGTTGCGCCAAGGCCTGGGAGGGAGCCAGGTGGCAAGCGGCGACAAGAAGGATTGAAAGTAAGACGGCTCTGGCCTGAATTTCTTTGCTGATTGGAGAAAATCCCATGAGTGAATCTATTCCACGCGAAACTTATTGCCGGGTTGTTTGACCGCCTTGCGGAAGTCGTCGGAGCTGATTTCGACCAGCTTGCACATTTCGTATAGCCGGGAGCGCAGCGTGACGCCCAACTGGTTCAGCGTGTAATCCAGATCGGGAAGTTCTTCGCCCGAAGGCTGGCGAAATCCGCGCCGCGCGCCGCTATCGCGCGAAAGCAAGGTGGTTGTGATGATGGTGACCTTCTTGTAGTTGTACCGCCAATTGATGATGTGGTGCAGTGTCTCTTTGACCCAATCGCTCGGGTTCGACCCCGCCAGCTCGTCGAGCAGCAGCACTTCGGCATCAAGCACGGGCTGGAGGACCGCGATTTCCGTGTTCTGGGTTCCGGGATTGTAGCTGTCGCGGATGGTTTTCAGCAGGTCGTGGAAATCATAGAACAGGCACTCCACGCCCTTGCGCAGGATCAGCTCGCGGATGACGGCCACAGCGAGATGGGTCTTCCCCACGCCCGTAGTCCCGACGAAAAGCAGGCCGAAATTGGTGGGATATTCTTCCACAAATTTTGTCGCCGTGAATTTCGCCGCCCGCAAGCTGGAATTTTCCTGGTCCGTGCCGTGAATCTTGCGCACGGCAAAATTTTCAAGTTCGCAGTGCTCGTAGCGTGGAGGAATCCGCGCCTTCTTCAAGAGCTGGGTGAAACGCTCGGCGCTTTGACAATCGCACGGCGTCAGGCGGCGGATGCCGTCAACTTCAATCGGCTTCCATCCCGTTCCTTCGCACAGCGGGCAATCTTTTAGGGGCATAATCCGCGGTCCTGAATACGGGATAAAGGGTAACGGATAAAGGGAAAAGGGTAAAGTGTAAAGGATGAGGGTTAAAGAGTGAAGGGTAACGGGTAAAGACCAAGAGTGCTGGCCGATTTGATGTGGTGGGTTGGCACACGATGGTAAAGAGGGCAGTGTAATTGGGCTCGGATTCAATTGACGACTGAACTATAATATTCAAATGCTCAAGACTATCCGCCTCAAGAATTTCAAGCTCCATGACGACACGCAGATTGACGCTGCGCCGATTACTGTCTTCATAGGGCCAAATAACAGCGGAAAGTCGAGCATTGTGCAGGCATTGCTGCCCTTCGCGGCGTGCTGCAAAGATCGAGTTCATTCTGCCAGGCTGTCCGGAAGCCCACGGACCTAAAGAGGGCGATCTCTCTGTGCACCGACCTCAAGTCGCTGTCGATGTGGCGGATTTTGCTGACATTGCCCGAAACAACCAGGAAATCGAAATTGAACTGGCAGGTAGAGTCAAGGTGAAGAGTCTGGACGGTGGCAAAACCGAATTGCGGTCAAGATGCATTTGCACGTAGTGTAAGAACGAGTCGGTTGCCCACGCGGGCCAACTGAACATCGGTGGGCTAAGCGCAATTGGGAAGTTGTTCAAGACGCGCATCTGCCAAGAGATGCCTCGGATCGATGTGGAGGGTGGTCAGGATCGTATTGCAAAACAGTAGACAATTTCAGATCTGCCTCAGTTTTCAGCAAGTACTGCCTATGGGCGCTCAACGTTCGGACCTGAATATGGAGACCAGGACTCGCCCCTCACTTCAACTGAAGTGGGACAGCAGCTTGCGGGAGCCCCGAGCAGCTCCCTAATCTCATCAATTCATCATGTATATACGCTCTTCGAGGGTTTCGAGGAGTGGGGATACCCAATTGCCGAAGCAAAAAACTGAGTAACATTGAACGCGCATGCATTGCCTGATCGGGCTGTAGCCATGGCAACGCAGTTGCTCGGATGCAAGCTTAAAGCTTAGAAGGCAGGTTTCTCAGCCCGGTTGAAGGAAATGCTTGGGCTCGGGATAGAGGTCGAGTTCTTTAAACGGAGATCGTGATCAAAGTTTTCGCAACCTGGGCCGAAGAGCTTCTGGAGGAACGGAAACGGCGTACTCGTCAAATGAGGGCACTGGAGCGAACCAGCTACCCTTCATCTTGGTTCCCATCCGCTTATGCCCACAGGGGGAAACCGTTCTGCTATCCGAACCCGAGGCCCACTTTGCACCCCAAGGCGCAATGTGATCTAATGCGAAGCTTCTTAAATGTGGCCAAACAGGGAAAACATTCAGTTTTTCCTTGAAACACACAGTGAACACGTGCTTACATGTCATTCTAAATGCCATTGGCAAAGGTGAATGGGGGCCAAATGATGTTGCCATTTATTCATTCGAAAACGCAGACGGAACCGCAAAGTTAATCGCCTCGAAGTAGACGAACAGGGTGGAGTTAGAGGTGGAATCCCGGATTCTTCGACCAAAGTCTTGACGAACTAACTGAGTACCTTGAAACCGTCAAAAAGCCGACCGCGTGAGATACAAATTTCTACTTGATGAAAACATCCTCCACCATGCAATTCGTGGCGTAGACCGGTTTAATCAGCCCGACGATGACAGCAGCAAGACTAGTTTTAACGATCGTAAGAGTCTGCCATTCTCTTGACAATTCATAGTGACCTCAACAAAGTTTATATCAAGATTCTTAACGCGGCTTAAGGATAGTCCGGCCGAGCCACCTTGAGCTTACCTTCTTCTTCAGACAAGTGTTGAACAGAAGCGAGAAGACGAACTTTCGAATATGCGGAGATGCCTGACCTTCCGACTGGATTGTGAGGATATTCCTCGAAAGGACCGCTATCTTAGTTCAAGCCGCAATGATTTCCCGCCCCCTCTTTGTTACAGCAGACGAGCCGCATTGTATGACTCTATTAAAAGGCATCCAGAATTGAGATTGGAAGTTTTACTGGCCTCATGAAGCGTTGGAACGCGCGAAAGAAATTACCATGAATGATGGGAAATTCTGATGACTTTTTATGGCAGGGAATTTTTCAAGGTATCGGAAAAGCATTAAGCACGTAGATGTAATCAATGCTCGCTCGACCATTGGTGATGTGCACATACTCCGAGGAAATGGTACCTTACCCGACTACTTTCCCGAATTCCGTGATCGGATGAGGTGAACCGGGGGGATGCGGACGAGGGCATTCTGCGCGGTTTCGCGGTTTTGGCCCAATTGATTGCCGAATTCCTTTTGCACCGAGTCGACGAACGCCTGCATCTCATCCTGCATCTGGCGCATGCGCCGGCGCATGTTCATGATGATATCGATTCCGGCGAGGTTCACGCCCAACTCGCGGGTCAGATTCAGAATGACCTCAAGCTGGTCCAAGTCGTCTTGGGTATAGAGGCGGGTATTGCCCTCCGAGCGCGAGGGAATCAGCAGGCCTTCACGCTCGTAAAGGCGCAGCGTCTGCGGATGGATGTTATACATCTCCGCCACAGCCGAAATCATGTAGCCGGCCTTGCTTCGAGTTTTCCTTCCGCGTTTGGCCATAAATCAAATTTGAAACTCGAAAATCGAAATTCGCTCCGAGTTTCCAATTTCGAGTTTCGACTTTCCCGCTTCCCTACGGTTTGCGGCCCGACGCAACCAAATCCTTCCGCGGGTCGCCGGGATTGAGCCTCGCGAGTTCGCGCAGGATTTCCTTGGTTCGCTCGTCCGCAACGTGCGGCACCATGACCTGAACCTCAACGAATTCATCGCCACGCACTTCGCCGGTTGAATCCCGCAGCGAAGGCGCTCCCTTGCCGCGCAGGCGGAGTTTTTGGCCGCTTTGAGTGCCGGGAGGAATCCGGATGGTGCTGGGACCGTCAATGGTCGGAACCTCGACCTTGGCGCCCAATGCCGCTTCCGTAATGGTGACGGGAAGTTTGACGTAGAAATTGTCGCCTTTGCGTTCGTAGACGGGGTGCGGCTCGACTTCGGTGACGATATAGAGATCGCCGGGCGGCCCGCCATGAACTCCGGCATTGCCTTTCGCAGGAACGCGCACGCGCGAGCCCGTATCGACGCCGGGAGGAATGCGCACCGTCAAAGTCTCAGGCGTGCTCACCGAACCGCTGCCATGGCATTTGGGGCAGGGGCGGCGCTGTTTGCCGGTTCCACCGCACTGCGGGCAGGTCATGGCGAACTTCATGGCTCCCGCCTGGCGAGTGGTTTTGCCGGTCCCGCCGCACATTGTGCAGGTGACGTCAGGCCCCGGGGCCGCGCCGCTTCCATGACAAGTCGGGCAGGTATCCTCACGCGCCACCGTCACACGAATTTGCGCGCCCCGGATGGCATCCCAAAAACCCAGGTGCATCCGGTATTCAATGTCGGAACCCTTTTCCGGCTCATCGCTTTCGGCGTTGTTGTCGCCACGCGAGAAAATGGAGGAGAAGATGTCGCGAAAGCCGCCGCCAATTCCGCCGGTGTGCCCACCCGGCGCGCCACCCGCATTGTCCATGTGGGAAAAATCGAAGCCGGAGAAGTCCACCGGGGGTGGCGCATAACCCGCTCCCGCCGGACCCGGGCCCGAACCGTAACCTCCAGGCGGAAGATTATCGGCGTAGAAGCCGTACTGGTCGTAAATCTTGCGTTTTTTTTCGTCGCTGAGGATTTCGTAGGCTTCGGCGAGCTGCTTGAATTTTTCCTCTGCGGCCTTGTTGCCGGGATTTACGTCAGGGTGGTGCTTGCGCGCCAAATGGCGGTAGGCCTTGCGAAGCTCCTCCGGCTTGGCATCCCGGCTGACACCGAGTATGCCGTAATAATCCTTTTGTGCGCCTACAGCCATTTTTGTTCTGCCAATCTAGAGTAAAGTTGAGCGGTCCACTGTCCACGAAACGGGCTTCGGGGGTCGCCGTTTGTCGCTGATGGGTCGCGTGGCACATGCTCCTTGCCCTCACCGCAAATCTGCGATAGCTTAACCATGGGAGCACTCCATGGGTCAAACAATAGAAATACCCGTCGATCTTTACAACAAGTGGCTGCGTGCCGGCGAGGCGGTGGAGCAGTGGCGCGATGCTTTTGAAGATTTCCTGATCGCCAAGAACCCGGCCCTGGTGCGCCGACTCCGTCAGGCTCGACGCGAGCACCTGTCGGGGAAAGTGCGCTCCTGGGACGATTTCAAGCGCGAATTCGTAAAGCCACGCAATCGCTCGCGATAAACGCCCCCCTCGTGTTCTGCAACCCGGTCAGATCGTTTTCCTGAACTCCCTCGCGAGAAATAGTTCCATGGGTACTCGTCCACCTCACACGCCGGGTGCATACAGAATCGAACTTACCCCTCGCTTTGAGCGGGATTTCCGCAAGCTGGACCCTTCGGTGGCGATCCGGATCATAAAGAAGATCGAACGTCTTGCCGCCCAATCGGGGGTTGGCACCGCAGCCCTTCAAAACCCACCGTCCGACCTGGCGGGCATCCATAAATTTCGCGTGGGAGACTATCGAATTCTCCTCTGGGTCGACCATTCCCTTCAAACCATTACTCTTTACACCGTCGCGCACAGGAAAGAGGTTTATCGCGAGTTTTGAATCTTCCCGCCGGCCCGGCGCCTGACTCCTGGCTCCTTCTTTTTTCAGTTCTTGCTCATGTCGAGAATGGGCCCGAGATGGTCGGGGCAGCGCGAGGCAATCCATGCCTCAAGGTGTTGCCGGAGAACTCCGCCCTGCGCCAAGCTCTCCTCTTCGGTTTGGATTTCCATAAAGTGCCGCCAATTGCAAACCGGGCATTGGACGGGCACTTGGGCACGATGTTCCATACTAAGCTCACAGCAGTCAGCTATCAGTCATCCGCTACAGGCCCGGAGGGCCGTAAGATGGTAGCCCATGGCGTGAGCCGTGGGACACCGAAAGAGACAACGATTACCACCAGCCCCGGCAGGGGCGAAAGAAGACGACCGGAATTGCGCCCGTACGCCAGCCACGAACATCCTTCATTTTCGCACGCCGCATCCTGCTTGACTTCTTACGCCCCTCCGGGGCTGGTCCGACGGCCACGGTCGACCCACGGCTTACGCCGTGGGCTACGATCTTTCGCCGCTACGCGGCTGACCGGTTTACCATCATTCGCCACTACGCGGTCTGAACCGTCTTGGCTTCACACTTTTGGGGTTGAGCCCCAGTCTTTCACTTCTGGATCGGCGACGCGCCGGGACAAGATCCGCCCGGAATCTCTCAATTCAGATTACCGAACGCGGACGATGCCGGGCTGAAGCCCGGCGCCACCGCTTTCGACCTTAAAGGGTACCCACGGTCAGAAAATCACTGACCGTGGGTACCACCTTCTAACTTCTAACTCCTGGATTCCAACTTCTGACCTCAGACTCCTGCTCTTCAGCTCTTCTTCTTATCGTCGTCCACAACTTCCGCGTCGATCACTTCGCCTTCGTCCTTGGCTTTGTGCGCCTCCATCGGAGCCCGCACCGGCCGCTCCGGCGCTGGCTTCAGCCGAGGCTTGGCTCGACGCAGCTTGCTTGTACATGGCTTCCGCAAGTTTGTGGGAAGCTGTGGTCAAGGTTTCGAGAGCGGCGCTGATCTTGCCCGTGTCGCCGTCGGCCACCGCCTTCTTGGCCTCTTCCAGCGCTTCTTCAATGGCTTTGGCGTCGCCTTCCGCGATCTTTTCGCGATTCTCCTTCAGCAGCTTCTCCACGGAGTAGATCATCGAGTCGGCCCGGTTCTTGATCTCGATCTCTTCCTTGCGCCGCTTGTCCTCTTCGGCGTGGAGCTCGCCTTCACGCGTCATCCTCTCCACCTCGTCCTTGCTGAGACCGCTGGAAGAGGTGATGGTGATCTTCTGCTCCTTGCCCGTGCCCGTATCCTTGGCGGAGACGTTCAAGATGCCGTTGGCGTCGATATCGAACGTCACTTCGATCTGGGGAATTCCCCGCGGAGCCGGAGGAATGCCGATCAGATGGAACTTGCCGAGAGCGCGATTGTCCTTCGCCATCGGCCGCTCGCCCTGGAGGACGTGGATTTCAACCGAAGTCTGGCTGTCGGCCGCCGTGGAGAACGTCTCCGTCTTGCGCGTCGGAATGGTCGTGTTGCGCTGAATCAGCGGAGTCATGACGCCGCCCAGGGTTTCGACTCCCAAGGTCAGCGGGGTAACGTCGAGAAGCAGCAAGTCCTTAACTTCGCCGCCCAAAACGCCCGCTTGAATCGCCGCGCCCACCGCCACAACTTCATCCGGATTGACGCCCTTGTGGGGCTCCTTGCCGCCGAACAGGTCTTTGACGATCTGCTGGATGCGGGGGATGCGGATGGAGCCGCCGACCAGAACCACTTCATTGATCTTGTCGGGAGTAACGCCGGCGTCCTTCAAAGCCTGCTTCACCGGGCCCACCGAGCGCTGGAAGATGTCTTCGCACATCTGCTCAAAGCGTCCGCGCGTCAGCTTCATGGTCAGGTGCTTGGGGCCGGAAGCGTCGGCGGTGATGAAGGGCAGGTTGATTTCGGTCTCGAGCACGGTGGAAAGTTCCATCTTGGCCTTCTCCGCCGCTTCCCGGAGCCGCTGCAGGGCCATGCGGTCCTTGGAGAGGTCGATGCCCTGGTCCTTCTTGAACTCGTCGACAATCCAGTCCATCACGCGCTTGTCAATGTCGTCGCCGCCCAGGTGGGTGTCGCCATTGGTGGACTTCACTTCCACCACGCCTTCGCCGACTTCGAGGATGGAGATATCGAACGTGCCGCCGCCAAAGTCGTAGACGGCAATGGTTTCGTCCTTCTTCTTGTCGAGCCCGTAAGCGAGCGCCGCCGCCGTGGGCTCGTTGACAATGCGCAGAACTTCGAGGCCGGCAATCTTGCCTGCGTCCTTGGTGGCCTGGCGCTGCGCGTCATTGAAGTACGCCGGCACCGTGATGACCGCCTGCGTGACCTTCTCGCCCAGATGCTGCTCGGCCGCGTCCTTCATCTTTTGCAGGATGATCGCGGAAATCTCGGGCGGGGATAGTCCTTGCCCTGCGTTTCCACGCGGACATCGCCGTTCGGTCCCGCAACAACTTTGTAGGACACCGTCTTGATTTCGTTCTGAACTTCGCTGAACCGGCGTCCCATAAAGCGCTTGATCGAGTAAATCGTGTTCTCGGGATTGGTGATGGCCTGCCGCTTGGCCACCGTGCCCACCAGGCGCTCGCCGGACTTGGTGAATCCCACCACCGAGGGCGTCGTGCGACCCCCTTCGGGATTGGTGATGACGGTGGGCTCGCCACCTTCCATGACCGCAACCACCGAATTGGTGGTGCCCAGGTCAATTCCAATAATCTTGCCCATGTTGTTCACCTACCTCCTCTGAAATAAGTGCAAATGTTGAGTAAAGCCCTGTGTTGCTAATGGGGGCTTGCAGGCCGCATTAGTCGATGGCTAGGATATATCTTGAGTGTATTGTTGTCAAGATAAATTTTATTGATATGTTAAGGCTAATGGTTTGAGTAGTATAGGATCGGATTTAAGCGGGCCAGATTTCCAGGAGGCGGCCTCTCTGGCCCTTTAACTCTGCCGTGACAGATTGTCGGTGGATGACTGGGTTTCCCCTAATGCGCCAGGTCCCCGGGTGATTCTTCAAGCTCGAATCTAATGAGTTGGGACTGGGTCAATAGGCGACGAGACACTCCCGTCTGTCAATCAAGGTGAAATCAGTTTATGCTGAGAGTTAGGAGGAACCCATGCCACGAAAGACCCGCGACGCCGAGTACACCGATGAGCACGCCCGTGGAGGCGTCCACGCCAAATTGCCGGAGATCGAAACTTGGGAGAACCAGTATCCGGATTATGAGATCACGATCGAGATTCCAGAGTATACCTGCATCTGCCCGCGGACGGGATTGCCGGACTTCGGGATCATCACGATTCAATACGTCCCGAATAAACTCTGCCTGGAGTTGAAGTCGCTCAAGAACTACATCGTGGCCTTCCGCAATCTCGGGATCTTCAACGAAAATGTCGTCAATCGCATCCTAACGATATGGTTCGCGACTGTAAACCCAAGCGAGCGGTGGTAACCGGTGAGTTCGCAGCTCGCGGAGGGATGCGGACCTTGGTGGAAGCCCGCTTCCCAAAGAAGAAATAGGGCAGGTCGGTGTCTTCCTACGATCTTCATCAGTTTGTAATCCTCCGCGTCCGCCCGCGCTGGTAAGATGGTCGCTCTGCAAGCTCCTGTCCGACATATGCACGTTCAACCCTGGAGGTTCCCATGGATTCTGCAACCGGCCTCGCTCCCTCTATCATCCCGTGAAAACAGCCTCAGTCCGGATGAACTGTGCCTGATGCACGCCTATTGGCGGGCGGCGAATTATCTCTCGGTTGGGCAGATTTATCTGATGGAGAACCCGCTGCTCAAGGAGCCACTCAAGATCGAACACGTCAAGCCGCGCCTGCTGGGACATTGGGGAACGACGCCAGGGCTGAACTTCATTTATGTCCATTTGAATCGCCTGATCAAAAGGCATGATCTCAACATGATCTACATCACGGGACCTGGTCATGGCGGACCGGGGCTCGTCGCGAACACTTACCTGGAAGGAACCTATAGCGAGGTCTACCCGAACATCGCTCAAAACGCTGGCGGCATGCAGCGCCTGTTCAAGCAATTTTCTTTTCCGGGCGGAATTCCCAGCCACGTCGCGCCGGAGACGCCCGGCTCGATTCACGAGGGCGGGGAACTGGGATATGCGGTGGCCCACGCTTACGGGGCGGCTTTTGATAATCCTGACCTGATTGTTGCTTGCGTGGTCGGTGACGGCGAAGCTGAAACGGGACCTCTCGCGGCCAGTTGGCATTCCAATAAATTTCTGAATCCGGTGCGGGATGGCGCCGTCCTGCCCATTCTTCATCTGAACGGATACAAGATTTCCAACCCCACAGTCCTGGCCCGAATCAGCCATGAGGAGCTCGCGAGTCTCTTCGTCGGCTACGGCTATAAGCCCTATTTTGTCGAAGGTGACGACCCTGATCCAGTCCATCAGAAGATGACCACCACCTTGGAAGCTGCCCTGGCGGAGATCAAATCGATTCAGCAGGACGCCCGCGCCAATGGCCTCCGCACCCGGCCGCGGTGGCCGATGATTATCCTGCGAACGCCGAAAGGTTGGACGGGTCCAAAATTCGTGGACGGTAAGCCCGTGGAAAATTCCTTCCGCTCGCATCAGGTCCCGCTCGCCGACATTCCCAAGCACCCCGAGCGCCTGAAGATGCTGGAAGAATGGATGAAGAGCTACAAGCCGGAAGAGCTTTTTGATAAGGAAGGGAAACTCCTCAAAGAGCTTGCCGAACTTGCGCCCAAGGGTGAGCGCCGCATGGGCGCGAATCCCCTCGCCAATGGCGGCGTTTTATTGCGCGACCTGGCGATGCCGGACTTCCGCGACGATGCCATCAAGGTTCCGCATCCTGGCGCAGTGCAGGCTGAAGCCACGCGCGTCATGGGAATGTTTCTGCGTGATGTTATGAAGCTGAATGCGGAGAGCCGCAATTTCCGCGTCGTCGGGCCGGATGAAACCGAATCGAACCGCCTGGGCAATCTGTTTGAAGTCACCAACCGCGTCTCGACGGCGGAAATCCTGCCCACCGACGATCACCTCGTCGCCCGACGGCCGCGTCATGGAAGTGCTGAGTGAGCACATGTGCCAGGGCTGGCTGGAGGGCTACCTCCTCACCGGGCGCCATGGGTTGTTTTCCTGCTATGAGGCCTTCATTCACATCGTTGACTCGATGTTCAACCAGCACGCCAAGTGGTTGAAGGTGACGCGGAATATTCCCTGGCGGCGGCCGATCGCATCGCTCAATTATCTGCTGACCTCGCTCGTCTGGCGTCAGGACCACAACGGTTTCAGTCACCAGGACCCGGGCTTCATCGATCACGTGGTCAACAAGAAGGCAGACATCGTGCGCGTTTATCTCCCGCCCGATGCCAACACGCTGCTCTCCGTCACGGATCACTGCCTGCGCAGCCGCCATTACGTAAACGTGATTGTTGCGGGCAAACAGCCGGCGCCGCAGTGGCTTCCCATGGAGGCGGCTATCGCTCATTGCACAGCGGGCATCGGCATCTGGGATTGGGCCTCGAACGACGAAGGTTCGGAACCGGATGTGGTGATGGCCTGCTCCGGTGACGTGCCCACGCTTGAAACACTGGCGTCAGTTTCGATCCTGCGCCAAACCGCTCCCGACCTGAAGATTCGCGTCATCAATGTGGTTGATCTGATGACCTTGCAGCCCGAGAGCGAGCATCCCCACGGGCTCTCGGACCGGGACTTCGACCTGCTCTTCACCACCGATAAGCCCATCGTCTTCGCTTTTCACGGATATCCCTGGCTGATTCACCGCCTAACCTATCGACGCAGCAATCACCATAATTTGCATGTGCGTGGATACAAGGAAGAGGGCACCACGACCACGCCGTTTGACATGACGGTCATGAATGAGATCGACCGCTTCCACCTGGCCATGGATGTGTATGACCGCGTGCCGCGCCTGCGCAATTCCGCCGCGCTGGCGAAACAGCGCTTGCAGGCCAAATTGGTCGAGCATAAGCATTACGTGCGCAGTGTTGGTGAAGACATGCCGGAAATTCGCGATTGGAAATGGCCGTTCTAATCAGACTTTCTGCCAGGAACTTGGAAGGGCGCAACATCGCGTTGTCCCCCGGTGAGCATGGAACTTGACCCCTTGCGAAGGGCACTCACACCGGGCAGCATCCTTCTTCCCGCGCCATTTGCACTTTGAACTTCTCTCTTTAACCAGTAGACTTGTGGTTTGATGGACCCTGTACCTGCCACAACTGTACCCCGTCCCGATATGACGCCCTCCTTGCCGGAGGTGCACCGAAGTGTCATTGTCCCGCCTGGTGCGGGCTTTTGGCGCAAGGTGCTGGCCTTTTCCGGGCCGGGTTTCCTGGTTGCGGTCGGATATATGGACCCGGGCAATTGGGCCACCGACATTGCCGGGGGATCGAGCTTCGCCTATCAGCTCATTTTTGTGCTGATGATGTCCAACCTGATTGCGATTCTGGTTCAGGCGCTGGCGGCGCGCCTGGGCATCGTCACCCAGATGGATTTGGCGCAGGCCTGCAAGCTCCGCTATTCGCGGCGTACAACCCTCATCCTCTGGGTGTTCTGCGAGATTGCCATCGCCGCGTGCGACCTGGCGGAAGTCATCGGGTCCGCCATCGCCCTCAACCTGCTCTTTCACATCCCACTCCTGATCGGTGTGTGCCTGACGGCGCTCGACGTGCTCGCCATTCTCTACCTTCAGCACCGGGGCTTCCGCTATCTGGAGGCGGTGGTGGTCACCCTCATCGGGATCATCGGCGGGTGCTACCTGATCGAACTCCTCATTGTGCGCCCCGATATGGTTGCCATTGCCAAGGGGTTTGTCCCCTCGACGCAAATTCTCACCAATCCGGAGATGCTCTACATCTCCATCGGAATGTTGGGGGCCACCGTCATGCCCCACAATCTTTACCTGCATTCCTCCCTGGTGCAGACTCGCGCCATTGACCGCACGCCGGCCGGGATGAAGACGGCCATGCGCTACAACTTCCTCGACTATTTTCTGGCCCTCAACTTTGCCTTTCTGATTAATGCCGCGATCCTGATTATGGCGGCGGGAACCTTCTTCCGCGCCGGTTACACGCACGTGGCGGAAATCCAGGAGGCCTACCATACCTTGACGCCCTTGTTGGGAACGCGGATGGCGGCCGTTCTGTTCGCGGTGGCCCTGCTCTGTTCCGGTCAGAATTCCACCCTGACGGGAACACTGGCGGGCCAGATTGTTATGGAAGGTTTTCTGAATCTGCGGCTTGTTCCCTGGCTGCGCCGATTGATCACGCGCCTTCTGGCCATTATTCCGGCCGTCATAACCGTGATCTTCTTCGGCCAGGAGGGAACGGCGAAGCTCCTGATATTTAGCCAGGTCATTCTGAGCCTTCAGCTCTCCTTCGCGGTCGTGCCCCTGGTAATGTTTACGAACGACCGGCGCATGATGGGGGAGTTCGTCAACTCGCGATGGATGAAAATTCTGGCGTGGATCACGGCCGGCATCATCGCCCTGCTGAATGCCTATCTTCTGGTGGTGACGGTTCGAGACTGGATCAAGTAATCGATTCGTCGGATCGTTGAAAAACGAGTTCGAAAGCTGCGGATGGTCCGAGCCGCTGGCTGGGAAGGACCTCCCGCGGCCAGGGTAGTCTTTCATCAGCCCAATTATTCCACGGCTCGATGCCCGGATCACTTGAGGTTTCCATGTTCAAAAAAATTCTTGTTGCCCTCGACCATAGCAAGGCGGATGGATTTTTGCTGCCTTACATCAAGGACCTCGCGCGGTTGACCGGAGGGGAGATTCTGCTCCTGCACGTTTCCACGGGCTGGGCCGCGCAGTGGCAGGAGAACCTGAACCTCTCCGATTCCAAAGAGATCAGAGAGGACCGCGAGTTTTTGGAGAAGGTTAGCGCCGAGCTTCGGCAGGAGGGCCTTCGCGTCAGTGTGCAGCACACCAGCGGCGACCCCGCGCGCGCCATCCTGAAAACTTCGGAGGCCGAACACTGCGATTTGATCGCCATGACCGCGCATGGTCACCGGTTGATTTCCGACGTCATTCACGGCACCACTATCACCAAGGTCCGGCATGAAAGCAACATTCCAATCTTCCTGGTGAAAGCGGAAATGGACTGACCGGCGCAGATTTCGGTAGCCAAGAATCAAGCGCGACCTCGAAAGTGCAAGTTTCAAGCCCCGAGTTCGGGATTTCCAGCTACAATTCTTATTCTCAATGCAAGGGCAGGGTATGGGGGATTCCACGACATGTTGATGCCAGGCTATGCCACAACCGCGGGAACGGACCGCTATCGCCGCCGGTTCGATGCAAAATTCCCCGGTCATTTCCGCGAGTTTCAGGGCCTCTGGCTTTCCTCGATCGGAATTGGCACCTATCTTGGCGAGCCTACCGCCGCTTGTGATGCGCTCTATCGTGAGACTGTGGCTAAGGCCCTGGAAAGCGGCATCAACGTGATCGATACTGCCGTCAACTATCGCCACCAGCGCAGTGAACGCTCGATTGGCGACGCGCTGAAGTCGATGGTCGATGCAGGCAATGTCCAGCGCGATGAGGTTCTGGTTTGCACCAAAGGCGGCTTTCTCACCTTCGATGGCGATGAACCTGCCGACCCGTCCGAATACTTCCAGCACACCTTTATCGATTCCGAGATCGTGCGGCCGGACGAGGTGGTGGCCGGCTGCCACGTTATGTCACCCAGGTATCTCGAGAACCAGATTGAGGTGAGCCGCCGCAATCTGGGCGTCGAGACTTTGGACATCTACTACCTGCACAATCCGGAAACGCAGTCCGCTCACGTGGCGCGCGAGGAATTCCAACGGCGCATTCACGCGGCCTTTTCGGCTTTGGAGATGGCCGTCGCGGAAGGAAAAATCCGCGTCTACGGCACCGCCACCTGGAATGCCTTTCGCGTCGGACAGGATTCCCGCGATGGCCTGTCGCTGCCGGACCTGCTGAAAATTGCAGAGACCGTGGGCGGCAAGGATCACCACTTTCGTGCGATTCAACTGCCCTATAACCTGGCCATGCCGGAAGCCCTCTCGGCGCGAACCCAGCGCATTGACGGAGCCGGAACCCCCGTCTTGCAGGTGGCTCGAACCCACGGCATGTTGGTGTTTGCTTCTGCCAGCCTACTTCAGCAGAAATTGACCCAGGGCTTGCCGGCGGAAACTCATACGTGGTTTCCGGGGATGGATAGGGATTCGCAGCGAGCGATTCAATTTGTGCGCTCGACGCCGGGAATCGCCAGCGCGCTAGTGGGAATGAGCCGTAACGAGCATTTGACGGAAAATCTCGGCGCGGCGCTTAAGCCGCCGCTCAATCTGGAACAGTTTCGCGCGATTTTTAACTGATGGCCTTTATGGATGAATCCGTGACCCCAATGACTCCCCAGGGTCGTCTTGCGTACGCCCTCGAGGCGGTGGGACAGGCGGACTTCCCTGCGGCCATTGCCCTCCTGGAGGAACTCGTTCTGGAAGATGCGGGCAACGCCTCCGCATGGAGCCACCTTGGGGTGTGCTATCTCGAGACGCAGCGGCCCGCTGAGGCGCTGGAGGCGCTCTCGCGCGCCAGCTCTGCCGCTCCCTCCGACGCCAACATCCACTACCTGCTGGGCAACGCCTGCGGCAGCATGGGGCAATTGGACCGCGCCGCCGCGTGCTATCGTCGCGCTCTTGAACTCGACCCTCATCACACCAAGGCCGAGGATTTTCTGATGAAGGTGGAGTCGCTGCTGGAGAGCCGCGAGCATTACCGCAAGGGCATGGGCTTGCTTTACGCTTCGGACCCCTCCAACGAGGACTTGAATCGTGCCCTCCGTGAGTTGGCCATGTCGGCAGCCATCTTTGAGAATTCCCCCGCCCGCGACACACTTCCGGAAGCTGCTCGACGTTTGCAGGCTTTGCAGCAGGAGCATCCTCTGGCGATGGAGATCACGCCTGATCTTCAACCATGGGCCGCGGCGTGCGAGCGGGGATATCAGTGCGTCCACTTTAAGAACTGGGTGGGAGCTCAGGCGGCATACGATGAGGCCCTGACCTATCGCGTGGGCGACGCCTTTGTCCATCAGGCGCTGGGCTTCGCTTTTCTCGAGTTGGGGGAAATTGACAATGCCGTCAGCGCCTGGCTGCGCGCCCTGGAACTCGATCCGGGGCTTGATTTCACGCGGGTCACGCGCATCCAGCGCATCATGTGAAGGGTTCGAAGTGGCATGAGCGGCGCGGGCGTTATTGACAATCCTCTTCGGTTTCCGTAATTTTGGCGGGTTCGCGCCGCCGTCCGAGCGAAGAACAGGAGAACACCTTGCCTCGCAAGCCCATCATTACCCTTATTACGGATTTTGATACCAGCGACCACTTTGTGGGGACGATGAAGGGGGTCGTCTATAACATCAACCCTGACGTCGAAATCGTCGATATTTCGCATCGAGTGGGATCATACGATATTTTTGATGCCGCGTTTATCCTGGATCAAAGCTACCGGTTCTTTCCTTCCGATACGATTCACCTGGTCGTCGTCGATCCCGGAGTCGGCACGGCGCGCCGTCCCGATTTTGGCGCGGAGCCTGGCCCACAAGTTCGTTGCCCCCGATAATGGCGTGCTTTCCCTGATTTATGAGCGGGAGGAGAACGTGGAGGTCCGCCACATCACCGCGGATCACTACTTCCTGAATCCCGTCAGCGCCACCTTCCAAGGCCGCGATATCTTCGCTCCCGTGGTGGGCTGGCTGAGCAAGGGGGTGGAAGTTGATAAATTCGGGGATCCCATCAGCGATTTCATCAAGTTCTCCTCACCCAAGCCCAAGCTGGTTGCCGAGAATTTGATCAAGGGCGTGGTTTTGAAAGTCGACAAATTTGGCAACATCTTGACTAATATCCATCCTGAGGACATTCCGCAGCTCTTTGACGAAAACCCGCCGCCGTTCAAAATCGTCATCAACCAGCACGAAATTACGACCCTCAATCTGGCCTATTCAATGGGCAAACCCTCTGAGTTGTTTGCCATCGTCGGCAGTTCAGGTTATCTGGAGATCTGCACGAACCGGGGTTCAGCCGCGAAGGCCATCAATGTGAATCGAGGGGCGGAAGTGAGTGTAACGCTGGGGCCTTAACTCCTGCCATCGGGAGCCTGGGTAACGGAGGAAGGCTTGCGATCTGCATGCTCCGGGCTTTTAGTTTCGACTTCCTTGATCTCACGCGGCAGGGTCTCAATGCGAATCCTCGATATGCGGCGCCCGTCCACTTCCAGAACCGAGTAGCGCCGCCCCTCGTAGATAAAGGTTTCACCGCCGCGCGGAATAAATCCCAGGCGCGCGAGGACAAAACCGGCCAAGGTTTCGTAACCCGCGCCGCGCGGCAGGATAATGTCGTGCTCGCTCGCCAGGTCGCGCAGATTGATCGACGCATCGACCATCAAGACATTTTCACCAACCCTGCGGACGGCTGATTCTTCCCGGTCGTACTCGTCCTGAATCTCTCCCACAATTTGCTCCAGGACGTCTTCGATGGTAACTAGTCCCACGAAGGTTCCGAACTCATCCACCACCAGCGCCATCTGCGAATGCCGCCGCCGCGCCTCTTTGAGCATCTGAGTCAGGGACATTCCTTCCGGGACGATCATGGGCTGGTGAAGGATCGTCCTCAGGTCAAAGCTCGTATCGGTGGGGGGAGTGGAGTGTGCCCGGTCCGCCATGACCGAGAGCAGGTCTTTCGTGTAGAGCACTCCCACAATCTGGTCCGGCAGGCTGTCGTAAATGGGAATGCGGGAATGCTGGTCCTTGACCACGCGGTCCAGCAAGGTGCGGATATCTGTGGTGACGGGGAGGCAGGTGATCCGGTTCCAGGCAACCATGATTTCCCGCACGCGAATGTGGTCAAGGTCAAACACGCTGTGGATCATGTCTTCCTGGTCTCCATCCGAAGCCCGCGCTTGCGGATACCGGACACGATCGCTCACTTCCTCCGCCGTATGCATCGGTGCCAGCTCGCGTTTGGGGAAGGCGGGGAGCAAATCAGAATTCCATTGGCCAGGGTGTCGAGCAGGCGCACGGGGTAGCGGCTTAAGTGGAGGAAGAGGTCATGGGGCGCGCCACGCCAAGCGCAAACCTCCCCGCATTGTCATAGGCAATCGCCTTGGGAACCAGCTCGCCCAAAACCATCAGCAACATAGTCATGAATAAAAACGCCAAGCCAACGGGGATCGAGTGAGCGACGGCAATGCGGCCATCGCCAAGATGTCCCTCCAGCCAGTGGTAAATGGCGCCGGCCATGACGGCTTCGCCAAGCCAACCCATCAGCAGGCTGATTACCGTGATGCCCAGTGGTATGCCGGAAAATACGGCCACCATATCGGTCAACAGGTAGAGAACTTGTTTTGCCTGCGAATTCCCCTCATTGGCGAGCTCTTCCAGGCGGGTGCGGCGAACGCTGAGAAGAGCGTATTCGGTGGCGACAAAGAAGGCATTCGGCACCCCAAAGCGGCAATTAGCGAGGTTTTAAGCAGGCCAAGCATGACACACCCAATCTGAGGCTATTTTAGGCGAGGACGGGGAAAACTGGAAATCCGTGGTGGTGGGCCGAGGCGCGGAACAAACGGCCGCAGGATTTAATTGGGCGTTGGTTACGGCAAGCCGGCGCCGTCGTTGGGGAGGTGACTTTTCTCGCTCCGGGCGCGCCAGTGCTCATCGTCGAGCGTACATTTCTTCGTGTTCTCGAACCGCCCGCTGCATCCGGAGGAAATCGTCGTCGTGGTGTCCCGCGAATTCCGATGGAGGAAAATTCGGAATGGCCATTCTCGGGACA
>CAVTDA010000095.1:0-4480 GCA_963733285.1 uncultured Acidobacteriota bacterium
ACTCTTCGGGGCGTGGGCGGTTTCGTGGGCCGACGATTTCCCACGGCTGACGCCGTGGGCTACGATCTTACGCCCGTCGGTCGCAAGACCCGTCCACCGACGGGCTGACGGGCTGGTGGAACCCTCGCGATGGCAATTTAGAATACAAATGTGGGGAGGCCTTAATCACTTAGAACAGGTCTTCTTGTTGGCTCTTGGTTTTCCGTTCGGCCTTGGCGAAAGTCTCGACGCGATGCTCGGGGTGCAGGATTTTCGCGCCTTCGAGAAGTTCTTCGATGGTGAGGATCTGCACGCGCGGGTAGCGTCCGGGGAAGTCTTTGGGCTCGTAGAATCCGGCTGCCGCGGCTTCGGTGAGCATGGGTTTGGTGGGTTCGCGCAGGGAGATGAGCGCTCCGATGGCGGCTTTTTCGCGCTCCAAGACCCCTTTGAGGTCGCGGACGTGGTTCACGCCGATGTGACCGCTCTTGACCTGAACAATGACCTGTTTCGCCTGTCCGCTTTTGTCATCAAAGAAATTGATGTACCCGTCGATGCCCGAATCCGCGCCTTTTTTGTGATCCTTCGCCGGACGCGCGTCCACCAAATCCACCGCCCACCACTCGAACTGGTGCGGGCTGATTTCCTTCAGCGCTTCGGCGCTCGCGAGGTCGTGTGGCGCACCGACAATTTCGTAGGGGCTGAGCTGCTCGGCGAAACTGTCGCGCAAACGGCGCTGCACCAAGTTAATTGCGAGATAGGTTACATCGATTCCGATCCAGAGGCGCTTAAGCCTCTCCGCGACGGCGACTGCTGTGCCGCAGCCACAGAACGGGTCGAGAACGACATCGCCCGCTTTGCTACTGGCCTTGATAATTCTTTCGAGCAAGGCCTCAGGTTTCTGGGTGTCATAGCCGAGGCGCTCCTTGGCAGATTGGTTGATTCGATCGATGTCAGTCCAAACATCGCCAACCGTGATTGTCCTAGCTTCTGGAACGAATGGCTCGGCGGCCCGCCGCCGGGGAAACCCATTGTCGCGGGGCCAATGGATAAGCGTTGCAGCGTCCCAGTGGTCCATTACCAAGTGCGTATTCCCCCAGTGGCGCCCCATCGCTGATGGGTTGAATCCCCGCCATGGCTTACCGCTCTCGCCATCCCGGGTTATCCCTGCACCGGTCAGTTCGTAGGTTTGGTACTTCTTCCCGTCGGCGCCTGTGATAAGGGTGTGCGGGAGTTTCGCCATGTCCCCGGGAACAAGCGCGGGGTGGCACGAGAAGCCAGCCCCCTCGAATAAAACAGCATTATGTCGTGGACCCTCGGCCACCGCTTTTTCGTGCTTCGCGCATTGTGTCTCTTCCACACCACCTCATTTCTGAAGTGCGTAGGTCCAAAGGTCGAATCCATTAGTAATTTGAGGTAGTGACTTGCCGTTGGGTCGCAGTGTATGTAAATGCTACCAGTGGACTTGAGGACGCGGTGAAGCTCAACTAAGCGGGCTGCCATCATCACGAGATAAGCCATCATGTCATTGCGGCCGAGGAATGAAAGTAACGCCTGTGTCAGGTCGGCGAGCTTGCGGGGGCCGCTAGTGACAATTTCCCGATATACGCCCTCGGCTTCCACGCTCCACTGCTAGGTGTCCTCAAAGGCGGTGATCTGCGCAGCGGATTCCTCGCCGGTCTTTTCTTTAAAAAGCACGTTGTAATCGGCGTTGGAGTTGAAGGGCGGGTCGAGGTAGATGAGGTCGACGCTTTCGTCAGAAACATGCTCGCGCAGTATCTTCAGGTTATCGCCGAAGTAGAGCTTATTCTTCCAGTCCATTTGATGGGCGAGCATACCATAACCTCGATACGGAGTGCTATGCGGGCCGGGTTGGGGCCTGATCGGGTCGCTCTCGGTCTTGAAGATTTCAACGCTGGACAAATTAGATTCGGACCGATGATGCAGTCGCCGGCTCCGGTCGCCGCGGCGACCGAAGCCCCAAAGTATGCCATGATCGCCCGCGATTTTGGCATGCGTGCCACGGGCATCCTGCCCGTGCGCGAGCATGGCCAGGATGGCCATGGCACATTGGGCGGAAACGTCCCTCGCGACGGCTAGGAATGAAACGGAAAGGCAGAGTCTTTGTCGCCGCGGCGACCGGGGCAGAGCCCCAAGAATGGGAAGATCGATTCTTAATTTGGATACTCGCGTGATAATTTCAGGCAATCTGCCGGAGGGGTTGAATCTGCGCGTCGTGGGGGCTAATTTCTATTGCTCTCGATTGCCGCCTTGCGTAAAGCGCAGGGTTCCGAGCGGATGTTTGTTAGTCGATTACATTTCTCCAACGAGGTACTTGCAGCCTTCCGGGCCTATGCGCGCGGCATGCGGTGTCTTGCCGGGAATATCGAAGCGCTCGCCCGGTTTGTAGGTTTTTGTCGATCCGTCAACGGTAACCGTCATCTCACCGCTCAGGATGATATGGGCCGACACGTCGGGATGCTGGTGCGGCGGATAGTTCATATCCGGCCCGTCCTCCCACACATAGACGTCATCGAAACCCTCATCCTGCAATTGCTTCGTCAGCAGTTGTTCATCCATGGTTCGCATTCTCCTACGGTCCCGAATCGGGATGTATCGAATCTCACCTTACATCTATCGGGCGGTGCAAGGTGATCCTCTAGGAAAGTTTAGCTACAAACCCGCAAGTCGTCCATGTTTCAGTTGTCAAATTCCTTCTGGCCGCCCGTCGAACTCCGCACTAAAATTTAGATGCGAGTTCTTGGAGGCAGGATATGGAATTTCGAACATTTTCGCGGACCGGTCTGAAGGCTTCCCGCCTTTCGTTCGGTGCAATGACTTTCGGCGGCCAGACTGACGAAGCGACTGCGCAGAGAATCATCGATTGCTGCCTGGATGCCGGGATCAACTTTATCGACACGGCCAACGTTTATACCGGCGGCGCCGCTGAGACCATCGTTGGAAAGACTCTCAAGGGGAGGCGGGATCGCATCATCCTGGCCTCCAAGGTGCGCGGCAAAATGGGTGACGCGCCGGATGATTCCGGATTGTCGCGAGCGGCCATTCGCAAGGCCATTGACGCCACCCTCACCCGGCTGGGCACCGATTACCTTGACCTCTACTACCTCCACCAACCCGATTACAATACGCCCATTGAAGAGACGCTCGAGGCGATGGAGGAGTTGGTCCGGGCGGGAAAAGTCCGCTTCCCTTCAATCTCCAATTATGCCGCGTGGCAGGTTGAGGAAATCTTGTGGATATGTGAAAAACGTGGATACAAACCGTATTTCATCTCCCAGCCAATGTATAACCTGATCGCCCGCGGCATTGAGGATGAATACCTCCCCTTCTGCCGCCGGTTTGGGGTTGCGGTGGTTTCCTACAATCCTCTCGCCGGCGGATTGCTCACCGGCAAGCACTCCCGCCAGAAGGCGCCCACCCCCGGCACGCGTTTTGACGGCAACAAGATGTACCTGGACCGCTATTGGGTTGAGGATGATTTCGCCGCCGTGGAAGATCTCCGCGCCATTGCCGCCGAAGCCGGTAAATCCCTTGTGGAGCTGGCGTTGCAATGGTTGCTCACCCAGCCCGATGTCGACTCGATCATCCTCGGAGCTTCGCGGCTTGAGCAGCTTCAGGAAAATCTCAAGGCGGCGGAAGGCCCTCGCCTGGACCAATCGATCCTGGACCGCTGCGACGCCGTCTGGAAACGCCTGCGCGGCGTCACGCCGAAATACCATCGCTAAGGTATCGGCACTGTAGCGGCGAGGATGAACCAATTCTGCGCTGAGGGACCCTGCCCCTCTTCAACGGCCCTCCCGATTTCCCCAACCTCTGGCGCGTTTAAGCCAATACCCACCTCCCCGGCCTCGCCCCTCGAACCGTGCGGATCTTGCCTTTTCCCTCCAGCCGATCAAGATGGCCTTTGACCGGGAACATGGCGAGGATGAGCTGCTCTGGGGGCCAGTCTCCAATCGCCTGGGCCGCCACGTCGATGCACTCCTTCATCGCCAGGCCGGAGGGGTTTTTCTTAAGGCTCGCTATGATCGCCCGGTCGAGGATTTCCACAGTTTGGCGCGATTCCGCTATGAAATCTTGTATTTCTTCGCCTCTCATGGTGGGCCAGTGCCCGGAATACAACGTGTCGATGGGCAGGTGCTCGAAATAGCGCAGCGTTGAGAGATAAACGTCGATGTAGTAATAAGTTACGGGTATCGCCATGCCTCCCGTCGCAAACGGACAGCCTCTCCCCTGGATGGCGTCTCCCGCGAAAGCCGTCTTGTGCTTCGGGTCGTAAAGCGCCAGGTGGCCGTGGGAGTGCCCAGGGACGCTGAGGGCCTCCAGGTGCCACCCGTCGCGAATTCTGACAATCTCCCCGCCGGTAAAGCTCAGGTCCATGCGGCGAGCCTTGCCCGCGTCCGGTGACGGTTCAGCGTCAAACCCCACCTCGTGGTCGGCCCGCATGAAATTGTAACGCTGATCGTAAAGCGTCCTGGGATCCTCC
>CAVTDA010000096.1:0-75080 GCA_963733285.1 uncultured Acidobacteriota bacterium
ACTCGTTAGGGGCGAAAGAAAATCACGACCAGATGAAACGCTCATCGTACCTAACGCCGTTCTTTTTGAGGAAGGCGATCAATTCTTCCTGAAACGTCACGCGGCGATGATGCTTTTCCTGGTCGCCGATGTATCGTATAACGGATGGCGCCATGGAGTGGCTGACGCTAAACGCTCCGTAGCCGGCTTGCCAATCAAAACCGGGCAGAGCCCGTTCCCGATGCACCCATCGCGATGAATTGGTTTTTATCAAACGCAAAGCGTCAGATGTTGCCAGTGTCGGCGGTAGCGAGCATAGCAGATGAACGTGGTCGGGTCTGGCGTTTGCCGCCCGGAGCGTTCCGCTGATTTCGCGCACGATTCCACCCGTGTAGGCGAGAAGATCGTCATGCAGCGAGGCGGTGATGAGAGGCGCGCGGTCCTTCGTGCTGAATATTACGTGGGTTAGCAGATTCGTGTAGGTGTGCGACATGTTCTTTCGCCCCTCCGGGGCTTGGGGAATTTTACTTGAATTCGTGACCCACGGCTTACGCCATGGGCTACGATCTTACGCCCGTCGGCTGACGGGCTACAATTCGCCGCAGGTATCACGGAGTTTGGCTGGCGGCATAAAGCCCATAAATAACATGTCGTCGGAGTACTCACTTTCAGTTGGTACAATGTGGGACCCGGAATGCACCGGCTAAACCGGGGGGGATGGAAGGAATGACGGATCCGCCGCACCGATTCCTGATAGTCCGACTCAGTTCCATCGGCGATATTGTCCACGCGCTGCCCGCGGCGGCGGCGCTGGCAGAGTCCTTCCCCGCTGCTGAGATTGACTGGGTTGTGGAAAAGCGGCACGCCCTGCTTCTCGCCGGGAATCCCCATTTGCGCCGCGTCATGACGCTCGACACGCTGGGATGGCGGAAGCGCCTGGCCTCCCCTGCGGCTTGGAACGAGATGCGCCGGGGAATCGAAAGCCTGCGCGAGACTCCCTACGAGGCCGCCATCGATTTTCAGGGGCTGTGGAAATCCGCCGTCGTGGCCTGGCTCAGCGGGGCGAAGAAACGGATCGGATTTGCCTCACCGGATCTGCGCGAGCCGGGCGCCGGAGTTCTTTACACCCAAACGGTCGCGCGGCCCAAAGGCGTGCATGTGGTGAAAGAGAACATGGCGCTGGTGGGGAAGTTGGGAGCCCACTCCGAGCACTGGCAATTTCCTCTTCCACGCCATCATCAGGACGACACCTATATTGAGAATCAGATTGCTGCGTTCAATGGCGGTCTTTTTCTTATCGTGAATCCCGGTGGGGGCTGGCGTTCGAAGTGCTGGTCGCCGGAGAATTTTGCCTTGTTGATCCGTGAGTGGGCAGGGGCGCGACCCGAGCCCATTGTGATGACGGGTGCTCCATCGGAAGAGCCCATGATTCAGGAAATCCTGGCGAGCGCGGGAACGGCCTCGGCCCATTATTTCCCCACCACGCTGATCCAGTTCATCGCTTTGGCGAGACGCGCACGCCTTTTTGTTGGCGGAGACACGGGACCAATCCATCTGGCCGCCGCGGTGGGGACTCCGATTGTGGGAATCTTCGGCCCCACTGACCCGGTGCGCAACGGCCCGTTCGCGCCGGACGACATTGCTCTTTCCAATGGCGGCCCCATCAATTACACGCGGCGCAATGAAGCCGCCGGTTATCTTCCCGGCATATCGGTTCAATCGGTTATGGCGGCAATGGAATCCAGATTGGCGAGGGTGCATGGATAGCGCGTATGCACAGTGGGCCACTCGCTGGCGTGTGCCCCTGGGATTCACGCTTGCCGTGGCTTACATCTTCTTCTGCCGGCCGACGATCAAACTGCTGGTTGCAGGCAGCCTCGTGGCCGCGGTGGGGCTGGTGCTGCGAGGTTATGCCGCCGGACACCTAATCAAGAATCAAAAACTCGCCATGAACGGGCCCTATGCATGGACGCGCAATCCACTTTACCTGGGAAGCGCATTGATGGGCGTGGGATTCGCGCTGGCGGGAGGCAATTGGATTCTTGCCCTTGCCTGCCTGCTTCTCTTTACCGGAATCTATTGGCCCGTGATCCGCCGCGAGGAAAATTATCTGCGCCACGAGTTCGGGGAGGATTATGAAAAATACGCCGAAAGTGTCCCACTATTCTTCCCACGCTTTCGACGGCCCGAGGGCGGCGAGCGATTTCAATGGAAGCAATACCGCAAGAATCACGAGTATGAAGCGTTGCTGGGGTTCCTGGGACTGATAATTTTTCTGGTATTCAGAATCTGGCTTCGCTAGTCTGGTGAGGTGCAATGGAGGGCTGCCAGGTTCGATTGAACGCAATCGATGGAAAAGTCCCGGCGACACCAACGCCCTCGAGCAGACGGTTGGAAATCCCTGACGCCCTGCGCCTGCCGGCAAGAGGCTACCCGCAATCAAGGCGCTGCGTCTAACTCTTATATGCCCAATCCCAAACCGCGACTCTTCCATGCGCTTCTACCCTTGGCCCTCTTGCTTGCGATTCCGGTGGTTACGGCGCAAAGTCAGCATGACGCTTTCAGTCCAGGCGAAAAGCTGACCTACGACGTGACCTGGACCATCTTCCGCGCCGGCACCGTTACGTCCACCGTGCAGGAAGTCAATCAATCCAACCATGACATCTTCGAGATTTCCGCCACGGCAAAATCGGAAGGATTCGTTCCCCTGCTCTTCGACGTCAGCGACGAATTTCACGCGGTCGCGGACCCGCAAACGCTCTGTTCCGAGCGGATCGCGAAAAAAATCAATGAAGGCCATCGGCACAAAGACACGCAAATCGCCTTCGACCACAGCAAGGGAAAGGCCGTGCTTTATGAACGCGACCTGAATCAACCCCAGGCACAGCCCAAATTCGCTGAATCCGACATCCCTCCGTGCGTGGAAGACGTTGTTACCGCGTTTTATTACATCCGCCGCCAGAAACTGGAAGTGGGCAAAACCATCGAATTGCCCATCAACGACGGATCGAAAACTCAGCGGGTCGTGGTTGATGTGCAAGCACGCGAAAAAGTCCAGACTCCCATGGGGACGTTCGACGCCTTCCGGGTTGAGCCCAAGGTTTTCAACGGTCTTCTGAAGCGCAAGGGGCGGATGCTGATCTGGTTCAGCGCGGACGAGCGGCAACTTCCTCTGCGCGTCAAGGCGATGATCGCGGTGGGCTCCATTACCGGCACCTTGCGGTCAGTTACCTACCCCAAACAGGAAACTGCCCCAACTCATCATTGATCGGCCCCGCCATTCCCAAATTCGACTAGCCGCATCGGGAAGAAATCATATATAAACTAACCACGAGGGCGCGGATCGAGGCTGGGCCTTCAAGCTTCGCAGGCCGCAGCAAGCATATGCCAGGCTCTATATCGAATGGAAAAGGGCGAAGTGTGGAGAGGAGGTGGGTGCAGATGCGCCACATGCTGCATCAGTCCCTCCTCAAGTTCCTGGAAGAAGACTCGTTGATGGTTTCCGCCTCGATTGCCTACCACAGCCTCCTGGCCATTTTCCCGTTGTTGCTGCTGCTCCTGGGCTTGAGCGGATACTACATTCGGCGCTTCGAATTGGCGGGGCATCTTTCCGTCGTGCTGCAACGGTACTTGCCCATCCGCATCGAAGTCATCATGCAGAATCTGGTGGGGATCAGCCGGGCGTACGGAAGAATCAGCATCCTCTCGGTTATTCTTCTGCTGTGGAGTTCATCGGGAGTCTTCGTGCCGCTGGAAAAAGCCATGAATCGCGCCTGGCTGGTGGGGGTCGGACGCCCCTGGTGGAAAAGCCGCCTGATCGCCTTGGAAATGGCCTTCGTCGTGGGGTGCCTGCTCTCCATTGCCACCGCATCGGTAGGCTTGGAAATCGTGGTGCGCAAGCAACTAACCCTGCTCCTGGGCCCATCGCTGCATTTCCTGGTCATGTTCATCTACCACGTCCTAACCGCCTTCAGTTCTTTCACCATTGCCTTGCTGGCCTTTGTCATTCTCTTTCAGCGGTTGCCCAATCGCCCCATGCGGTTGCGCCAGGCGTGGCCGGGTGCGCTACTGACGGCGGTGCTTTGGGAAGTTGCCCGTCTGCTCTTCAGCGTGTTGCTTCCTTTTTTCAACTACCGCCACGTCTATGGGTCGATTGGAGTGGTGGTCTCCCTGATGACCTGGGCCTACGTCTCCTCTGCGGTCGTATTGTTCGGCGCTCAGGTTTCACGGGCACTCTACGGAACGCTGGAAGTTCCTGATCCATCCCTCGGCGAAGGGATTCCCATTTCCAGTTTGAAATCGCTGGGCAGATAGAGGCAATTTTTCGCTTTATGGTGCTTCCAGGCTGGTGCCTGCCGCCTGCCCCGGCAAACGGACGGATCGAACAGGAATTCGGGGTGATGGCGCGAGTACCCGCAGCCGCTCCATTGTACTGCCCTGCGATGAATCCCCTTCATAAATTGCCGGTCATAAATCATAATTGCCCCTATCGGCAAGGCATGATGGAATGTATGGGGCTCGCGAAGACACAGGGGAGCGCTCGGAAGGTTCAGGCCTCCAGAAAATGAATCTTTGGCGAGTCGGCACCGGGAGCTGATGAAAAAGAAAACTGCAGCAAAGACCCGTCCCAAGCATTTCGTGCTGATTACCGGAATGAGCGGTTCGGGGAAGGCGTCGGTTCTCAAGGCATTTGAGGACCTGGGATATCACTGTGTCGACAATCTTCCTTTTGACCTCATTCCGAAATTTGCCGAGATGTGCCAGCGGCCGGGCAGTACGTTTGAACGCGCTGCCGCGGTAGTGGACATCCGCGGTGGCGAGGCCCTGAGCCAGCTCCCCACCCAATACCGCGATCTCTCGCGCAACAAGGTTCTTCACCCCTCGCTGGTTTTCATGGAAGCTTCCGACAAGGCCCTGATCCGGCGGTTTGAGGAGACCCGCCGGCCGCACCCGCTGGGACGTGATTTGCCCGCCCGCGAAGGCATTCGCCTTGAACGCATCCTGTTAAAACCCATGCGCGAACTCGCCAACGTCGTGATTGATACGACGCGCATGAATGTGCACGAGCTGCGCGACATGATTCAAACCCGGTTTGGCGGAATTGCGGCGCGGCGCTCCATGTTGGTCTCCGCCGTATCCTTCGGTTACAAATACGGCATCCCCGCCGAGGCCGACCTGGTATTTGACGTGCGATTTCTGCCCAATCCCAATTACGTCCCCAGGCTCAAAAACAAGACCGGCCGCGATTTGGGAGTGCGCCGGTTTATGGATTCCTTCCCGCAAAAACGCGAATTCATGTCCCGCCTGATGAGTTTTCTGCTTTTCCTCCTTCCTCAATACATGCGGGAGGGAAAGAGCTACCTCACCATCGCCATCGGCTGTACGGGCGGCCACCATCGGTCCGTCTACCTGGCGGAGGAGACGGCGACAACCCTCCTGCGTGAAGGATACAAGACTAAGGTCCTGCACCGGGACATCGGGAGGTAGGGGAAGTTAAGAATTAAAAATTAAGAATTAAGAATTAGGAAACAAGAATTGCGTGAAGCTCCCTTGATGCGAATAAGTCTGACCCTCTGGCAATTCCTCATTCTTAATTTTTAATTCTTAATTGGTTTTCGGGGGTTTGCTTGAAGAACATTCTGGCGATCGATATCGGCGGCACGCACTTTCGCACCGGTTTATTCGATGAGCAGGGGCGCCGCCTGCTGGTTTTGGAGGGCGATACGGATCGCGCGGCGGGGCGCGAGTGGATGCTGAGCCAGATTTCCTCACGTTGCCGGGATTTGATGGCCCAAACCGATGCGCCCGTCAAGGCCTGCGGGGTGAGCTTTGGAGGACCGGTGAATTTTCCGCGCCAGGCGGTGACGTCGGTTCATTCTGCCGGCTGGGAGGATTTTGAACTGGGAAAGTGGGTAGAACAAAGTTTGGGGATCCCCTGCCGGCTCGATAACGACGCCAACGCGGGCGCGCTCGGTGAATATCAATTTGGAGCTGGGCGCGGCGCGAAGCTGATGGTCTACATTACAATCAGCACGGGCATCGGAAGCGGCGTTGTTTACGAGGGGAAACTCCTGCGCGGGAAGGATTTTATGGCCGGAGAAATCGGGCACATCCCGGTTTCAGACTCCGATGCGCCTTGTTCTTGCGGCGGGAAAGGGTGCCTGGAATCCTTTAGCTCCGGAGCTGCCATTGAATCGCGCGCTCGGGAATGGGCGAAACGCCGGCCCGAGCATGTTGAGCGCATGCTGGAACTCAGTGGAGGGCCGGAAATCACCGCGAAGGGTTTAATGCGTGCGGCGGCGGAGGGAGACGAAGCTTCGATTCAGATTCTTAAGGAGACGGCCCGGTGGCTTGCCCATGGAGTTCTGATGGTCATCCGCCTCCTGAACCCCGATGTCATCGTCCTAGGCGGAGGAGTCGGGCAATCAGGCGAGTTGCTGCTCGGGACATTGCGGAAATCGCTCGATGAGCTTGCATCCCCCACCATCAAGTATTCCACGGAAATAGTCACCGCCGCGCTTGGATACTATTCCCCACTCTACGGTGCGGCGGCGATGGGGATGGAAGTCCAGTAATCTTCGACAGCCTAACCCTAAGCAATTAAAGGGTCTGCTGCTCGCCGTAGGACCTCTTCATTGCGTCCGTTGGTATTTCCTTGACGAACCACTGAAATTGTCGCTAACATGAAGTTTTTTAACGGGTTAGGAGGGATTTCCGCCTCAGGTGCGGCAGACGGAATGAGTCAATCAAATCGCCTTCTGGGTTTTATTCGACCCTATACGTTCCTTCTGCTCATGGGAGTGGTCCTCATGGTGGCCGTGGGAGCTTGTGAGGCGGTCACTGCACTTCTGATTCAACCGATTTTCGACCGAGTTCTCTCGCCCGACTCCGGAACTTCCGGCATCGTTCTTTTCACCGTTCCCCATATCCATCGCCAGATCCTGCTTCAGAGTTTTCTTCCCCATTGGGTCCACAACGTCTGGACGGTCGTCACCTTCGGCGTGGTCGGGGTCATCCTGATCAAGGGGATCTGCGAATTCCTCGCCACTTATCTCATCAATTACACCGGCCACTCCGTGGTGCGCGACCTTCGCAACCTGCTCTACTCCAAAATCATTGCGCAGTCGATTGCCTTCTTTCACCGCAATCCTACCGGCAGGCTGATGTCCGCAATCACCAGCGACATTGAACGCATCCAAATTGCCGTCTCGGAAACCGCGGCAGACTTGCTGAAACAATCCTTCACTTTGATATTTCTGCTGGCGATCCTGTTCAAAATCGACTGGCGATTGGCCTCAATTTCGCTGATTCTGATTCCGCTTGTCGCCTTGCCCTCGGCCAAGCTGGGCCGCTACATCCGGGCCTCGAGCAAAAGCAGCCAGGACAAGATGGGCGAGATGAACAATGTGCTCCAGGAAACCTTTTCCGGCATTCGCATTGTCAAAGCCTTCGCCACGGAGCATTTCGAAATCGAGAAGTTCAAGACCGCGACGCGACGACTTTTGCGGGTAAGCCTGCGCTGGGTGCGTGCTCAAGCGGTGACCTCACCCCTGATGGAATTTCTGGGGGCATTTGTCATTGCGGGTCTCCTGCTTTATGAGCGGATTCAGATTCTCCACCGTGCGCAAACCATAGGGTGGTTCATGACCTTTTTGTACGCCTTAATCAAGGCTTACGAGCCGGTCAAACGGTTGACTGGGGTCAACAATTCGTATCAACAGGCATTGGGCGCCTCCGAACAGGTCTTCCACTATTTGGATTCCGAGCCGGATATGGTCGACAAGCTGAATTCAGCCATCCTGCCTCCCTTCGAGAATGAAATCTCTTTTGAGCATGTAGCCTTCGAGTATGAGGACGGAGTCCCCCTGCTGCACGACATCAACCTGCGGATTGGCAAAGGGGAAGTGGTGGCATTGGTAGGGTCCAGTGGAGCGGGCAAAACGACCATTGCCAGCTTGATCCCCCGGTTCTTTGACGTAACTCAGGGCCGCATCACCGTGGATGGGAAGGATGTTCGCGACCTCAAGATCAATTCCCTGCGCGCGCAAATTGGCATCGTCACGCAGGAGACGATTCTCTTTAACGATACCGTCTACAACAACATCTGCTATGGCAGCGGCGCACCCAAGGAATCCGAGGTGCATGAGGCCGCGCGCGTGGCCCTGGCGGAAGAATTTATTCTGGAGATGCCGGAGGGCTATAAGACAATGATCGGCGAGCGCGGGCAGCGCCTCTCCGGCGGCCAGCGGCAGCGCATCGCCATCGCCCGCGCGCTATTGAAGAATCCGCCCATTCTGATTCTCGATGAAGCGACGTCCGAGCTCGACACGGAATCGGAAATGCTCGTCCAGCATGCGCTGGCGAATCTGATGGCGGGACGCACGGTTGTGGTCATCGCCCATCGCCTTTCGACCGTGCGGCGAGCCGATCGCATCGTGGTGATCGACCGCGGGGCCATCTGTGAAACAGGCACGCATGATGACCTGGTTAGCCAGGGAGGCATTTACAACCGCCTGCACAATTTGCAGTTTGTGGATGTGGAGCCGTAAATTTAGGAGTCAGGAACTCGGGGGCTTGGAGCCCCACACGAGGCAAGATGATTCGCAGTATGACCGGCTATAGCCGGGTGGAAACCGAAACCGAAGGGACGGCGATTATGGTGAGTATTCGTGCCACCAACCATCGCTTTCTCGATCCCCAGGTGCGGATCCCATCCTCTCTGGACTCGTTTGAGCCCACGGTGCGCCGCCTCTTGAAAGACCGTGTGGTGCGGGGACACGTCGAGATAACCCTCAGTCTCGGCTCATCGGGGGCTGCCGAGTTGCAAATCGACCGGAAGCTTTTGGACGCCTACCAGAAGGGCTATCAGACGCTCAAGATTGAGTTTGGCTCGGCAGCGGAACCGGATCTGATGGCCTTGCTTCGCATACCCGGAATGGTTGGCAATGGCGGCGGAGAGATTCCGCCGGAAAAGCTTGAAAGCCTTCGCCCGGGTCTGGAAGCGGCCGTGACCGAGGCGCTGGAGAAGTTTAATGAAATGCGCGAGCGCGAAGGTGAGGCGCTCGAGCGCGACCTGCGTACACGCTTCGCCCATCTAAAATCCCTGCGCGAAGGTATTTCCAAGCTGGCGGAGCGGGCGCCGCAATACTACAAAGTGCGTCTTGAAAACCGCATCCGCGATCTTTCCGGCAGCAGCGACCTTGACCGGGCGCGGATCGAGCAGGAAGTCGCGTACCTGGCCTCGCGTTCCGATATTGCCGAAGAGTTGACGCGATTCCAGAGCCACCTTGACCAAGTGAGCCATTTGCTCGCGGAGAGTTCGGAAGTGGGCAAGAAGCTCGACTTCCTCCTGCAAGAGATGAATCGCGAGGCCAACACGATGCTTTCCAAAACCACCGATGTGCCGGAGGTGGGACTCGAAATCATCCGGCAGGCCATCGAGATGAAGACGGAAATTGAAAAATTGCGCGAACAGGCGCTAAATATAGAGTAAAGGCAGAAGCAGACCGTAGAGGAACGTCCGGCGGGCAAACGCGCGAAATGTGAGCCCAAAGGCGGATCACGGCATGCTCCTCGCGGTATTGGAATCAAGTGGTCAAGAAACCCAAGACTCCGGCGACGCGGGGAAGCATTTTCGTGATCTCCGCCCCATCGGGCGCGGGGAAATCGACCCTGGTCAAGCGGCTGATGGCCTCAACACCGGGGATTTGCTTCTCGGTTTCATATACGACGCGGGCGCCACGCGCCACGGAAAAAAACGGGCGTGATTACTTTTTCGTATCCCGAAAGGTTTTCGAGGGCATGGTGCGGCGGGAAGAGTTTGTGGAGTGGGCCGAGGTGCACGGCCAGTTCTATGGCACCGCCCACAAACAGTTGCAGGCCGCCCAGGACGAAGGCAGGGACATTCTGCTGGATATCGATGTCCAGGGCCATGGGCAAGTTCACCAAGAGCTTCCCGAGGCCGTCAGCGTCTTCATCCTGCCTCCGTCCTTTGGAGAGTTGGCGCGGCGGCTGCGGGATCGGTGCTCCGACTCGCCGGAATCGATTGAGCGCAGGCTTGACAAGGCCAAGGAAGAGATTGCCCGCTGGCCGGAATACGATTATCTTGTCGTGAACGATCATCTGCAGCAAGCCACCCTGGCCTTACAAGCCATTGTGCGGGCGGCACGGTTCCGCCGCTCCAGCCAGGCGGGGCGAGTGGAAGAGATCATCAATAAGTTCGGAGGGTAAGAGCAAATGGAACTACCACAGAATCTGGACAGCAAATTCCGATTCATCCTGGTGGCAGCGCGCCGCACCCGACAACTCCAAGCCGGAGCCAAACCGCTGGTGCAGACTCCCACCAAGCGAATGACGCGCGTGGCCCAGCAGGAAGTGGGTGCGGGACTTGTGCCCATCGAATACGTGGGTCTCGGGGCTCTGGAGAAGGGCTCAAAAAAGAAGTCGGCGAAGTAAGTAGGGCCGTCACGGAAGGATGGAGCGTCCGGGCACATGCCCTTCCCCCGAATGCCCACACGACTCGATAATTATGCGAATTGCCTTAGGTGTGTCGGGCGGCATCGCAGCTTACAAAGCCGCGGAATTGGTGCGCCTGCTTCAGGACAAGGGCCTGGAGGTGCAGGTGGTGATGACCGAGAGCGCCTGCGAATTCGTCACCCCTCTGACCTTTGCCGCGCTCTCCGGACGGAAGGTCATTACCGGCATGTTCGGCGGTGATCAGGGCCAAAGCAACGTCGAGAGCGCGATTGAACACATCGCGGTGGCGCAGTCGATCGATGCCCTGGTAATTGCCCCTGCCACGGCCAACATCCTGGCCAAGATGTCCCACGGCGTCGCCGACGATTTCCTCACCACGCTCTGCCTTGCCACCAAGGCTCCACTGATCGTTGCTCCCGCAATGAATGTCAACATGTGGGAGAACGCGGCCACCCAGGAAAACCTGCAAACGCTGGGCGCGCGCGGCGTGCGTGTCGTAAACCCGGACGAAGGCTACCTCGCCTGCGGCATGACGGGCGCCGGACGTCTGGCCTCCCCGGAGATCATTGCACAAGCCGTCTTCGATACTCTGGGCCTGCGCGAGGATTTGAAAGGCGAAGTGGTTCTCGTGACAGCCGGACCGACAGAGGAGCCCTTGGACGCGGTCCGCTATATCAGCAATCGCTCCAGCGGAAAGATGGGATACGCGCTGGCGGAGGCCGCGCATCGCCGCGGAGCGAAAGTGATTTTGATCAGCGGTCCGACTCATCTTGTGCCACCCGCCGCCGATACGTTCGAGCCGGTCCGTTCCGCCGCTGAAATGTATGAAGCCGTGCTGCGGCACGCTACGAGCGCAAGCATTCTGGTCATGGCTGCCGCCGTAGCCGATTTCCGCCCCGTCCAGCCGTCCACCCAAAAAATCAAGAAACTCGACGGCATTCCCGGCGTTCAGCTTGAACCCACGGCGGACATTCTCGCAGAGGTTTCCCGACGCCGAGCGAATGGCCAGATCATCGTCGGGTTTGCCGCTGAAACTGAAGACTTACTAGCCAACGCCGCGGCCAAGCTTCGCTCGAAGAACCTCGACCTCATCGTCGCGAACGATGTCAACCGCAATGACGCCGGGTTCAACGTCGATACCAACATCGTCACGCTGCTCTTCCCCGATGGACACAAGTTGGAGTTGGAGAAGATGAGCAAGTTGGAAGTTGCGGGGCGCGTGCTGGACGAGGTTGTGGAGATTCGGCGCAAACCGGTAACGGCCTCCCCCGTTCAGTAGGCACTCATTCGGCGAAATACCCCCGGCGCAAAAACGAAATTATGGATGACGCAACGCGCGAAGAGGTAAGGGCCTGGCTGGAGTTCTATGAGGAACTCGGTCTGGGCGGTTTTTATAATCGGAAGCCAGAGGATGTGGCGCTACCGGCGATGGTCTCAGAAACCGTGACTGAGGTTGCCACTGCGGCGCGAATCGCGCCCGAAGCCGCGATTGCCTCCCCCGCGAAGCCTCTCCCGGTGTCAGTTCCGTTTGCCTCCGTCGCTCCACGCAATGTGATTCCGGCGCCCGTGCAATCGGTCAGCCTGTTTGACGCCCCGGCGGCGCCCAAGCCTTCAGGTCCGGAGACGTTGGAGCAAATCCGCAAAGACCTGGGCGATTGCAAGCGATGCAAACTGGCGCCTACCCGCAAGACGATTGTTTTTGGCGACGGCAACCCAAATGCCGAGTTGGTTTTCATCGGTGAGGGCCCGGGTGCCGATGAAGACGAGCAAGGCCTGCCCTTCGTGGGCCGGGCGGGCAAGCTGCTAAACAAGATGATGCAGATGGTGGGCTTGAAGCGCGAGGAGGTCTACATCTGCAACATCGTCAAGTGCCGGCCGCCGGGAAACCGCACCCCGGAGAAAGACGAAGTGGATGTCTGCTCGCCGTTCCTCTATCGCCAGATTGCCGCCATCCACCCGCGCCTGATTTGCTGCCTCGGAGCGCCCGCCGTGCGCACCGTACTGGGCCTCAAGGAAGGCATAACCAAAATTCGCGGGCAGTTTTACGATTTCGGCTCGATCAAGGCGCTCCCGACCGTCCATCCCGCCTATGTTTTGCGCAACCCACGCGAGGAAAAGATCCTGCGGGAAGACTTTGAAAAGATCCGCGATTTCTTGAAGGGCTCATAATCCTTCCGCCCCACCTCCAATCGAGTCCGTCCTTCCCTGTTGTCAGAAATGCTGCCTCCGCATAGAATCGATAAGGTTATTCACTGATGGCGCGAAAAACCCAAAAAATCTCACTCGACGCGCGCTCTTCCGCCAGGGAGCGTTCGCCTTGGGGGGAGCCATCGTCCTGCCCGGCACAACGCTATTGTCCGCAGCTCCCGGACAGGGCGTGCAACCTGAATTACCCGCCAAGTCCCCCATTAGCATCATCGTTGTCGAAACGAGGGCGGAAGCCGAGCGCATCCTCGACCTCCTCAAAGGCGGAGAGGACTTCGCCGCGCTTGCCGCGAAGAACTCCATCGACCCCAGTTCCGCGAATGGAGGCTACATCGGCAATCTTGATCCCGCCGCGTTAAGGCCGGAATTACGAGAGGCGCTAAGAGGCTTGGGGCGCGGCGACTTGAGCGCCATCACCCAGTTTCCCGAAGGGTATGCCATCCTCAAGATTAATCTCGAGGCGCAACCGGAAATCGACGAAGACAATCCCACGCAGAACCTGGCCATGACGGGGCCGGGCGCTGTTCGCTACGCGCCGGACGTCAGCGGCTTTGGTGAGGCGTTTGCCATTTTTTATGACAATCCGGACCGGCCCATCGGTGCGCAGTTGACTCCGGTGTCCATCGCCGTGGCGGATCATCGCATTCTCGCCAGCGCCATAAAACAGATCCTGGAAATGTTCGACCCCGCCCATCCGTTCGAGATGTCGGATCAGACCACCTACCACACGCGCTATCTTCTCGCCCAGCCTACGCATTTCAGGGAGAAATGGGCCAGGCGATTGAGCACTGGGAGCAATGTCGTCCATCGGCCCTCGCGCTGGGCCCCAAGACAACACGCTACCTCGAAGGAGTCCTGGGGACCGCCTACCTGCACAAGTCGGAGATGGAGAATGGAATCTATGACGCGCCTGGAGACCGGTGCCTTTTCCCCATGTCACCGTCGCTGCGTTATCAGCAGACCGCCGACTCCCAAAAGGCCGTCGAGCACTTCCGCAAGTATCTCAGCGACGCCCCACATGATCTGGACATCAAGTGGCTGATGAATCTGGCCTATATGACTCTGGGCGAATACCCTGCCGCGATCTCGAGTCAGGACGTCATCCCACTGTCAGTCTTTGAGTCAAAACAGGACATCGGACGGTTTATTGACATCGCCCCCGCGGTTGGCCTGAAGTTTTTTTCGACTTCAGGCGGGGTGATTGTCGATGATTTCGAGAATCGCGGCTTGTTCGATGTCGTCGTCTCGGAAAGCTTTGACCAGGACCCGCACAATCCGCTGCGTTATTTTCGCAATAATGGCGATGGCACATTTACCGACAAGACGGACCAATCCGGACTGAGTGCAGGACTCGGCGGCCTGAACCTGACTCAGACCGATTACAACAACGACGGGAACATCGACATTCTCGTGATGCGTGGAGCCTGGGTTTATCCCGCTCCACTCTCGTTATATCGGGGAAACGGCGACGGCACGTTTGCCGACGTGACCCGGCAGGCGGGCCTGACCCACCTGTTTGCCACGCAAGCCGCCGTCTGGGCCGACATCAACAATGATGGGCTGCTCGATCTTTTTGTGGGCAATGAGAAGGGTCCGTGCCATCTCTATCTGAATAAGGGCGACGGGACTTTCCAGGATATCTCCGTCCTCGCGGGCGTGGATCGGCTGGGTTTTGTGAAGGCCGTCGTCGCCGGCGACTACGACAATGACGGGTACGTGGACTTCTACGTGACCAACCTGACCGGTGACAACCTGCTCTACCACAACGAGCATGACAACACCTTCACGGAAGTAGGGGGGCAAGCGGGCGTGCGTGACCCCGGCGGGCGGAGCTTCGCCGCGTGGTTCTTTGATTACGATAATGACGGATGGCTCGACGTATTTGCGACCACCTATTCCGGCTCCGTCGATGAGAACGTGCGCAGCTACCTCGGACTTCTTCCCAACGCCATAACCTTGAAACTTTACAAGAACATGCGGAATGGAACCTTCGAAGATGTCACCAAGGATGTGGGTCTGGACAAAGTCCTGATGCCCATGGGAGCCAACTTCGGGGACGTGGACAACGACGGCTTCCTGGATATCTATCTGGGAACCGGAAACGCCGCTTACAGCTCGCTTGTCCCCAATGTGCTTTATCGGAACGATGAGGGCAAGCGATTCGTGGATATCACCGCATCCTCCGGCACCGGCGACCTCCACAAAGGACACGGCGTCGCCTTTGCCGACATGAGCAATAACGGCCAGCAGGACCTCTTAACCGTTATCGGTGGCCCCACACCCGGCGACAAACATGCCTTCCGTTACTTCAAGAACCCCGGCAATTCCAACAACTGGATTTCGGTAAAGCTGGTTGGGGTCAAGACCAACCGCGCTGCCCTGGGCGCGCGCATCAAAGTTACTGTGGAAAACAAGGGGCGAGGAGTCCGGTCCGTTTATCGCACCGTGGGAAGTGGCGGCTCATTCGGGGCGAGTCCCTTCGAGCAGCACGTCGGACTGGGCGCAGACGCGCGCATCCAGGAGATTGAAATTTGGTGGCCCGCCAGCAATACCCGCCAGACATTTACGAATGTGGCGGCGAACCAGTACATCGAAATCAAGGAATTCGCCACGCAATATGCGAAGAAAATAAAACCACTATTATCGCTGGGCATGAACTTGGGCGTCCGCAAATAGGACTTTGTACCTCACCGAAAGAAATGGGGAAACACAACCCATGAACACCCTCATGCGCAATATCCGATACGTCGTGGGCATCAGCGCTTTAGCTCTTGCGGCAACGCCGGCGTCGGCTGGCGCAGCAACCTATCAAGCCTCGGGATTGGTTGTGAGCGTGAACCCGCAGCAGGGAGAGTTCATCGTTTCGATGCACGAAATCCCAGGAATCATGGACGCGATGGAAATGACTCTGCCGCTCGAGCCCCGGAGCGAAGTGGAAAAACTCCGGCCCGGCATCATGGTGGATTTCAAACTGATTGTCAGCGGCGCCTCGGCGCGCGCGGAAGACGTCCACGAACGCCCCTACATGAATTTTGATTATGACCCGCAGGTCGCGGCACGCTTCGGTATCCTCAACAAGATACTGCCCGGGAGGTCCGCCTTGCCCGCGGAAATCAAGATCGGCCAGAGCGTTCCTGATTTCACGCTGACCGACCAAAACAGTGATCCCGTCTCCCTCGCGCAGTTTAGAGGCAAGGTCGTGGCGATGACCTTTGTTTACACAACCTGCCCTTTCCCAAATTACTGCTTCCGGCTCTCCAACAATTTCGGGCAGTTGCAGAAGCGATTTGGAAAACACATGGGGCGGGATTTGGTTTTGTTCACGCTGACACTTGATCCCGAACACGATCAACCTGCGACCCTCATGAAATATGGAAAGATCTGGAAGGCAGGCAGCGGCTGGTGGTATTTCCTCACCGGGGCGCCCGGGAAAATCGATGAAATCAAGTCGCGGTTCGGGGTTGTGGCGAACCCGGACATGGAAATGGTGGCGCATTCAATGCACACTGTGATCATCAACCGTCGGGGAATCCTGGCCGTCAATCTCGAAGGGAATGAATTCACCTCGAAACAACTCGGCGATCTCGTGGAAGCTGAATTGAACCTTGCGCTGAACCCGCTTCGGCGCAAAAGTAAGCGGCAAGCGAGTGGAACCACCTTCCGAAGCTACGTTCCCGTGCTGCTGTAGTTCCCCACCCCAAGATTCCACACCACAATCGCAAGCAGCAAAAATCCTGCCGCGACTACGGGCACGAGGTGAAAATACAGCGTGAACGCCTTTCTGCCGAGGAAGTGGGTGGTGGGGTAAAACGTGGCGAAGGCAAAGGGGATAATCCAACTCAGAAGAAACTGAATGAAGACGTTGTAGATGGTCAGGGGGTAGCGGCTGAAGTTGAGCATATTGAAGACCGGCGGCACGATGCCGACGCGATCTTCAAACCAGAAGGATACGGCGGTGAGGATCAGGAAGACGGAAAGATAAATTGCGCTGCCGCAGATGATCGTGACCCCAAACCAAAGGTAATCCACAATTGCGAAGCGCAAGTGAAGATTGCGAGCACACAGGATTACGACACCGATGCCGGTGGCAACTTCCTGAAGCGACTCCAGGCGGAATTTTTCAAAGACCACCTGAAACAGCGTCGAGACGGGCCGCAGCAGGACGCGGTCAAACTTGCCTTCCACGATGTAGAGTTCGCTGAAATCGTAGAGATTCCAACTGATGACATTGAAGAAGCCGAGAGGTATCAATGAAAAACCGTAGAGGAAAAGGATTTCGTTGAACGACCAATTCTGCAATGACGGTATCTTGGTGAAGAGGACGTAAATGAAGCCAAAGCCCAGCACCGTCGCCGTCATGGAAGAAAAAAAGGCGATGATGAAGTCCGCCTTGTACGCGAGCCGCACTTTGGCGTATTGCGCGAAATATTGAACAAGCAGTCGAAAGTGCCTCTTCATTGCCTTCCGTCCACTGACCCTTGAGCCAGGCCATTAATTCCGGTATTTTGACCTTCGCCGATTGACGCGCTACCCTGTCCGCTTATCCCCCCTGAATAGTGACTGCACGGGTCGACCACCGCCACAAGAGGTCGCCGATAACAAACAGGACCACAACCCAGAAGGTTTGCAGGGCAAGGGCGCGGACCAGCTTGCCTCCGCTCAATTCGCCGAGATAGATCAACATCGGGGTGTAGCTGATGTATTCAAACGGCATGACGCCGAGAATCTTCTGGGCAAGGTGGGGGAAAAAGCTGATGGGCAAAAGAAGCCCGGAAAAAAGTTCCAGCAGAAAGAACTTGGCCCGCATTAAACCCAGAATCGATTGGAGGCGCAAGGCAAAAGTCCCGACGGCAAAATTGATCGCGGCAACCAGAAGAAAGCTCAAGCAGACGCTGACTAGGAAACCTCCGGCGTGTCCCAGGCTCGCGGGTCGACGCAAGGGATAGACCCAAAACAAAACGAGCGCGGTAGGAAGCGTCAGCAGGGCAAGGCGAAAGACCGATTCCCCGGCGGCGCGCGAAACGTACATGAACTGGACATTCACCGGCTTGATGAGGTCCATCGCCAGACGGCCCTCGAGCACCTGGTAGGCAAGGTCCTGGTCGATGTTGTTGAAGTAGAACGAGCGGATGAGCCAGCCGACCCCGATGTACGTCATCATGTGGGTGAAGTCAAAGCCTTCAATGGAAGTGCTGTGCGCATAGATGGCCTTCCAAATGAAGTAGTACACCGACACATAAATAAAATAAGTGACGATCCCCGTGTAGTAGCGCAGGCGATAGGCGAGAGTATTGACAAAGCCGACACGCGCGAAAGCCCAGTAAGTCCGCACGAAACTTTCGCAGGAGTGGGAGATACTGTCGGCGGATCTTGGATGCGGGAGCGCTTCGGCCATCAGCCCACCTCTCCGCTCAAATAAATGCGTTTGACGATCTCTTCGATCGGCTCCACTTCCACCAGCAGATCGCGCACTTCGAGATTGTTCACAATCTGGCGGATAACCTCCGCCGAAGAATGCCGCTTCCGGTCAAAACGGATGAAATAGGTGAGTTCATCCACCCGCTCGCAGACGATGCCGTCCGTCTCAATCTGCGCCAGGCGCGGAATCTGGGAGCGATCCTTCAAGAAGAATTTCACTTGATTGTATTCAGCCAGCCGCTGCTTCATCTGTCCAAGGTCGCCGTCGAACAGAATCTTGCCCTTATCGATAATGATGATGCGCCGCGAGAGTTCCTCGATGTCGGAAAGGTCGTGCGTGGTCAGGAGGACGGTCGTCCCTTCCGTACGATTAATCTCCTTCAGGAATTCGCGAATGCGCTCCTTGGCCACCACGTCGAGGCCGATCGTGGGCTCGTCGAGAAAGAGCACCGGCGGATTGTGCAACAACGAAGCGGCCAAATCGCACCTCATGCGCTCGCCCAGACTCAGCTTGCGCACGGGAGTGTGCAGGTAATCCTTGAGGTTCAGCAATTCTCCAAATTCGCCCAGGCGCCGCCGATAGTCGGCCTCGGGGATTTCATAAATCTCTTTCAGCAGTTTGAACGATTCAACCACGGCGATGTCCCACCACAACTGCGTCCGCTGCCCGAAGACCACGCCGATGTGTTTGGTATAGTGTCGGCGTTGTTCATAGGGAACGAATCCATTGGAAACCACCCGGCCACTCGACGGCGCGAGAATTCCCGTCAGGATTTTAATCGTGGTCGACTTCCCCGCCCCGTTGGCTCCGATATAGCCCACCATCTCACCGGGCTCAATGGAAAAGTTGATGTTGTCCACGGCATGAACGGTGATGTATTCGCGCACCACAAGGTTTTGCAACGCTCCCAGCACGCCCTCGCGCCGGCGAAAGGTGCGGAACTCTTTAACCAAGTCCTTCACTTCAATGATGGGGGGCATTGACATCCTTACTCGCCGATGACTTTGATCAGAACCCGTTTGCGCCGCTGGCCGTCGAATTCTGCATAGTAAACCTGTTGCCAGGGGCCAAAGTCGAGCTTGCCCTGGGTCACCGGGACAATCACTTGATGCCCAATCATCAGGCTTTTCAGGTGGGAATCGCCGTTGTCTTCACCGGTCCGGTGGTGACGATAGTCGGCGCGAAAGGGCGCCAGCTTCTCCAGCCATTCGTCAATGTCGGCGATGAGTCCGTCCTCGGCATCATTGACGTAAACGCCGGCGGTGATATGCATCGCCGAGACCAGGATCATTCCTTCTTTGATCTGCGACTTGGCCAGCGCCTTTTCAACTTCATCGGTGATGTTGATGAACTCCCGATGCTTCTTCGTGTTAAACCAGAGATATTCCGTATGCGATTTCATGACAGTGTCCTCGACTTAAGGGTTGACTTTCCGCGCCACCCGAACGATTCTGGAAGGCTTCTACGGATGCCGCAACGAAGCTCCGCAGAATATCAGATATTTGGCTTCCGGGGGATGGTGGGGAATTCCTCTCCCGGACGGGATTGAAAGCAACTTCCGGGGTGCTCCCATCCGCGGCGCACTCTAACGCGATCCGCCGGCGGCACGTCTCGGAAATATTACCAGGAGCGGCAATCTGACAACACAGTTTCGAACCTTCCTTACGCTGGTTTTAATCTTCTCGCCTTTCCGATCGTCGTTTTGCCAATTGGGCATGTTCTCCACCGGGCAACGCATCGCCCTGACGCGCGAGTGGAAGGGTGAAAGATTTCCCGATGGCCGCCCCAAGGCGCCCGATTCCATTCTGGAGGGATTGAAGGACGTTGACGCCGAGGAAGCCGACCAAACGCTTGAGGCGCACGGATACAAAACTCAATTCGTGCCGGCCTGGCGCGAGATCAATCCCGGAGGCAGAATGGTGGGCCGTGTCGTCACCGCAGTCTTCATGCCCCTCCGGCCCGATGTCAATCAGGTCATCAATGCCGAGGGAAAGTTGGAAGGTCATCGCGGGCCGCAGAATACCTGGCCTGCTGACATGCTCTCTCCCGGGGACGTTCTCGTAGTCGACATCTTTGGAAAAACCGGGTCCTACGCGGACGATCAACTTTGCGCCGCCATCTTTGCCCGGAGCCAGAACGGCCTGGTGGTAAACGGTGCTGTGCGAAATGTCACGCTCCTCGGTGATATCAGGGAAATGCACGTCTTCGCCCGCAATTTTGATCCCTCCACTCTCCAAGATGTCATGCTGATGGGAATCAACGTGCCGATTCGTATTGGCGCGGTCACGATTCTACCCGGCGACCTCGCGGTAAGCGATCCGGAGGGGATTACGTTCATTCCTCCCCAGTTCGCCGAGGAGTTGATTGAAAATGCCGAATTCACCCACGAAATTGACGCTTGGGGACACGAGATGTTGCGCGAGGGCCGGTACTCACCCGGCCAGGTTGACGGACGGTGGACACGCCGGATGATCGAAGAATTCAATCTTTTCCAGGAACAGAACGGCCGGAAAAGGCGGCTTCCGGCGGAGTAAATATCTTCCGGGAAAGCCGGAGGCTTTACGGTGGCTGCCCCTTAAAGGGGCTCAACCATAACCGTCGGCAAAAGACCCCTCATCCGTCCGTCGGCTGACGGACACCTTCTCGTCGCCGCGGCGACAGAAGGTAGGGGAATTTTTGCGGCGGCACCGCCGCATACTCCTTCGCATCCACGCGCTGAATATCCGCTTTCCCTCTCCCGGGGAGAGGGTGGCCGACGGAGGAGGTCGGGTGAGGGGTCCCTTTCAGTTTTGGGCATCCACTCCCCTAACTGTCGAACCTTTGCTGCCTCCCCGGCACACCCGGGGATCTCCCTTGAGGATTAGCCGACGGGAAATAGATTCCCATTTTCGAGGCCTGCGCAACATGAGTAAATCCACGGGTGGCGCCTACATTGATTCTTATGGATGCGCCGTCCGTGAATCGAATGGATTCTCAGGGCAGGGGGATGCTCCGAAGCAATCGGTAAAGGAAAGTGCGAGCGTGAATCGTGAATTCCGGGGCTCCGATACATCGGGGCGTCACATCGACGACTTCAAGCAGGGTATCGACAACTTCCCGCTGGTTGTCGGCGGCTCGAAAGGCAATATTTTGGTCGCCCCGATGGATCGGGGCGCCACCCGTGAAAAAATCGAGCAGTCGTAAGCGAACAAAGTCTGTGCCACCCGCGGAGAACGCCTCACACCCGCAAAGCCTTCAATCAAAAAAAAGCCCTCTCAGGCTGTCCGTGATTCAGAAAAAAAGTAGTTTGTGTTCAAAGGTTCAGATGGATACTATCGTGCCTGTAAAGGTGTTCATTTATCCTTTCCAAACCGAAAAGTATCACCGGCTTTATAACCATTAGATACAGGCACTTAGACATGACAATCAGGCATTTGTGCTGAGTTTGCTCATAACGACCGATGGTTGTCCCCTCCGACCCACTGCAATTCGCGCTAGAACATAGAGTTGACGTGCTCGCTCGATGGCTTGTCTTCTGGACCGCAATTGTGGTGATTGGTTTATTCTGGGAATACGGCGCAGACTTCGCTAAGAAATTGAAGCCTTCCAAAAATAAACGAAAGTTTCTGTGGGTATCGCTGTATGCATTTATGGGAGGCCCGCTTGTCGTGGCTGGTGTAGCGGGGGAGCTGTACGCAGAATTCTTTGCTTCAAAGGCGGAGTTTGACCTTAGGCAATACAGCGATACCGCAAATTTGGACCTTAGTAAACTAGTCGGTAAAGCCCAGACTTCCGCAGACAATGCCGCTCTTAACGCTGGGAAGGCAGTGGATTCAGCGCATCGGGCTACGCTCCAAGCCAAAGATGTAGAGGCCCGCGCCGGCAAACTAGTTAAACAAGAAGCGGCACTCGAACAGGTGGAAAATAAACTAGATGCCTCCCAGCAAGAGCTTGCAAGACGACAAAATCCGAGGTGGCGGAACCTGCTCATGGACGCCGACAAAATTTCTGCGGCACTAAAAGGTAAGCCAGTGTCAAATTTGAAATTCTATATGTTCCAAATGACGAGGATGGTTTCAACACTGCCTTAGTGCTGACAGGAATACTAAAAAATGCTGGATGGACGCCCCTTGGAACACGCACACTAAAGGAAAGCGACGCTTTGGGAAGCAATTTCTCAGACCCAAGCAAGCCAATGTCGGTTAATGCTGGAGCTTGGTGGGGAATGAGTTTCGAGGTAAGGTCCAGTCCGTATCCGCCTTTTGGGCACGAGAACGATACGCCAGTAGTTGCACTTCTTACGGCATTAGGTGGAAGCGGGCAAATCTGGAACGACCCTAAAATTCCAGATGGGGTTGTCCGGGTCGTTATCGGCCAAAAGCAGTAGGCCAGAAGAACGAGTATAAATCCAGACTTCCGTATAACCCCCCAAACTGAACCAGTGCATAGGTTTCAGCAACCTTGGCAAAACTTTCCGATTTGTGTAGTCTCACCTTGATGCCTCTCAAACCCCAATACATCGCCGGACTCGTGCAGATGTCTTGCTCGTCGAATCCGGCTGAAAACCTGCAAAAGGCCGCAGCGCGGGTTGAAGAGGCGGCGGAGCGCGGTGCGGAAGTTATTTGCCTGCCCGAGATGTTCCAAACCCAATACTTTTGCCAGAGCGAGGATCACGCCTGGTTTGATCTGGCCGAGACGATCCCCGGTCCCGCCACAAACGCGCTGGGAAGAGTTGCGAAGGCGCGCGGAGTGGTCATCGTGGCGCCTCTCTTCGAGCGGCGCGCCCCGGGGATTTACCACAACAGCGCCGCGGTCATCGACGCGACCGGCGAAGTCGTGGGCCTCTACCGCAAGATGCACATCCCCGACGATCCGGGTTACTACGAAAAGTTTTACTTCACCCCCGGCGACCTGGGCTTTCGCGCTTTCGATACGCAGGTGGGACGAATCTCCACGCAAATCTGCTGGGACCAATGGTATCCGGAGGGCGCGCGCCTTGCCGCCCTGCAAGGACCGAGCATCCTTTTCTTCCCCACGGCAATCGGCTGGCACCCGGCGGAAAAGGACTCGGTGGGCAATGCCCAGCGTGACGCGTGGCGAACCATCCAGCGCAGCCATGCCATTGCCAACGGAATCTACGTTGCCGCCGTCAATCGCGTGGGCATGGAAAAAACCGCGGCCTCGGGCGCCGGACTCGAATTCTGGGGGTCGTCGTTTGTCTGCGATCCCTTTGGCGTGGTGCTGGCCGAGGGCTCGGTTGACCGTGAGGAGATCCTGCTGGCAGAAATCAACCTCAGTCGCATTGAAAACGTGCGGCGGAATTGGCATTTCCTTCGCGATCGGCGCATTGACGCTTATGGGGAAATTACTCAGCGCTTCCTGGACGAGGACTCGTGGCCAACAAAAAATAAGCGCCGGAAGGAAGAGCCCGCGAAACCGCGCCGCTCTCCAATACCGCATGCCGGCGGAGTGGGAACCGCATGAGGCCACCTGGATTGCCTGGCCGCATAACCTCAACGATTGGCCGCAAAGATTCGAGCCCATTCCCTGGGCCTACACGGAAATCGTGCGCCACATTATTCCCGGGAGAGATGGTTCGAATTCTGGTGAACTCGCACGACCACGAGGCCAGGGCGCGTGGCTTGCTCCAACGGGTTGGCGTGGACCTGAAGCGGGTGGAATTCTTTCGCATTCCCACCGACCGGGGATGGACGCGGGATTACGGCCCGATCTTCGTAAAACGCGATGCCCCCCGGCCGGAAGTGGCCATTGCCCGCTTCGGCTTCAACGGCTGGGCAAGGTATTCAAATTGGCGCAAGGATAGTCAGGTTCCCGAGCGCGTCGCGCGGGCGCTCAAGCTGCGGGTGTTCGACGTCATGGTGCAAGGCCGGCGATTCATACTCGAAGGCGGCAGCATCGATACGAACGGGATGGGAACACTTCTGACGACAGAGGAATGCCTGCTCGATCCCAAAGTCCAAGTTCGCAATCCGGGCTTCGGACGCGAGGAGATCGCTGAGGTATTTCGGCATTACCTCGGGGTGAGCAACGTTTTGTGGCTCGGCAAAGGGATAGCCGGCGACGACACTCATGGCCACGTCGATGATGTGTGCAGGTTCGTGGGGCCGCGGACCGCGGTTCTTTGCTGGGAACGCGATGCGCGTGACGTGAATTACGCTTCCCTTCAGGAAAATTGGGAGCGATTGCACCACATGCGCCTTGAGGATGGAACGAAGATTGAAGTCGTCCCGCTGCCCATGCCCTCCCCCGTCTACATGGATGGCCAGCGTCTTCCCGCCAGCTACGCGAATTTCTACATCGCCAATTCGGCGGTGCTGGTACCAACCTTCAACGACCCGCGCGACATCATTGCCCTGGGCACCATAGGCGAGATCTTTCCCGGCCGCCCCGTCGTCGGAATCCACGCCCTCGACCTCGTCTGGGGCTTGGGTACATTGCACTGCCTCACTCAACAACAACCCGCAGCATGACGAACACGATCACTTCGAGGCTCTTTTGCTCCGAATTTTTAATCTATGTAATCTGCGCAATCTGCGGATCGTTTATGGTTGCAAATGTTTTTCCAGCCGCTGCTTGATCTGATTCACCAATTCGCCAACATCGACCGGGCGGAGGAAGATCATCTCAAATCCGTGGCCACGAATGCCCTTTTCGACGATGTAGGTTCGGCTGGCAATAATCCAGATTGGGACCCTACGCGACCACGCGGAAAGCGCCTCGACGTCGGCGGAAGGGTCAGCGCTGGCGGAGATATCCCCCAGGATGAGGTCAGGCAGCTTGGCGTCGAGCGCCTTGGCCTCGGGCGCCTTGGGTTCGGGCGCGAGAGTGGACAGCGCCTCGGGAACGCCCTCATACGCGTGGACCTCAAACCCCTCCTCGATCAGTTGCGCGTTGATCATCGTGCGGCTTTGCCAATCCGCGTCCGCAAGTAAAACGTGTGGCATTTTGCCCCAAAGCAAGCAGTGTGACCTTTTGCCCCCTAGGCGAGAAGCATGCCACCTTCCCCCCAGAAGGACGATGTGCGACATTCCCCATAGGGAGGAAGTGTGGCATTTTGCCCCATAATAAAGAAGTGTGGCATTTTGCCCCAGTCAAAATTCGATGCGCCGTGGCGGTTCAGCGTCTTACCCTATCTCAACCACCCAGCATTTCATTACCACCAACATTTCGTTCACCTTGGGCCTTCGGCCGCAGCGGGAGTATGATGCCCAAGCGGAGAGCATGCCGGGCATGCCGACCCCTCGTCTGAATGACGAGGGCCGAGCGCTGCTCTCTCGAATTGAGGCCACTCGAATGCGCATTCTAATCACCGGTTCCAGCGGATTCATTGGTCGCGCGCTTTCGGCGTTTCTCGGCGCCGACGGCCATCGTGTATTCACTCTGACGCGCGCAAAATCTCCAACTCAGGACCGCGAGATTTCGTGGAATCCCGACGCTGGAACGATTGCGAAGAACGACCTCGAAGGTTTTGATGCCGTCGTTCATCTTGCCGGTGAGAGCATTGTAGGCCGCTGGACGCCGCAAAAGAAGGGCGGCATTCTGGAAAGCCGCACCAAGGGCACGCGACTGCTCTGCGAGACGCTGGCAGGATTGCACAGCCGCCCATGGTTCTGGTTTCAGCCTCCGCCGTGGGCTATTACGGTGAGGGCGGTGAGCAGATTCTTGATGAGGCGAGCCCCGCGGGAACTTTCTTCCTTTCCCAAGTAGCCCGCGCCTGGGAAGAGGCCACGGAGCCCGCCCGCCGCAAGGGGATTCGCGTCGTGAATCTGCGAATTGGCTTCGTTCTCAGCAACGAGGGCGGTGGACTCGCCGCCATGCTGCCTCCCTTTAAATTAGGCATGGGCGGGCGCATTGGAAGCGGCCGCCAGTATCTAAGCTGGATTGCCCTGGACGATCTGGTCAGAGCGATATGGCATGCCATCCTCACGGATTTCCTGCGCGGGCCGGTAAATGCCGTCGCACCGCATCCCGTAACCAATCGCGAATTCACTAAAGCCCTCGGCCGCGTCTTGAGGCGACCCGCGATCTTTCCGCTCCCCGCCTTCGCCGCCCGCATAGTTCTGGGAGAAATGGCGGATGAACTCCTTTTGGCCAGCGCCCGCGTGACCCCGGCGCAACTGCTCGCCAGCGGCTTCGAGTTTCAATTTCCAGAACTCGAAGGAGCCCTGCGGCATGTGCTTGGGAAGGAGAAACTTCGCTCCCGGCCCCACATCTAAACCACAATTCTTCCTCGTCGTAACATCCGCGTGGTGCTGTTTTCGAACGCCCAGATTCGCTTCGGCGCAAAAATGAACCTTCATCCGCAGTGGGAAATCTGTCGACAGACGATGCGGAGAAGTGTGGGGGGACCGGCGAGGGGGGGCAAAACCGTGGAGCGTGGACCACCGCCTTTGTGGTCCGCGTCCCTTCGCGATGTAACCATGATTTCCGTTGCCCAACCTACGCCGAAGGCCCTGGAGTGCGGTCGCAAAGCTGCCGCCTTTGCGCGCCCAAGCTTGCTGCGTTGAAAAATAAACCTTCATCCTTGAGTGAAAATCTGTCGATAGACGATGCGGGGTAGTGTCGGGGGACCGACAAGGGGGGAGGAACAGAATACGGGAGACGATAGATGGTAGACGGGAAGCGGTAGACAGGTGATGGGAAACGGTACACGGGATACGGGATCAGGGCAGCATGGTCGTCGTCTTCCATGCATAAAACGCCCGCCTTTACCCAACTGTAGCGCAGGACCCGCTCTCCGGTCCTGCGGCTTTTCCGCTTTTGCAATGGGGGCTCAGCGGCGCGGTCCCGCCATCCGAGGCCCGCGGCCTGATTCGATCCATTTGTAGAGGTGGGCTCGCCCCCCCCTTATTTGCCGATTGCATCCAATCGGCCTGAGTAGAGCAGGCCCTACCCCGACGAAATCCGCTACGCGCTTTGCGGGGGCGGCGCAGAGTGTGCCGGCATTTGCGCTTCTCCGCGGCCCGTCACCAGCCGCATGATTCAATAATGGATAATATATTAACTATGATTACTTCGATTGTGACCACAGCGAAGGAAGCCGGACCGCTGCCACCCTGGCGCTAGGAGGTCAGCCACGAGGAGCAGCGACGGTGAAGGAGCGATCTGTCATGCCCAAATCCCCAATTTGCGTTTCGGGTAAGTGATTTATTTTCAAGATGTTCTCAGCTTTGGGAAGGGAAAAAGCGGAAAAATTTCCCTTTGTTTTCAGTAAGTTGTCAGCTTTGGGAGATTCGCGGCCAACGGGTCGGATGGCATGGGGGAATTGCAGGGTATCGAGGCAGCGGTAAGCCGAGTTCATAGCATCCTCACTGATGACATTCTAGCCTATTGCTATAGCAAAGTCAAGAGGACAAATTACCCGGGAGAGGGCCTGCGCCCGCCTCCGTTTCGCCCGCCGGCACCATGATCTTAAGCCTTGCTGCAAATGCCAAAAGCTTTGCAAGAGACTGGTAAATTGTCCCTATTTCCACTGTCTCACCTCAGGGGTGCAGTCCACCGCCAGTCCGTCCCCGGTTCTTAAGGCAACTGCGGGCGTGAAGCGTGAATTCTGGGGGGGCCAGAGATTGTTCTGGATGTCGGCGTCACATCGACGACTTCCAGCGGGATGTCAAAGCTTGTACGGGGAGCCTCGGGTCGCATCAATTTTGCGCGGTGGGGCGCCCCGATGCATCGGGGCGCCGCCCGTGAATTGATCGAGCCGTTGTAAGGAAACGATGTCTGTGCCACCCGCGAAATTACACTAACGATTCAAAGAAAGTTCGTTTTTCAACAAACTGCTGGAAGAGACCTCGACGCGAAACTTTTGCAATCGGCTGGCGCAGAGCGTTCTCCGCTCTGCGCCAGCCCAGCGGTCCACCGTGTGATTCGACGGAAAAGGGTACGTGGACGGAAAAGAGTACCTGACACCCTTTCTCTGACACCCTTTCCTGACTCTTTCGTCAAGATCCTTCATCGATGCGCGGGCCGCAGAACATTAGGAAATAGTTCTGCCCTACGGGCTGGGAGGTAATTGTTTCACCCACTCTGGAACAACCAGCGGTGTCGATGGAACAAGCACTTCCAACCCATCGAATTTGCCTGTTCCGTGCATGTCATAAAACATGAATATTCCGGATCCTCCAACTCCACCAGAATCAAGCCGCGGTCCTCTCACCAAGTCCCCCCAAACCCTGTAAGCAAAGACCCGATTACCTTTGCTGATTTGCCTGACATCTACAGGTAAAACATATATGTATGAAAGCGTCGCAGAATAGTCACAGGGGTCCACCACGATCCAGGGCAGCTCCAAGACCTTTTTCCTAACTGCATAGACAGTACAAAGATAGGGTGTTTCCCGGCCGGCATCCACGTAGTGTCCCGTCGATAGAATCTTCGTTCGATCGATGAAGTCGATGTCCCATCCCTTGCCGGCCTGCTCAAAATGAGCGATCGTAAAAGAGTCGGACTTGCACTTCGTTTCAATTTTGGGTTGAGACGCAAGGATCAGTGGCACAAGAATGATAAGTGCCATCAACAGGCCGAATCTCTTCGTTTGCATGTTTCTCACGCTTTCCCTAATGTTGTTGTTGCTGTAGCTCCTGTTGGCAAGTCTGCCTCACTTGGTCTCCCTGATCCATAGCGGGATCTTGATTTATCTGGGAATTAGAACTCGCCATGGTCTGATCAACTGTCCCGCCCGTTGCGAATGTTTTCACAAATGCGGAGCCGGGAGCCGCGGGTGGCGCAGACATCGTTTTCCAATGCATTCGACCCGTTGAAGCGAAAGAACTATACACCCGCCGCTTGCTCTTGCAAACTGGCGTGGCGCAGACGTTGATCTTTATGGATTCGTCAACCGTTGATGGAATGGTTTTTCATGGCGTGGGGATGATGCAACGCAATCGGCAAAGGTAACTGCGGGCGTGAAGCGTGAATTCTGGGGGGCCCAGAGATTGTTCTGGATGTCGGCGTCACATCGACGACCACCCGCAGGATACCGACGGTTTGTAAGGGGAGGTTCGTGTCGCAGACATGAAATTCAATGTCTGCGCCACCCGTGAATTGATCGAGCAGTTTTAAGGAAACGATGTCTGCGCCACCCGTGTCTACTTACCCTACTGCGACAGTTTTGTAACGGCAGACTCTGGGCAGTATGCTGCTCTAAAAGCTGTCGTAGAAATCGGAAATCTCAAAACTGAAATCGTGACGCTGGACAGATTCATTCGGCGTCTGCTTCTTCGTTATGCAACCCAAGCTGTAGCCAATCGGATTGACGGTCGCCATCGAAATTGAGACCCGAGAAAAAACCGAAGTCTGGCCACCCGCGGATAGCTGATCAGGCCTCCGGTAGCCGGGCATGGCCAAGGGGTGGAATCCCTTAGGACTTCGCTTTCTTCGAAGGCTTCGACTTGCTGGCGCGGTTGAGGGCGATTGCCTGGCGAACGAGTGTCTTGAAGGCGGACTCGTCAACAGCTTCGCCTTCGTGGATGTCGATCGCGCGGCGTACGTTTCCATCGAGACTCGAGTTGAAGAGGCGGGCCGGATCCTTCAGAAACGCGCCCTTGGCAAAGGTAAGTTTCACGACTTGCTTGTAGGATTCGCCCGTGCAGATGATGCCGTCGTGCGACCAGACCGGAGTGCCCATCCACTTCCACTCCTCGACAACGGCCGGGTCGGCTTCCTGGATGAGCTTGCGCATTCTGCCGAGGGTTTTCCCGCGCCAGTCCCACAGTTCCCTGATCCTCTCGTCGATTAATGCCGAGGCTGATTCTACCGCGACGGGCTTTTTCATGCACACCTCCATCTCTCGCACCTAATTTACCGCGCTCAGCATAACCTGCAACCTCCGCAATTGGAAGGTAGCGGGGGCTTAAGGCTCGATGACCAAAACAACCATCTCATCCTCTAAAAGCAATCACTAATGAGACACGGCCAAGACATCGTGATCGGAATGGCCATGGCACACCGACCGTGCCACGGGCATCTTGCCCGTGCCCGAGCATGGCCAGGATGGCCATGGCACGTTGGCTGGAATCGCCTGGCGTGTATACTAGGTACTTGGATCCACCGCGAAACGGCGAATTCGCACAGACCCTACGATGAAAGTCAAAGTCCTCTTCTTCGGCATTACTCACGACCTGACAGGCTGGGCAGAGGAGCAGTTCGAACTCCCTGACGGCGAGAGCTTGCAGGGATTAAGGCGCCGCTACGAGAACCGTTTTCCCAAGCTGGTCGAAGTGGGTGGTTCGCTGCTGCTGGCGGTGAATCAGGAGGTCGCGCCGGAATCGACCATATTGCGGGATGGCGACGAGGTGGCCTTCATGCCTCCGGTCAGCGGCGGAGCGGGATAGCGACTTCTTCCTCATCACCCGCGCGCCGATTGACGCCGCCCCAATCGCGAAACAGCTTCGCGGCGCAAAGCGACGGCGCGGTGGTGATCTTTGAAGGATTCGTTCGCAACCATTCGCATGGCCGCTCCACCCTGCACCTCGAATACGAAGCGTACGAGCCCATGGTGGTTCGCAAGATGGAGGAGTTGGGCGCGGAGGCCAAGCGGAAGTTCGCCATCGACGGCATCGGCATAATTCATCGCCTGGGCCGCCTGGAAATTGGTGAAACCAGCGTGGCCATCATCGTGACGGCCGAGCATCGCGGCGCCGCATTCGCCGCGTGCCAATACGGCATCGACCGCCTCAAGCAGATCGTTCCCATTTGGAAAAAAGAATTCTTCGCGGACGGCGCGGTTTGGGCGGAAGGTGAAGGCCAGACGCGCGTCGTAGTGGAAGGCCGGAAATAGTCGCGGCGCGGAAAGCGTGAAATGGCGAATAGTGCGCCGGAACTTGTGGCGAACTTATCGGGACGCCCCAAAATTTAATCAACCAGGTGAATCACAATCATGACGGATTTTTAGACGCGGCAGAGGCAATCGCGCGGGAGGCTGGAACGCTCATTGCCGAGCTTTCGACCAAGCCGCTAGAGATCAAATACAAGCGCCGGTCGGATCTGGTGACGATAGCGGACAAGCAATCGGAAAAGCTGATTGTCGGCCATTTGCGCGCAAAATTTCCGGACCACAACATCGTGGCGGAGGAGGGCGGAAACCACCAATCCACTTCCGGCTATTGCTGGTATGTCGACCCCCTGGATGGGACCACGAATTACGCGCACGGCTTTCCCGTATACAGCGTGACGCTCGGCCTCGCTTACCGCGACGAGGTCATCGCGGGCGTGGTATTCGACCCAACGCGCAACGAAATGTTCTCGGCTGAACGCGGAGCGGGGGCATTTCTCAATGGCCAGCGGTTGCAGGCTTCTTCCGCGGAAAATCTCAGTGAAAGCCTGGTGGGCACGGGATTCCCCCCATTCGCTTCGAATCATGACTTGAATGTTGAGTTCTATTTCCGCTTTACAGAACTTTCCCACGGAGTTCGGCGGGCCGGCTCGGCAGCACTCGATTTATGCTCGGTCGCGGCGGGGCGCTTCGACGGATTCTGGGAGCTGAAGCTTAATCCCTGGGATAAAGCGGCGGGAACTCTGATGGTGACAGAGGCAGGGGGCAAAATCAGCGACGTGCGCGGTGGCGCGTTCAAACTGCTTGGTGACGATGTCTTCGCTTCGAATGGGCTCGTGCATGACGAGATGCTGAAGGTGTTTGCGGAGATTCTTGCGCGGCATCCTGCCTAGATGGTTCCCATGGAGGACGCGCGGGCTACGAACTTACGCCCCGCGCGGGGTTGAAGGAAGACCGGCCTGCTGTCCCGAATTTCATCATTGAACTTCTGGCACTAATGCTTCGCGTAGTTCTTGGATTTGCTGGCGTCTTCCCTCTGCTTGATCATTTTGATCGCCAGGCTGCGAATCACCTCCGGAACATTGCGATTCAAGGTAAGTCCCTTCAGGTCTTTCTCGTTAATTCGAATCAGCAGGGGCATGGTGACATCAATGGGAGCGCGGGGATTGTTCACCAGCGCCCGAACCACCGTATAGGCTTTCCTAAATCGGCGCGCGGAGGCGATCAAGCGCAGCACTTCGTCCGACACGTTTTTGGCCGCCGCATAGCCTTCCGCTTCCGTTTCAGAAATCTTGGGCGACTGCAATACCGCGCGCGAAATGATCTTGTTGGAATCGCGAATCAGCAAGGCGCGCGTCTCCATGTTTCCGGTCAGCGCCGCCTTGATTTTTTCCACCACGGTCATGCGGCCAATCTTCTGAATCAAGGTTTCGCGGTCGCGCGACGTCAATTCATCATCGCGCATGATGGCTTCGGCGGGGGCTTCGACCGCGGAGCCGAAGACCTCGTCAATCTTTCCCCCCGCGGCAAGCTTGGCGAGAATCTCCACCGCTTCCTGGTCCGTCGGCGAGAGAGGTTCAGTGGGTTGGTCAGGCGCACCGGCAGGCTCGTCATCCAGCTCGGACTCCATAGACAATTCACTGTCGTTTTCAACTCCGTTTGAAGGTTCGCTTCCCTCTGCACCCGTTGCTGCGTTGGGCTCAGCAGAAGGCTTAATGGGCAGGGGCTGCGAGGTCAAAGCTCGCTCAATTTCATTACGGGATTTCAAGGGCAAGTTTGGGTTGGCAAGAAGAACAGCCTGAAGATCCGCCCGCTGCGCCGAAAGCCGCTCGGCCGCGAACTGGAGAATTTCCGGGGGAGTTGCCGGGCCGGCCATCACCCGCCGAAGTTCGGTGCCATCCCATAGCTGAAGCGTGTTGAGCGCCCTGCGACTCAATTCCGAATCGTCACCGCACGCGAGAAACACCAAAACCTCGACCTTTTCTTCCGGAGGCAAAGGCAATCTTCCCTCCGCCCCATGGCGACGGATGATTTCAGGTACCTTGCCGGACCGAATTAGATCCACCAGTCGTGCGGAAATGTTGGAACCTCACGGAGTGGTGTTCTTCAAGTCATCGCGGGTGAGATGGATGGACTTCGTCTCACCGCTGCGGTTCGCCAGGGGTTTTAAGGTTTCTCCGTTCAAGGTGAGAATGACCGCTTGGGCATTTCCGGCGGTCAAATAGAAGGATTTTTGCGCGTGCAGAGTCTGAACTTCATTGGGGTTGAGGACGCGTTGGAAAACCATCTTGCCGTCCGCCTCGATCGAAATCCAGGCGCGTGCAGTTGCCGCCACCTGCAAGACAAGATCATTCGTCGAGGGCTTGTTCTCCTGTCCGCCTGTTGGCGCCGTGCTGGGCGCGGCGGTGGGTTTCAAACTGGCCGACTGCTGATCAGACGGTTTGGTGGGGGAGCCTGGAAGCGTTGCATTTCCCGGAGCAGCCGCTGCGGGTTGGCCCGCGGGTGACGCAGCCGCTGTTCCCGCGGCGGGGGCGCTACTTGGGGATGCAGACGCGTCAACCGATGCCGGAGGGGTTGGGGGAGGAGCAGGGTTTGCAGGCTCAGCCTTCACAACCGGAACCGCCATTGGCGGAGGAGGAGCTTCGGCTGCCCGCCGGGAATAACGAAACAGCACGTAACCGGTTACGAGCAGCACGGCGGCAACAACCGTGGCGATTAGAGTCGTGCGATCGCCGGGACGCGCGAAGGAGGTATTCCCTCCTGCCATGCGGTGAAGATCAAAGTCCGTCTGCGGTTGCGCCGCCTGCTGGAACTCCGACACAATTCGCTCTTCATCCAGGCCCAGATAACGGGCATAGCTGCGGATGAAACTGCGCGAGAAAATCCCCCCGGGAAGCTTGGAAAAATCTTCCCGCTCAATGGCATCGAGAAATCGCAAACTGATCTTCGTCGCAAGAGAGATTTCTTCCAGGCTTACACCCCGCATCTCTCGCTCGCGCCGGAGATTCTCACCGAATGCGGACATAGCGGCTGAACCTTGATGACCTCATACCCACCCAGCTCCTTGAATCATATTTTCCAAGGCATCAGAGTGTCAAATGCTTTCCCAAACGAACGGTAAGGTTACTAATGGGTAGGACCTTGCAGACAAAAGAGTTGAAAAGCCCGGCCCAATAGTTTAAAAGGACATAAGTGCCTTTATCCAGGGTGAATCTAGGAAAGTAATGGGACCCGAAGAAGAAATACTCGAACTTAGACGCCAAGTAGAGCGCCTCTCGTTGTTTCACGAGGTGGGCAAGGCCCTTTTTTCCACTCTCGACCTGCAAAAAATTCTTCAAACTATCATGGAAAAAATCAGCGACCTGCTGCAGCCCGATACCTGGTCGTTGCTGATGCTGGATGAAGACACGCAGGAATTGTACTTCGAAATCGCCATTGGCAGCGGCGCCGACAAGCTTCGGGACGTTCGGCTTAAGCTCGGCGAGGGAGTGGCGGGTTGGGTGGCCCAGCACGGTGAGCCGCTGCTGGTGGAAGACACCCGCAGCGATCCGCGTTTCACGGCGAAAGTGGACGAGCTGACCCACACGGAAACCCGTTCCATCGTTTGCGTGCCCATTAAAGCGCATGGTCACGTCCTGGGAGTCATTGAACTCGTGAATGCTCTGGGCAAACCCAGTTTCGGGAATGAGGATATCCCCATCCTCAAGAGCCTTGCCGATTATGCCGCCATCGCTCTGGAAAACGCCCGTTACGTTCAACGCATCCATGCGCTCACGATTACCGATGACTGCACCTCACTTTACAATGCCCGGCATTTGAACTTTGTCCTCGACACGGAAATTTACCGCTCGAACCGCTACGGGTACGAATTTTCAGTGATCTTCATCGATCTCGACCATTTCAAGCAGGTCAATGACAAGCACGGGCACCTGGTGGGCTCCAAACTTCTGTGGATGATTGGCGACAGCATTAAAGGCCACCTGCGCATGATTGACTACGCATTCCGCTACGGCGGCGACGAATTCGTGGTCCTGCTGCCGCAAACTTCCAAGGAAAATGCCTTGATGGTGGTGCGCCGCGTGCGCGACCTGCTGGTCAATCGCACCTACTTCACCGAAGAAAAGATGAACGTCAAGGTTACCGCCAGCTTCGGCGTCGCCTCGTTTCCCGTGGATGGACGCACCCGCAAGGAGCTTCTGCGCAAAGCCGACGAAGCCATGTATATGGTCAAGAACTCCACTCGCAATAACATCGCTCTCGCCGGCCAGGGCATTGTGAGCTGACACTCGATCGCCTCCAGCTAATCCAGCCCAAGCTTCCTGATCAATTAAAAAAGCGAATGGCCCCGTCAGTTTCACAGGGCTTGCAGACAAGGTCGTTGTCCATCAGTTACACGGTCGTGGGCAGGGTGATGCGGAAGGTGGTACCGCGATTTTCTTCACTGGTGAATTCAATGGTACCGTTGTGAAGCTGAACGACGCGGAATACGACGGCCAGCCCCACACCGTTCCCACCGGGCTTGGTCGTGTAGAAGAGGGAAAATATCTTCTGCTGTGCTTCGGGAGGAATGCCCTCGCCCGTATCGGTGATTTCCAATTCCAAAGCATGCGGCCCAACGCGAGGGGTGACGGTCAGTTCCCCACCCTGGGGCATGGCCTGGCAACCATTCAGAACCAGGTTCAGAAGCGCCTGCTTCATCAAGTCGCGATCGAGAAGCAGGGGAGGTATGGGTCCGTTGCCGGCAAGGGTTAATTTAACGTTGTTACCTTTCGCCTGCGGCTCCGCCAGCGCGAAGACCCGCCGGATCAGGGGCTCAATCTCCACCTTCACCGGGTGAATTTCCACCGGCCGGGTGAAGTCCAAAAAGGTCTTCACAACCCGGTCGAGCCGGCGCATTTCCTCCGCCAACACTTCCATTTGCGGATGGACCTTGCCCCCTTCTTCGCCCAGTCTCGCCTTAAGCACCTCCAATTGCAACACCATGGCGTTGAGCGGGTTCTTGACTTCGTGAGCCACGCCTGACATCAGGCGGCCAATCGCGGCCAGCTTGGTGGCGGAATCAATCTGGTGGCGAATCTCGGCGCGCGATCCTGTGTCCCGAAGGGTAATGAGGCACCCCATGCGGTCCGCCCCGGCGCCCACAAACTGCGCATTGACTGCAACTCTCGGCGGGGGATCGCCCTCCAACTCCAGAGTCTTCCAAAGCAATGATTGTCTTGTCTGAAAGCTCTGCCGCAGCAGCCCATGCAAGGATGTGTCCTGGGAAAAAATTTCCAGAGCGGTCCGATGAATCGATGTCGTGACTCCGGAACCCAGAAACCGGCTCGCTGCCGGCGTCGCGAGCACCAACCTGTCCTGCTGATCAAACAGGAGCAATCCATCACTGAGGTTGCTGAAAATCTGGCCCAGGTTTTCCTGGAGGCGAACGAAAGCGGCCTTTTCTCCCCTCATCTGTTCGCCCAGCAGGTGGAGCTTGGACGAAAGAATTCCCCACTCGTCGCTCCGTTTAAGGGTCATCGCCCCGGAGAACTCGCCGCGCGCCAACTGGTCGACGCTTTGCGAGATGTTCTCCAGCGGCCTCAGAACTCGATACGAAACGATGGCAGCGGAGAAGGTTGCAATGAGGATTGCCGCGAGCGAAAGCACCAAGGCCACGCGTAGATTCGGCCAGATTTCGCCGCGCAGGAGAACCGTAGAAACACCCACACGCACGTCACCCAGGGGCTTGGGACCGATGGCCACCGGCAGCGTAACTTCGTAGATGCGCGGAGGACCGAAAACCAGACGCAACTGCCGGACCAATGTGGCATGAACGATGTCCGAAAACGGCCACCCGGGAACAAGATGATGGCCAACTTCTTCGGGATTGCTGTGCGCCAGTACGGAAAGGTTAGTATCAGTGATGGCAACGTAATCGACAACGGGGAGATACCCTACGGCCGATTCCATCAGGGACTTGAGCCCGGGATCCGTGGTGAGCTCCGACTGAACGACATTGCGCAAGGCCTTCAGGTCCTGGAGATTCTCCCCCTCGGGCATGCGGCTTCCGGCAAGCGCTGCACCCGCCTGATGGGAAACTTCGTAGGCGACGTATTCGCCCTTGCTCTGCACGTCCAGCAGGGCCTGGCGGGTAAGATTCAAGATATGAACCGTGGAGGTGGCCACAACCACCAGGAGGACCAGCAGGGTGATCAAAGCGGTGAGTTTAGCTTTGAGGCTCAGCCTCATATTCCTTCAACTTGTTGTGCAGGGTTTTCAAACTGATTGCGAGCATTTCCGCGGCGCGGGTCTTGTTATTTTCGGTGAAGGCCAGGGTTTCAAAAATCAACCGGCGCTCCGCCTCCGCCACCGTCATTCCCGGCTGCAGCCGTAAATTGTCGTCGGAGCCTGAAACGGTGGCTTTGCCAAAGTCGAGGCCCAGATTGTCCTTGTCGAGCGCCTCCCCCGTGCAAGTCACCAGCGCCCGCTCCAGAATATTTCGCAGCTCGCGGACGTTTCCGGGCCAGCGGTACTTGCGCATGGCTTCCAGTGCTTCGGGGGAGATGGTCTTCACATTGCGGCCGTGTTTGCGATTCAAACTTTCCAGCAGCGAGGCGGTCAATTCCGGGATGTCATCCAAATGCTCCCGCAAGGGGGGCATGGTCAAGTTCACGACGTTCAGGCGAAAATAGAGGTCACGGCGTAATTGTCCCTGCACCACAGCGTCCTCAGGAACCTTGTTGGTGGCGGCCAGAACACGCACGTCAACGGAAATTTCCGAGCGGCTTCCCAGACGGCGGACCTTGGAATCCTCCAGAACACGCAAAAGTTTGGCCTGGGTGGCCATCGGCATTTCACCGATTTCGTCAAGCAGCAGGGTGCCGCCATCGGCCAATTCAAAGCAGCCAATCCGCCGCTCGACTGCCCCGGTGAACGAGCCCTTCTCATGGCCGAAGATTTCACTCTCCATCAAAGACTCTGGAATCGCCGCGCAATTAACGGCTACAAAGGGCTTGGCGTGACGGGGACTGAGTTCGTGGAGCGTGCGGGCTGCGAGCTCCTTGCCGGTACCGCTTTCACCCGTTATCAGCACGGATGCGCTCGAGGCCGCAACCATTCCAATCAGCCGCATAACCTCCTGCATGGGAGGTGAGCTGCCCACGATGCTGCCGAGCACTCCCAAATCACGCAAGCGGCGCTGGGCGACTTCCAACTGCCGTTCGCTATCCCAGCCGCTCAAAGCAGTTGCGTAGTTCAACCTGAAGCCGCTTGGGATCAACCGGCTTCTCCAGGAAGTTATAAGCGCCGAGCTTGGTGGCTTCGACGGCATCCTCAATCGTCCCCTGGCCCGTCAGCATGATGAATCGAAGGTCCGGCCTCGAATTGTGCAGCACGCGCAGGAGCTGCATTCCGCTTACTCCCGGCATGCGAAGATCGGAAATTACTACCGCAGGATTGAACCCACTAATCTTCTGCAAGGCCTCATTGCCATCCCCTGCCGTATCTGTCTCATAGCCCCAGGCGCTCAGCAGTCCGCCAGTCCCTGCCGGGCATGGGGATCGTCTTCCACCACCATTATTTTCGCTATCTTGCTCACGCCAAGATCCTCCGATCAAAAACCCTAGTATACCCCGTCCAGCTAATCCTGATGGCCCCCATCGTCATGACCGATTGAGTGGAAAGAACTTTTATCTTTACTCTCTATGGACTGTATACTACTATGCACTGACTGCGCCAAGGATCCCGGCGATTTGCCGGTCCCACATCGGCTCCCGCTTTACCGCCATGATCAGAAAAGTATTGCTCGTCGATCCCGACCCCTCTTCCCAGCAACAATGTTCCCGTACCCTGCGGGATTGCCGCTGCGAGGTGAGCGTTGTGGATTCCCCCTCCGCCGCCAAGGTGGAATTGGGAAAGCGGAAATTTGACGCCGCCGTGCTGGATGTCCGACTGGCAAGCTTCAACGAAATCGATCTGCCTGCTGCGGCCCGATGTGCGCAGCCCGAAATCAACATCATCCTAACTGTGGATACGACGGGCGGCGTTCCTTCCCATTCACCCCTGCAACTGCGCGGATATGCCCTGCTTACCAAACCGCTAAGAATTGAGGAACTGGCGCAAGCTCTTGAAACCATGCCGGAATGCCCCGCCCCCAATCTTACGGCACCTGTACCCTCGCAGCCGGCATCGGCGGAAGAGTATGCCGGAATGGTCGGCGGCTCGGAGCGAATGAAGAAAATCTTCCGGCTGGTTTCCAAGGTGGCACTGCAGCGGCACGCGGTTTTGATTCTGGGTGAAAGCGGGACGGGCAAGGAATTGGTGGCGCGGGCCATCCATAACAACGGCCCGTGGCGCGATCAGCCCTTTGTTCCCATCGATTGCGGGGCGCTCCCGCCCACGCTGATCGAGAGCGAATTGTTCGGGCACGTCAAAGGGGCCTTCACCGGAGCGGCGCAGGCGCGGCAGGGACTGCTGGCATCAGCAGGTTCGGGAACGGTATTTCTCGATGAAATCGGGGAGTTGCCCATCGAATTGCAGTCACGTCTTTTGCGGGCGCTTCAGGAACACGAAATCCGCCCGCTCGGCGGCAACGAGCGAATCCAGTTTGAAGCGCGCATCATCGCCGCGACGAATCAGGATTTGGAAGCGCGAATCGAGAACGGATCTTTCCGCAAAGACCTTTTCTTCCGCCTCAATGTCGTCACCATCAAGATGCCCTCGCTTCGCGATCGCAAAGAGGATATTCCGGCGCTGGTCCAACGTTTTATCGAGCGCTACGCCCCTTCCAGCCGGGAAATCGAGATTTCTGATAAAGCCTTGTCGGGCTTAATGAGCTACCCGTGGCCCGGCAACATCCGGGAACTGGAGAATTGCATCCAACGAACTGTTTCTCTTGGTTCGGGAAAATACGTTCAACTTCAGGACTTGCCTTCGTCCATCCAGTACGTCGTGGCGCGGAAATCAAAGTCGGGGGATGACCTGCGCACACTTCAGGCCTTGGAACAGCAGGCCATCCGCGACGTACTCAAGACAACTGGGGGCGACCGGATTCGCGCCGCGCAAGTCCTGGGAATTGGAAAGACAACGATCTACCGTAAACTCAAAGAATACGGAATCGAGTCGAGCCAAATACAAGCGGCAGAAGCCTAGCTTCCGCACCGCCTCATCAATTTCTTCCACGAATTCCTGCCCGCATTTTCATTTCGTTCAGGAAATTCGTTTCGCTGTCGTTGCGACAGCGTTCGCGCCCGGCAAGCCCGGCATTCGATGATACGATGGCTTTTCCCAAATTTTCCGCAGAGGTCGTAACCGCTTGCGTCTATCCTCATTTGAAAAAGCTCTGACATTACTGGTTCTTGCCTGTTTTCCGCTATTTGGGTCGAACCCGGATAACAACGGCCAGCCCCAGGTGGTTTGGATTTCCCTGGCCAATCGAGTTGAGCTGAAAAAGACTCCACCCGGAACGGTATTGGAAGGAGAGCTTTCGCGCGCAGTGTACTGGCGGGATACTGAGATTTTCCCCAAGGGCAGTGCGGTGCAACTTGTCGTGGATGGGATCGAGTCTCGCAAAAAAGCCCATGTGGCCGACGACCGCCCTTTTTTCATCAAGCTCTTTGCACCACGACATGAACTGACTTTGCGATTCCGTTTGGTTGAAGTCTTAATGCCCAGTGGCGGGCAAATCCCTCTAAAGTCCACCTTCATCTTCCTAGGCCAACGGGCAAGGTTGAACGCAGACGTTCCAGGCCCTGCTCTCAAGGGAAGAAAGGCAGCGACGGCGGCTGAGAATGAGGCTGCCAAAGTCGGCAAGTCAAACGCTCCCTGGGTGCTGACGCTCGAGGCGGACCCGGAAAAAACCACTTTCGCTGCGCTGGCAGAGTCGCTTGCCAAAAACCGCCCGAGATCTTTGCCACCCTGCCTCGATCCCTGCATTCTCCCCAGTGGAACACGAATGCCGGTGGCGCTCATGGAGGGAGTAAGCGCGTCCACGACCCACCCAGGCCAGACATTTCAGGCGGTCCTTTTGGAACCCGTCTTCGTGGGCGCAGCTCTCGTGATTCCGCAGGGCACTCTTGTTCAAGGGGAAATGGTCAAACGAAAACCGCCTCGCCGTTTGTATAGGCCCGGAATGGTCAACATGATGTTCGACCGAATTTCAATCCCCAATGGGCCGACCACAGTGATTGCTGCAACCCCCGTCGCGGCGGAGGTGGAACGCGGGACCCACATGAAGATGGATCCTGAGGGGAAAATCCACGCGCAAAGCCCCGGAGCCGCGCGGTTTCTTTTGGATTTTGCCGTGACCGCTGGAATCTCCAAGGTTTCCGACGACACCACGCAGTTGATTATTGAGGCGATCAGTTCCACGGCCACCGATGCTTCTACGGCGGGAGTGGCGAAATTTGCGGCGATTGGAGCAAGCGCGATTTTCATGCTCACCCGCCACGGCCGCGATGTGATCCTGCCTCCTTATACGGAAATGGATATCACCCTGGGGCACGCCGTGTCCCTCAAGCCGAGCCCACCCTCCGTGGACCCTCTCCAATAAGCCGTCCATCCAGACCCGACGCGCACCGCAGGATTCGACATCCGCACCTTTTCAAGTTACGATGGCAAACTTAAATCGCCGTCCCAGTAAATACGGAAACTCATCGACCCATGGCCACGATTGCGCTTGATGCCACCTACAGTGCCGAGCCGAACCTGACAGGAATCGGCGTCTATTCGCGCCGGCTCATCGAGACGCTGCCCACGCTGGAGACCTCGCACCGTTTTCTTTACTGCTACCGTCTATCGCGTCTTGGGAATCGGCAATATTTTCTACAGCCAGGGTCGATCCCAGATGCGCGTGCCCCGTATTCCACTTGCGTCTATCAAGAGCCTTTCACCTTCTGGTTGCCCTGGCGGGCGCAGCTCTTCCACAGCCTCGCCCAACGTCCTCCCGCGTTCCACTTCCGCCGGGAAATCGTGACCGTCTTCGATATATTCCCCATCACTGGAGAGAATTATTCCACCCCGGAATTCCGCAAGAAGTTCTCCGATCTTCTTTTGGAAGCCACGGGCCGGGCGACACGCGTGATTACTTCCTCCCACGCCACCGAACGCCTGCTGATTTCGCACGCCCATGTGCCACCGGAGAAAATTCGTGTGATCCCCCTTGGAGTCGATCCCCCAACCCTTAAGCTTTCTCCGCAAGAGCGACAGCGGCAGCGGGCGCGAATTCTCGGCGGCGAGGGAAAACTGATTCTGAGTGTCGGGGTGATTCAGACTCGCAAGAATACGCTCAATATGGTGAAGGCGCTTAAGACCCTGCCGGCCAATTACCGGCTGGTTCTCTGCGGTGGGAATGGCTATGGCGGAGAAGCTGTGCATGAATACATCCGCGCGGAATCCTTGGGCGAACGCGTCAAGATTCTCGGCTTCATTGACGATGCTCAACTCGCCCGCCTTTACCAGGCCGCAAGCGTCTTTCTGTTTCCATCATTCGAGGAAGGTTTTGGAATCCCCGTCCTGGAAGCAATGGCGCATGGGGTTCCTGTCGTGACCTCCAACTGCTCCTCGATGCCGGAGGTCGGGAGCGATGCGGCGCTCTACGTGGACCCGCACAATCCCGCTGAGATTGCCGAAAAAGTCGGGCGAGCAGCCGAGGATTCCGCGCTCCGGGAGAGCATGATTCAGCAGGGGCTGAATCGCGCCAGCGAGTTCACGTGGCGGCGCAGCGCCGAAGGGACGCTTGCGGTTTATGATGAAGTTTTGAAGCTGTAGGAGCGACTGCCTAGGAGGGGTGCAGTTCGCTCGCGCGCCGATCATGGTGGTGGATTCGGTAGCCGGGATTGGTCAAATTCTCGATCATTTTGCAGTTTTTTCGGTTTTTTGTAACTAGCTTGTTTTCAATATGTTCTCAGCTTTGGAAGGGAAAATCCCGAAATATTTCCCTTTGTTATCAATAAGTTCTCAGCTTTGGCAAATTATCGGGCCGGCGGACGACAGACCACCACGGAAGCGCGGGCGCCAGGGCTGCGGCGCGGCATCATCGCATTTTCCTCGAACCCATTCTAGCCTACAACCATGGAAATGTCAAGGGAAAAGTTTCACGACGGAACAGTAGTGTCCTAATTTGCCGCCTGGCCCCACGCTTGACCTGGCATGTGCCCTGTAGCGCTGAACTTTAGTTCAGCACGTGCCGACCTCCCGATCAAATCGGGACAAGTTCCGGTCGGCGCTACATTCAAAATAGGACACCACCGACGGAGCCGCGCCTCACCCTGGCGGCGATCTCCGCCGGGGCGGTGAACGCAGACCCGGTTCCAGCGGGCCAAACGGCACCACCCCCGACTGCCTTGCTTATTATCCTCACGTTTCGTAATCTGTGAAATCCGGGTCATCTGAGGATTATTCTCCCATGGGCTTTCAAGAAACACTATTGCACCCGCGCGTCCCCATGACGATGTTCGAGGTCGTCCCCCCCGCCGCGGGCAAGCCCGAAGCGCTGGAATCGGCACTGGCGGAGCTCCAACAAATGCGCGGCCGCGTGGACGCCATCAACATTCCGGAAATTCACGATGAAGACCGCCCCGGCGAGCGCACCAGCAAATTCATCGAGCGGGTCGAGCCGCGCCTTCTCGGCTCGCGCGTCCAACGCGAATTGGGGATTGACGTAGTGATCAATCGCGTCACGGTTCACGACGCAGAGCCGGAGCAATGGTTTCGCGAAACCTGTGACGAGTGGGACATTGCCAATTGGGTCCTCGTGGGGGGAGAGTCGAAGGAGATAACTTACCCCGGCCCCAACCCTGCCGAAGCGGCGCGCCTGGTGAAATCGCTGGGCCTCAAGACCTCCCTCGGTGGAATCACCATCCCCAGCCGCGTGAATGAGCCGGAGCGCATCCGCAAAAAACAGGCGCAGGGGGTTGAATTTTTCACCTCGCAGGTCATGTTCGATTCCAACGACCTTGTGTGGCTGATTCAGCGGCTCAATGGACTCGAAGCGCGCGTCTTCATCAGCTTCGCTCCGGTCAGCGGCCCGCGCGATTTGCAATTTCTCCGCTGGCTGGGCGTGGATATCCCCAAGGACCTCGACCGCTTTCTGATTGGTCCCGTGCAAGGTCAGGCCGCGGCCGAGACGTGCCTCGAACGCTCCATCAACCTCGCGCAGCGCATCCTGATGGATGTGTTTGACAATTTGCCGCCCGATCCGCCACCGATTGGAATCAACATTGAGCACATCACTCGCAAGAACTTTGCGCCGTCACTCGAACTGCTCGACCGGCTGGGGAATCTCTATGCAAGCCTCGTCGCAGCGAGAAAAGGTTAGGGTTCAGGATTCTCGCTTCGCCGGGCCATGACGACTTGCCCGTCGCCTCGCGCCATGTTATAACATTGTTATACCAAGGAGGCAGCGATGATTACCGAAATCCGCCGCGTGGGAAACTCGAAAGGCGTCATTATTCCCAAGCCCATGCTCAAGGAGGCGGGGCTTGAGAAGGAGGCCGAAATCGCTCTGGAGGGCGGCGCGATCGTGTTGCGCAAACCCAGAACCGATTCTCGTCAAGGCTGGGCGGAAGCAAGCCGCAAGATTGCCGCGGCCGCCGACGACAAGCTGGTCTGGCCGGAGTTTGGCAATCAGGATGATGGAGACCTTCAGTGGTGACCCGTGGTGAGGTTTGGCTGGTAGCGCTCGATCCTACGGTGGGCAGCGAAATTCAAAAAACGCGGCCCGGAGTGATCCTTTCGCCTCCGGAGATGCACGACTTTTTGCGCACCGTCCTCGTGGCTCCCATGACCACCGGAGCGAAGCCCGCGCCTTATCGAATCCCCGTGACATTTCAAGGAAAGCGGGGGCTCATTCTGCTGGACCAGCTCCGAACCCTGGATAAACTGCGGCTGGTCAGACGGCTGGGGAGCCTCAGCGCAACAACCCTGACCTCGACACTGAAGACGCTTCAGGACGTTTTTGCTTGATACCCAAAGTTCTTTATAGGGACAGCAACGTAGGTTTTTTCCCGGCAGATACGCGGTCGCCCCATCCACAGTCGCATTTGACCGTGAATCCCCCGGTTAATCCCGCATCCCGATTCCCCGCGTGAAGTAGAATACCGTTGTGCCTCTTGACCCGTCATCCGCCAACACCACCGCGCGAAGGCGCCGGCAAAATCTCGTCGATGTCGCCGTCATGACGGGGATCCGCGATCCGCTGACCTATCTGGTTCCTGAAGGCATTTCCGTTCAGCCCGGGCAGCGCGTCCAGGTTCCGCTGGGCACGCGCAAGGCCAAGGGAATCGTATTACGCGCCGGCAGCACGCTTCCACCCGGTGTCACCGCCCGGCCGATCGCGCGGGTGCTGGACGATGAACCTGTCCTCAGCTCTGAATTGCTCGAACTCGGCCAGTGGATTGCGGATTACTACGTCGCGCCGATTGGCGAAGTTTATCGCGCCATGCTTCCGCTTCGCGCTGAAACCCGCCAGGCCCGGTCCATCCGGCTGAGCGAATTGGGACAAGAGCAGCTCGCCCAAAACTCCCAGGAAAACGCCGAGCCCGCGGATTCCGTCAGCAATCTCCTCAACCACCTTGCCCTTCGCGGCAGCGCTTCATTGCCGCTGGTCCGGCAGCGATTTCCCGAGGCGTTTGAGCAAGCCCGCAAGAAAAAATGGCTGGTGATGGATGAAATCGAGCGCGAGCGGACCCAACGCCGCGTGTTCGCAGTCCGGCTTTTGGGGCCCATTCCTGAAAAACCCGTGCGCCTCTCGCCGGTGGCAAAAAGAATCCTGGAAGCGCTGGAACCCCAAGGTCAATTTGAAGATCATCGCGACCTGCTGAGCACCGCCCGTGCAAGTCTTGCGGTGCTCAAGAAACTCAACACCGCCGGCATCATCTCCATGGAACCATCCAAAGCCAGCCACTTAACTTCTCTTCCTACAGAGGATTCAACCTCCGCAGGGTTAGAGTCATCCTTCGTGCTTACCGCCGCACAGACCAGCGCGCTTGATGACCTCGCGAAACAGATGGATTCGAAGGAATATCAAGCGGTGCTGCTGCATGGAATCACCGGCAGCGGAAAGACGGAAGTGTATTTGCGCCTGATTGCCCGCTGCCTCGAGATCGGCCGCACGGCTTTGACGCTGGTGCCGGAGATTTCCCTCACACCCTCTGTGCAGGCACAATTTCTTTCCCGCTTCGGGTCGAATGTGGCCCTATTGCACAGCGCCCTTTCGGAAAACGACCGCCATCGCGAGTGGTGGCGAATCCGCCGTGGCGAAGCCCGAGTCGTTCTCGGAACGCGCTCGGCAATTTTTGCGCCCCTCGAAAATCTGGGTGTCGTCATCGTGGACGAGGAGCACGATACGAGTTACAAGCAGGAGGAAACACCCCGCTACAACGGCCGCGACGTCGCCGTGGTGCGGGCGCGTCTGGCTGGTGCGCTTGCACTTCTCGGCTCCGCCACTCCCTCGATGGAATCCTATTGGAACGCTCAAGAGGGGAAGTATCGCCTGGCCGTGCTCCCGGAACGAGTGGAGGGGCGCAAGCTTGCGGAAGTGGAAATCGTCGACATGCGCCAGGAATTTCGCGAAACCCATACCAGCGTTCCGGTCTCGCGCCGCCTGCATCAGGAGATTGAAGCGCAGATCGCGAACCGGCACCAGACGATGATTCTCCTGAACCGGCGGGGGTACTCATGGTTTCTCTTGTGCCGAAGTTGCGGGCAGACGCAACGCTGCGAGAACTGCTCGATCTCGCTGACTTATCATCGGCGAGAAAACCGGCTGATTTGCCACTATTGCGGATTCTCGGCGCCGGTTCCCGCGCGGTGCCCAAATTGCCAAAGCGATCATCTCTTCTACGTCGGGGAAGGGACTGAAAAAGTTGAGAAGAAGTTTGCCGAGCTTTTTCCCACAGCCCGCGTGGCGCGGCTCGATCGCGATGTGGCGCGCCGGGCATCTCATTATCAACAAATTCTCCGCGACTTCCGGCAGGGTAAGATCGACATCCTGGTGGGCACGCAAATGATTGCCAAGGGCCACGATTTTCCCGGCGTAACGCTCGTGGGAGTCGTCTCCGCCGACATCGGCCTGGGGTTGCCGGATTTTCGTTCCGCCGAGCGCACCTTTCAACTGCTTACCCAGGCGGCGGGGCGCGCCGGGCGCGGGGAAAAGCCCGGGCGCGTGCTGGTTCAGACCTTTTTCCCCGAGCACTACGCAATTCGCCTGGCGGCAGAGCAGAATTACGAGGCGTTCTATCACAAGGAGATGCGCTTTCGCCGCATGATGCATTATCCGCCGCTGACGGCGCTTGCCAATGTCATCGCCCAGGGCTCGCGGCTGGAGCAGGCCGCAGTGGTGGCAAAGCATGCTGGAAACTTCCTGATACCACTGGAAGTGACCACAGAGGGCCTGAAGATTCTAGGGCCAACTCCCGCCCCGCTGGCGAAACTCGAAGGACGCTATAGGATTCAGTTTCTCTTGAAGTGTACCTCGCGCGCACGCCTGAGCAGCATCCTTCAGAGGCTTGTGGATCACCTTGAAAGGCAGGGCGTTCCCCAGCGCTCGCTGGTGATTGATATGGACCCGGCCAATATCATGTAGAGAAACGTCGCGGCTAAATTTGGAAGGGAGTCGGCATGAAGGTGAGAACGAACATGAGCAAGGCTGCGATCGCGAGGATCTGGCGCTTGCGCCCCAGGGGATCGTCCGGGTCGATCAGCCGGGGGTGACGGATTCCCAGGAAGAACAGAATCACCGCCCACGGGAACCAACCGTACCAGCAATACCATCCCAGGGGAAGAAGAACCAAGTGCAGGCCGCGCGACACGATTCGGCTTTTGTCGCCGAATACCGCGTAGAGGATGTGCCCGCCGTCAAGCTGGCCTATGGGCAGTAGATTCAACGATGTGGCAAAAAGCCCTACCCACGCTGCACAGCCGATGGGATGGTAGAGAATATCCGCCGGGTTAAGACGACCCGGAAATAACTTGGCAATAACGACTGCGGTCAGAGGTGTTCCCACCGAGATTGTATGGGCTGCGGGAACGGGTGCGGTCGTGTGGACGAGAAAGCCCGCCAGAATCATGGCGGGGACCGCGAGAACAAAGCCTGCGATGGGCCCTGAAATCCCGATGTCGAAAAGTTCGCGGCGATTCACAATGGGCGATTTGATGCGAATAAACGCGCCGAGGGTCCCAATCAATGTGGGTGCGGGAATAAAGTACGGGTACGTTGCGCGAATGGCGTAGTGCCGGCATGTCCAATAATGTCCCAATTCGTGGGCAAGCAGGATGGTAAGCAGCGTCAACGAAAAAGGGATGCCCAAGGCCAGGAGCCCGGGGTGACGCCAGAGTTCGCGAAAAAATGCGAGGGAAATATCCCAATCGAACGAGGGGATCCCTTGCGCATAGTTCAGCGCGATATGGGTCCCCACGACCGTTGTCGTCAATATGGTTAGCAGGAACAACGCAACATGGAATGGAAGTGAATTGTACCAATGCGTGCGGGGCTTCGCGGGCCAGTGGACAGGCACCCAAGGCCGGCTGACCCAGGGGATTTCACCTACCTGTGGCGGGGTCATTTGCTCGAATTGGGATTCATCACCCATAGAGAAGTGGGGAAGAATCCTATTCTCGCCCGCTCCGCACCACGTGTAAATAGGGCCAACGCCCGAGAATCCGATGATCGGCTCTCCGGTCACCGCCTGGAGACAGGCGTTGGCTTCTCATCAATCCGCAGCACCAGTGAACACAGGTTAGGAAAGAGATTGCAGTTCCTTGCCGGGCTTGAAGCGGACGGCCTTGCCGGGGGGAATGCTGACTTCCGCGCCGGTACGGGGGTTGCGACCAATACCGGTCTTGCGCGGTTTTACGTTGAAAACCCCGAATCCGCGCAATTCAATGCGGTCGCCCTGCGTCAGAGCCTTCTTCATGGAATCGAAAACTGTTTCGACCGCCATCTCCGCTTTTGTCTTCGTGATGCTCGTGCGATTGACGACCTCATTGATGATATCCAGCTTTATCACGCAAACCTCCTGAAAATACAGGCTTTAAGTCTAGAAAGAGAGAGAGGGATTGTCAAGAGCATTCTCCTTGGGTATGATTTTCCCCTTTTTGCCTGCTCAACGTGTGATTGTTTAACTTGATGAGGACATGGATCCTATGGTTCGACGTTTCAGGCTCTTTATCGTATCGGTTTGTTCGCCCTGCTCGTTGCGGCGAAAGCAAACGTCATCGCGAGAGATCTTGCTCGTTCCTCAGCTTCGGGAGTGCAGCAGCCGGCGCCCTCACATCTGGTCAATCCGGCGCCGCCTCCGATTCCGTCTTATTCTCTTTCGCCCGAACGCCGCGCCAAGGCCATCGCCTATTCCCATGCGCGCTACACTTTGTACTTCCTGGGAACGCTCGTCTCGCTGGGAATTTATTTTTTCATCTGGCGGGCAGGCATTGCGATGGTGTTCCGCAAGTGGGCGAGTAAAGCCTCGGGACGATTGATCGTACAATGCCTGATCTTTATCCCTCTATTCGTCATCGTCAATTTCTTACTCAATCTTCCCATCGAATTCTACGAAGGGTACATTCTCGAGCACCGGTTTGGTCTCTCAACCGAGACTCCGGCAGGTTGGGCCGTTGATTGGGCAAAGAGCCTTCTGATCGCCACCATCATTGGATCAATTGTTGCCTGGATATTCTATTCCGTCGTCCGCGCCAAACCGAAGCGCTGGTGGTTTACCTTTTGGCTCGCGTCGATCCCCTTGGTTCTTTGCTTCATTATTGCAGGGCCCGAAGTCATCGAGCCACTCTTCAATCGCTTTGCTCCTCTGCAAAAAAGCCAGCCGGTCCTGACCGGGAGAATTGAGTCCATGCTCTCTCACGCGGGGCTCTCGATTCCTTCTTCACGCATCTATGAAATGGACGCCAGCTCCCGCACGAAGGAAATCAATGCCTACGTTTCCGGATTGGGAGCCAGCAAACGGGTGGTAATCTGGGATACCTCCCTGCAAAAGCTGGACCAGGACCAAGTCCTTTTGGTGCTGGGGCACGAAGCGGGGCACTACGTCCTGCACCACATCCCCAAGGAATTTGCTCTGGATGAGGGTATCGCGCTGGTCCTCTTCCTGTTCGGTTTTTACGCCGTCAATGCCCTCGTGCGGCGGTCCGGCTCACGGTTCGGCGTGACCGAAGCCGGGGACCTTGCCGCGCTTCCACTCATCCTCATCGTCTTTACCGCGATGGGATTCTTTGCCGACCCCATCATCAATGGTATCTCCCGCCACTATGAGCATCAGGCGGATCAATTCGGATTGGAAGCGGCTTACGGAACCGTTGACGACCCCAATTCCAGTGATGTCCGCGCCTTCCAGATCCTCGGCGCGGAAGACCTAGCGGATCCAGCCCCAAATCCTTTGATCAAGTTTTGGCTCTACAGTCATCCCCCGCTCGATGATCGGATCAAATTCGCGGCAAGCTACAAACCGTGGGTGGAAGGCAAACCCATGGAATTGCTGCCCACGCGGCACTAAGATGGGTCATCTTGCGGGGAAGCTCGGCGTTCCTTAATCCAAATTCCCAAATCCAAAATTGCCCGCTCCTTGCAGCTTGTCTTTCCAGAGTGCTAACATTATTGGTTTGACGCTTCTGAAGATTAACGGCTAAATCGAGGCAGGAATGATACTTACGCTCGCGGGGCGGACTCCGCGGATCGGCGAATCCGTGTATGTCGCCCCCAGCGCCGATGTGATTGGCGAGGTCGAGCTTGCCGATAACTCCAGCATATGGTTTCAGTGCGTCTTGCGCGGCGATATCGAACCCATTCGTGTCGGTGCGAACAGCAATATCCAGGATGGAACGGTGATCCACACGATGAAAGGCGCCCCGACGATTGTGGGTGACTGGGTTACGGTGGGTCACCAGGCCACGCTGCACGGCTGCACCATCGGCGATCACTGCCTGATCGGAATGGGCGCGGTGCTGCTCAATCACGTGCAAGTGGGTGAAGGATCGATCGTCGCCGCCGGAGCCTTGGTGGCGGAAAACACGGTGATCCCCCCGCGCAGCCTTTACATGGGCGTTCCTGCCAAGTTCCGGCGCGCCGTGACGGATGAAGAACTGGCGTTCATCAGATATGCATGCGACAAACTATTTGCGCTACAAGAAGGATTATCTGGCCAAGCGAGGCCCAGCTTCGCTCGCTGGTGAATCCGAAGCAAGAGCCAGGAGTCTGCAGGTCACAATCCGCCCTAAATCTGAGGCTAATAACGTGTCGAATCGAGCCGAACCCATCCGTTCTGTAAGGGAACGCGCGACCTGCTGCCGCCGGACACAAGTCTGTGGCAGCGCGTCGAGGCCGAGGCCCACCGCGTCTTCGCCGCTTATCATTACGGCGAGATTCGCACGCCATTTTGGAGGAGACCGCGCTCTTTGCCCGCGGCGTGGGAGCCGAAACCGACATCGTGATGAAGGAGATGTACACCTTCCGCGATCGCGACGAGGAATCGCTGACGTTGCGCCCGGAAGCCACGGCTTCCGTGGTGCGCGCTTACATCGAGCACAGCCTTTACAACCAGGGCGGCATCCAGAAGCTCTACTACATCGGCCCCATGTTCCGCCGCGAGCGCCCGCAGAAAGGGCCGCTACCGCCAGTTCTATCAAATCGGAGCGGAAGTCCTGGGCTCGCAGAACCCCCTGGTCGACGTGGAAGTCCTCGAGATGCTGGTGCTGTTCCTCGAGCGCGTGGGCATTCGCGAGTATCAACTGCTCGTCAACTCGGTGGGATGCCCGAATTGCCGCGCCGCTTATCTGGAAGCTCTGCGCGCGGCACTCCAGAACGTGAAGGCCACGATGTGCGCGGATTGCCAGCGCCGCGCGGACACCAATCCCCTGCGCGTGCTGGATTGCAAAGTGGAGGCGGACCAGCCGATCATCGAAAAGCTGCCCAAGATCATCGACCACCTCGACCCCGAGTGCCGCGCAGCATTTCGACCGCGTCACGAGCGAGCTTCAGGCGCGCGGCCTCGCTTATCAGATTACTCCACGCCTGGTGCGCGGGCTCGACTACTACACGCGCACAACTTTTGAGATCACCAGCGGCGCGCTCGGCGCTCAGAACGCGCTGGTCGGCGGCGGCCGCTACGACGGGCTCTCCGAAATGCTGGGCGGCCCGCCCACGCCCGGCATCGGGTTCTCCATCGGCCAGGACCGCTTGATTCTCGCCGTGCAGGCCGCGGCCGCGCTTCAACCCGGGAATCCGCTTGATGCTTACGTCGTCTGGATGGGCGAGCCGACCCTTGCCCCGGCCCTCGCGCTTGGTGCGAGAGTTGCGCGCGCAGGGCGTGAGCGCCGAGATCGACTACGACCCCATGAAAATCAAGAAAGCGATGGGCATCGCCAACAAGCTCCAGGCGCGCTTTGCCGTCATCATCGGCGAAGGCGAACTCGCCAGCGGCAAATACCAGGTCAAGAACATGGCGAGCGGCGAACAAGCTGAGCTTGAGCCGCGGGCGATTGCGGAGTATGTGAAGCAGAAATTAAGAATTATGAATTAAGAATTGGAATCCAAGTCGGTCCTGAATGTGAAGTATCTCGACTAGCAAACTGATAATTCAATGACTCTATCAATTCATAATTCATAATTCTTAATTCATTCGGCGGTGATTGTGAAACTCGATCTTCTCGGTGATCGGCAGCGAACGCACTATTGCGGCGAGATTCGCAAGGAGCATGCGGGCCAGACCGTTTTCCTGGCCGGATGGGTGGATGTCCGCCGCGACCTCGGCAATCTCGATCTTCCTCGATTTGCGCGACCACACGGGCAGGGCGCAGATCGTCTGCAATCCCGCCATCAGCGCCGAAGTCCACGACCGGGCCGAGGAGATTCGCGGCGAGTACGTCATGGGCGTGGAAGGTGAAGTGGTGCTGCGCGCGCCGGGCACGGTGAATTCCACCCTTGCCACCGGTGAAGTGGAAGTGATGGCGCGCACGCTGCTGGTCCTGAATGAAGCCAAGACGCCGCCGTTCCCGATTGAAGACGAAACCAAGACCAGTGAAGAGACCCGCCTGCGCTACCGCTATCTCGATTTGCGCCGCGGGCGCATGCAGCGCAACTTGCGCCTGCGTCACCGCTCCGGCCAGGTGGTGCGCGCGCATATGGGCGAGCACGGTTTTCAGGAAATCGAAACGCCCTTCATGACCCGCTCCACGCCGGAAGGCGCGCGCGACTATCTGGTTCCCAGCCGCCTGCACCACGGCCATTTTTACGCGCTGCCGCAGTCGCCGCAACTCTTCAAACAGCTTTTGATGATTGGCGGCTTCGACCGCTATTACCAGATCGTCCGCTGCTTCCGCGATGAAGACCTGCGCGCCGACCGCCAGCCGGAATTCACCCAGATCGATATCGAGATGGCGTTCCCGCAGCGCGAGGTGTTGTTCGACATCATCGAAGCGCCTGATGGAAAAGCTCTTTGCGCTGGTCGACGTCAAGGTGCAGCGGCCGTTTCGCCCGCATGGCCTACGACGAGGCCATGGAGAAGTATGGTTCCGACAAGCCGCACACGGGATTCGGCCTGGAATGGAAACGCGTCAAGCTTGCGCCGGGCGACGCGGAGAAGGTGCGCGTGGCCGAGCCCATCAAGGCCATGCGGGTGCCGGGATGGGGCAACTGCGCTCGCGCAGCCAGCTCGACAAGCTTCAGGAAACGGCGAAATCACTGGGCGTGGATTGGTTCTCCTACATCAAGTTGAGCGCGGCGCGAACCGCAATCGCCGCTTGATGAAAGCCGCTGGGCGAACCTGCCGTGGCGGCGCTCGCTGCCTCGGTGGCGGCGCAATCCGGCGACTTGGTTCTGCTGCTGGGGCTCAAGTCGGCCTCCAGCCCCGGCGCGCTTCGCATGCTGGATAACGCCTCGGGCGACTTCGCCTCGAAATTGCGCCGCAAGCTCGAATTGCTCAAGCCCGGCACGTGGAATTTTCTCTGGGTCGTGGACTTCCCCATGTTTGAGTACGACGAAAAGGAAAAGCGCTTCGCCGCCATGCATCACCCCTTCACTTCGCCGCGCGAAGAGGATTTGGCGAAGCTTGAAACCGATCCCGGGCGCCGTCAAGGCTCGCGCCTACGATCTGGTGTTGAATGGCTCGGAGATTGGCGGCGGCTCGATTCGTATCCATCGCCAGGACGTGCAGCGGCAGGTGTTCAAGGTGCTGGGCCTGAGCGAGGAACAAGCGCGCGAGCGTTTCGGATTCTTCCTCGAAGCGCTGGAATACGGCACGCCTCCGCACGGCGGCATCGCCCTCGGCCTCGACCGCATCAACGCCCTGATGGCGGGCGAGGCGAGCATCCGGGAAGTCATTGCCTTCCCCAAAACCGCCAGCGCCATCGATATGATGTGCGAAGTCCCCCGCCGGGGTCGATCCCGAGCAACTGGAAGAGCTGGGGCTGAAGATGAAGAAAGATTGACGATTGTCGATCTTCGATTGTCGATTGAAGATTGTCTCATGCTGATTGAAAGGCTGCCTTCCGAGGCAGTAAGGATTGGATTGTCAATCGACAATCGTCAATCGACAATCGTCAATTCCATGTCCATCATCCGCATTCTCCCCGAAGCCGTTGCCAACAAAATCGCCGCCGGCGAGGTGGTGGAGCGGCCTGCGTCGGTGGTGAAGGAGTTGCTGGAGAACTCCCTGGATGCGGGCGCGAATCGTGTGGAAATCACCGTCGAGGGCGGGGGCAAGCGCCTGATTCGCATCGTCGATGATGGCCAGGGAATGACGCACGACGACGCGCTGCTGGCCTTCGAGCGGCACGCCACCAGCAAGATTCGCTCCGCGGAGGACCTGTTCGAGATTTCCACCCTGGGCTTCCGCGGGGAAGCGCTGCCCTCGATTGCGGCGGTTTCGCGCCTGGTGCTGGAAACCCGGCACGCCTCGGAGAATTCCGGGACGCGCGTGGAGATTCGCCGGGGGCAAGCTGCGCGACGTGAAAGAAGTGGCTTGGCCGCAGGGCACCAGCATCGAAGTTCGCGACCTTTTCTACATCACGCCGGCGCGGCGCAAATTTCTGAAGTCGGAATCCACCGAACTTGGCCACATCGCCACGCTGGCCACCCACTACGCCCTGGCGCACCCGGAGAAGAGTTTTCGCCTGACCTCCCTCACCAACGAAATTCTGAACGTTCCGCCCGTGGCGAGTCATCGCGAGCGCTTGTACCAGGTGATGGGCGGGCAGACCCTCGAGCAACTTCTGGAGATGGCGCCGGTGGAGCGCCGGGTTTTGGCGGCTGCCATTGGCGAAGCGGGCGAAGAGGGCGAAGCCCGCCGGCGAGGCGCCCGCTGATCCGGGTGCAGGGGTTTGTTTCGCGGCCGGAAATTCAGAAGCTGAATCGCAACAATATTTACTTCTTTGTGAATCGGCGCCTGGTGCGCGACCGCCTGATTCTGCACGCCATTACCGAAGCTTATCGCAACATCCTGCCGTCCGGCGTTTTTCCCGTGGCCCTGATTTTTCTGGAGATTCCCCCCAGCGAAGTGGACGTGAACGTTCACCCCTCGAAAATCGAGGTGCGGTTCCGCCACGGGAGCTTCATGCACGACCTGGTGCGCGACTCGATTCGGCAGACGCTGCTGGCCACGCGCCCGGTGGCTTCATTCCCGATGTCACGATCCGCGCCGCCCGCGGGGTTGGCCGTGGAGGCGGCGGACGTGGCGGATCGACTGGCGGAAGAGCCGCCGCTGATGCGGGGCGCCGATGCCGCCTCCCGCGCCGCCCGGCAATGGGGCGCAGGGGTCGGGCGGCGAGTTCCATCTTTCCCCCGCGCGACCGGAACCTCGTCCCCAGCGCTTGCCGCTCGATGCAGCTCTCGCTCCCTATGCGCCGGTGCAACTTTCGAGGATGCGCGTCCCGACCGGATCCGGCGGAGAGCCGGCAGCATTCGAATCCCCGCGCGAATTGCCCTTGAATCTCCAACCCCTGGGACAGGTGCAGGAGAGCTTCATCGTCGCGGTCAATTCCGAGGGCCTGTGGATCATCGACCAGCACGCCGCGCACGAACGCGTGCTCTTCGACCACCACGTGCGGCGGCGGCAGGAAAAGAAAGTGGAAGTGCAGCGGCTGCTGATGCCGATCATCGTCCAGTTGAAGCCGGAGCAGCAGGTGACGTACCAGGCCATCGCCGATGAATTGGCGGAGAACGGTTTTGAAGTTGAGCCGTTCGGCCAGCGCACCGTGGCCATCAAGGCCGCGCCCGGCGGACCTTCCCGCCGACGAAGTCGAGAAGCTCATGGTGGAAGTTCTGGAAGGCGCAAACCCGGAAAGCGCCGCGCTTTCGTTGGACGAACTGCGCGGCAGGATTGCGGCCTCCATCTCCTGCCATGCGGCAATCAAAGTGAACATGGCGCTGGAGCCGAGCAAAATGGACTGGCTGCTGCAAGCGCTCTGGGGAACGGATTGCCCCATGACCTGCCCGCACGGCCGCCCCACGGTGTTGCGGTACGGAATGAAGGATTTGATGAAGGCGTTTAAGAGAATATAGTCGATTGGTGATTGGTGATTTGTGATTGGCCGATTCCGCGATGTACCCGGCAGGATCGGATCGCAATTGCAGTCACCAATCACAAATCACAAATCGCCAATCACCAATAATGGACTAATGATGCCTGAACCCTTAGTAATCACCATTGACGGCCCCGCCGGCGCGGGCAAGAGCACGGTGGCGCAAAATGCTGGCGGCGCGGCTGGGATTGACTTATGTGGATAGCGGTGCGACTTACCGCGCCGCGGCGCTCCGGGTGCTGGAAGCCGGAATCGATCCCCTCGATGAGCCCGCCGTCGCCAAACTGATTTCCTCCACCGAAGTCCAGGTGACCACCGATGGCGGAGACCCCCACGTGCTCGTGGACGGCATCGATGTGACGGCGCGTTTGCGCACCCCGGAGGTAACGCTTGCCGCGGCGCAGGTTTCACGCCTGCCGGAAGTGCGCGCCAGGCTGATTGAGATGCAGCGCTCGTTTGCGCGCAACAGAGGAGTGGTGATGGAAGGGCGCGACATCGGCACCGTCGTATTCCCCCAGGCCCAACTCAAGATTTTCCTGAAGGCGGATATGGAAGAGCGCGCGCGCCGGCGGCTGAAGCAGGATTCCGCGATCAGAACCATGAAACCACGGTGGGGAAGACTGCCTACGAAATCGGCCGCCGCGACCAGCTCGATGCGGAAAGAAAAATCTCGCCCCTCAAGCCTGCCGCCGACGCGGTGGAAATCGATTCCACGAGTCTCGCTGCCGAACAGGTGGTGGAACGCATCCTCGCGCTGGCCCTCGACCGCCAATTGATGTGAGATGAAAGAAGGAAAGCCTTCCGCATCTCCTCCCCGCCGAATTCAAAATGCCAGCCTGCGTCTGGTTCTGATCAAACTCGCGCACACCATCATCTGGGCTTTTTTCGTGGCCTGCATTCTCGCCATACCCCTGGCAGGCATGGAGAGACGATTCCGCTGGGCGGTGATTCTCTCCGCTTTGGTCTTGGTGGAGTGCATCGTCATCCTCGCGAATCGGGGCCGGTGCCCCTTGACCGATGTAGCCGCGCGGTATACCGACGACCGGAAGGACAACTTCGATATTTACCTGCCTCTTTGGCTGGCACGGAACAACAAAGTCATATTCGGGATTCTTTATGTTGCCGGTGAATTGTTCCTGCTCGCAAAATGGTTGCAGGGACCGACCTAGGAGTAAAGGGATGGAAGGGTTGGATCCCAGCCAATGCTAGGGATTGCGGTGAAGGACGTGGACGGCGATGTCGGGCCAGAATTCGCGGAAAACATTTGTCAAGGCGTCGCGCCCGAGGGCGAAAGCATACTTGCTGGCGATGGCGTCAAACGTCCGCGTCTTGCTGGGATAATAGGAGAGAGAAACACCCTGGGCGATTCCGCGCCCGAGCAGCTCGGAGGCGTTGAAGCTGGGATGGCCGGAATAGCTGGGGGTAACGGCGATGCGCGACGCGGCGTAAAAAGCGCGCTTCAAGATGCTCCCCTGCCCCAGAGCGTAGTAGCGTTCGTCCTGGTGGAAGACGGTGGGCAAGGCGAAAATCACGAGGTAGTTGCCATCCGCCTTGTCGACAAACCCCCGCCAAAAGTATCTCCCATAACCAGGCACACCCTTGCCGAGCTGCGGGTGCGTGTTGGTTCCCTCGGCCAATAGGGATGTGACTCCGACAAAAATAAATGAGGAATAATCAAAACTATTCCGGGTGGCGATGATAAAGGCTTGTTTGGGGGTCGGCGGCGGCGGGATTTCGCCGGCGCTGACGGCGCGAAAATTTGGCATCACACCCAGAATTCGCTTGGGCTGGGGCGCCGGCTTCGTGGCCGCAGCCTTATTGTCAGATTGATGTTGCGTCGTGGCGGGGTCCGATGGGGCAGGCTCGCCGGAGTGAGGATTCTGCGTGGCAACTTGCGGATCCTCTGAGGCTGATAGGTGATATTTCGAGATATCAAACGGCGTCAGGCCCTGTTGCCCAAACAGGTTGGAAGCCACCAGGGCGAGGCCAAGGGGAAAAAGAACTCGGCAGGCGTATTGCACTTGAAACCAGCCCCGTCCATTTACCTTGGAACGATTAGCCCACCTTGCAAATAAAACTGTCCCTCCAATTGTGCCGCGAAAGGCCGCCCGCGCGACCAGACTCGGCAACTCAACATTTCAGTGATAGCCCATTACCCAGTATATACCGGCATGACCGGTTTGGGTTTTTGAAACCTGATGAGGGTTGAGTGGAATTCCCTTGGCAAGGGCTGAGGGCAAGTACGCGGAAAAAAGCTCAACTCGGAATCATGGGATTAGCCTGTCATGGACGTGCTGGACGAGACTGAATTGGAATCGAGTGAATGCGGCTTGATGAATTACAGGTCGGGGCGCAAGAACGCGCCCCAAATCCAGTTCCCGTCCGCAATTACCTACCGCCGCCGGGCCCGCCGCCATTACTCATCGAAGAGAGGAATTCCTGGTTGGACTTGCTCTTCGACAGCTTGTCGATGATCAGTTCCATCGATTCCACCGGCGAGAGCGGGTTCAGAACCTTGCGCAGAACCCAGATGCGGTTCAACTCATCGCGGGGCACCAGCAATTCTTCCTTGCGGGTGCCGGACTTGTTGAGGTCGATGGCGGGAAAGACGCGCTTGTCGACCAGCTTGCGGTCGAGGTGGACTTCCATGTTGCCGGTGCCTTTGAATTCTTCAAAGATCACGTCATCCATGCGGCTGCCGGTATCGATCAGGGCGGTGGCGATAATGGTCAGGCTGCCGCCTTCTTCGATGTTGCGCGCCGCGCCGAAGAAGCGCTTCGGCCGTTGCAGAGCGTTGGAGTCGACGCCGCCGGAGAGCACCTTGCCGGAGGGCGGCACCACGGTGTTGTAAGCGCGCGCCAGACGGGTGATGGAGTCGAGCAGAATCACCACGTCGCGCTTGTGCTCAACCAGCCGCTTGGCCTTTTCCAGCACCATTTCCGCCACCTGCACGTGCCGGGCGGCGGGCTCATCAAAGGTGGAGCTGATGACCTCGCCCTTCACGGTGCGCTGCATGTCCGTGACTTCCTCGGGCCGCTCATCGATGAGCAGCACGATCAGCGTGATTTCCGGGTGATTGGCGGTGACGGAGTTGGCCAGGCTTTGCAGCAGCATGGTCTTGCCGGTGCGCGGAGGCGACACGATCAGGCCGCGCTGTCCCTTGCCGACCGGGCGTCAGCAGATCCAGCACGCGCGCCGAGATGTTGTCCTTGACCGTCTCGAGGTGAATGCGCTCCTGGGGATAGAGGGGCGTGAGGTTGTCGAAGAAGATCTTGTTGCGCGACTCGTCGGGGGGTTCGAAGTTGATGGCTTCGACCTTGATGAGCGCGAAATAGCGCTCACCCTCTTTGGGCGGGCGGATCTGGCCGGAGATCGTGTCGCCGGTGCGCAGATCGAACTTGCGGATCTGGGACGGCGAGACGTAGATATCGTCCGGCCCCGGCAGGTAGTTGTAGTCCGGGGCGCGGAGGAATCCAAAGCCGTCGGGAAGGCATTCGAGCACGCCCTCGGAGAAGATCAGGCCGTTCTTCTCGGTCTGCGCTTGCAGGATCTTGAAGATCAATTCCTGCTTGCGCAGGCCGGTGGCCCCACCACGGCCAGGTCTTTCGCCACCTGGGTCAGCGTGGTGATGTTCATTTCCTTCAGCTTGCCGATATCGAGGACTTCGCCTTCTTTCAGTTCCTCGATCTTTTCTTCCTGAATTTCGTTCGGTTTTCACTTCTTGTTTCTTTGCAGGCATAACTTTTCTCTCAATTCAGTTGAAATTTCCGGTCAAATGACCGTCCCGTTGATTGTTCGGGTTCCATTGCCAAGTCGCTCGCGGATCAATCCTTGGGCGTGATGGTTTACTCAGCAGTTACCTGAGTAGTCTTCAATGTGCGGCAAGAAGCGTCGTTCGCAGCAGCGAAAACTCGCGGACCAAGTTGTGAGAGGTTGAAAACGGGCGACCTTCCACGAATACCCGCGACAGTTGCCCCGCAGGTTTGATGCACTTCTTCGCTGGGTTTCGATTCCTCCAGCAAAATACCCTGGTCCCTTGAATCGTCTAGTTGGTCATGGGCTCCCGGCCCAAGTCTTTCGAGGGGGTCTCGATTGTGGGCGGCGTAACCTCGCCCGTGAACGAGAACGGGCCGGGCCTCGAGCTTCTTTTCCAGCGCCAGTCCAGGACTTCATCCATGCATATCGACGAAGCGGATGGTCAATTCCTGCTGGATATTCGCAGGGATGTCGGCCAAATCCTTTTCGTTGTCGCGCGGCAGGATCATCGTCCGGTTGCCGGCGCGGTGAGCGGCCAGGAGCTTTTCCTTGACGCCGCCGATGGGCAGCACCTTTCCGCGCAGGGTGATTTCTCCGGTCATGGCCACATCGCGGCGCACCGCAATCTTGGTCAGGGCGCTGACCAGCGCCGTGGCGAGCGTGATCCCCGCCGAGGGGCCATCCTTGGGAATCGCCCCTTCCGGGATGTGAACGTGGATATCGAGGTGACGATAGAAATCGGCGATCGAGTCCCAGTTGCGCGGCGCGCGAGCGAACATAGCTCATGGCGGCTTGCGCGGATTCCTGCATCACGTCGCCCAGTTTGCCGGTCAGCAGCAGCTTGCCCTTGCCTTGCATCAGCGTGGCTTCGATGTTCAGGATCTGGCCGCCCACTTCCGTCCAAGCCAGTCCCGTGGCCAGGCCGATCTCATTCTTCTCTTCGGCTTTGGTGTCGCGGAACTTGATGACCCCCAGGTATTCCTTCAGATCGTCCGGTCCCACGACGACCTTGAGGCTCTTGCCATCCTTCACCACCTTTCGGGCCACTTTGCGGCTGACGTTGGCGATTTCGCGCTCCAGGTTGCGGACCCCCGCCTCGCGCGTGTAATGCCGGATGATGTGCACAATGGCCTCGTCCGTAAAGCGTCAGATTCTCCGCGCTCAAGCCCGGCGGCCTCACGTTGCTTCTTCGAACCAGAAAACGCTTGGCGATTTCCAGCTTTTCCGGCTCGGTATAGCCTTCCAGCCGCAGGATCTCCATGCGATCCTGAAGGGGCTGGGGAATGGTGTGAACGACATTGGCCGTGGTAATGAAGAAGACCTTGGAGAGGTCGTATTCCACGTCCAGGTAATGGTCCATGAAGGTGTTGTTCTGCTCCGGGTCGAGCACTTCCAGCAGGGCCGCGGAAGGATCGCCGCGGAAATCCATGCTCATCTTATCCACTTCATCCAGCAGGAAAATCGGGTTGACCGTGCCGGCCTTCTTCATCATCTGGATGATCTGGCCGGGCAGGGCGCCGATGTAAGTGCGGCGATGGCCGCGGATTTCCGCTTCGTCGCGCACTCCGCCCAGAGAGAGGCGCACGAACTTGCGTCCCGTGGCGCGCGCGATGGACCGGCCCAGGGAGGTCTTGCCGACTCCCGGAGGGCCGACAAAGCAGAGGATCGAGCCGCGCGGGTTCTTCACCAACTGCCGCACGGCGAGGAATTCCAGGATGCGTTCCTTGATCTTCTCCAGCCCGTAGTGGTCTTCTTCCAGAACCTTCTGGGCGCGGCTGATGTCGCGGATTTCCTTGGACTTCTTCTTCCAGGGCACGGCCAGCAGCCAGTCGAGGTAATTGCGCGAAACGGTGGACTCCGCCGACATGGGCGGCATCATTTCCAGGCGCTTGAGCTCCGCCATGGCGTGTTCGAGGGCGTCCTTGGTCATGCCCGCGGTTTCAATCTTCTTCTTGAGCTCGTCGATTTCGTTCTTTTCGTTGCGGCCCAGTTCCTTCTGAATGGCCTTGATCTTCTCGTTCAGGTAATACTCGCGCTGGGCGCGCTCCATCTGCCGCTTCACGCGGCCCTGAATGGTGCGGTCGACGTTGAGCTTTTCGATTTCGATTTCCAGGATGTCCGCCAGGCGCGTGAGGCGGTCCACAGGATCGAAGATCTCCAGCAGTTCCTGCTTCTCCTCGATGCTGACGTTCAGATTGGCGGCGATGGTGTCGGTAAACTTGCCGATTTCATCCACCTTCACGGCCGCAATCATGGTCTCGTAATTGAGGCTCTGGGAAAGCTTCACGTACTGCTCAAAGAGCGAAGTGGCGCGCTGAACCAGTTGTTCCAGGCTGGGCGTGGTGACCGGGCGGAACTGCTTGGTCTGGGCGCTGACGCGGAAGTAGCCTTCCTCGTTCGACATCTTCAGAATCTTGCCGCGCTCCACGCCCTCCACCAGCACCTTGATGTTGCCGTCGGGCAGTTTCAGGCTTTGAATGATGTTGGCGATCGGTCCCCACCTGATAAATCTCGTTGGGCTTCGGGCTCATCCACCGCGGCGTCATGCTGGGTGGCCAGAAAGATCTTCTTGTCGCCCGCCAGCGCCTCTTCCAGCGCCCGAATGGAGCTTTCGCGTCCCACCACGAACGGGAGTCATCATGTGGGGAAAGATGACCACATCGCGGATGGGCATCATCGGCAACGATCGAGTCTCGTTCTTTTCACGGCCTGAAAACATATGGGGTCCATTAACCTGCCTTCTCAAGGAAAGCGGAACTGAAATTGATTTCGTGATTCTTGACCATTTCATCGGTCACAACAAACTCCCGAACCTTGCGCTGGCTGGGCAGGTGGTACATCAGGTCCAGCATCAAGTCTTCCAGAATCATGCGCAACCCGCGAGCGCCCACTTTCCTTTCCATCGCCTGGGCGGCAATCATGGCCGAGGCTCTCATCGGTAAACCGCAGTTTAACGTTTTCGAAGTCGAAAAGTCGCTGGTACTGACGGACCAGCGCGTTCTTGGGCTGTGTCAGGATCTCCACCAGCGCCTGCTGGTCCAGGTCGCTGAGCACACTCACCACCGGCAGGCGGCCCACAAATTCCGGAATCAAGCCGTAGTGGATCAAGTCGGTCGGCTGCACCTGTTGCAGGGTGGCGATGTCGCGCCGCCCCGAGGCCGCGCTGCGGCCGTCGCGCTTCGGCGTGGAAACCCATCGTCTTCTTGCCAATGCGGTGTTCGATGACCTTTTCCAATCCTCACAAACGCCCCGCCGCAGATAAAGAGGATGTTCGCCGTGTCGACCGGAGTGCATTCCTGGTGAGGATGCTTGCGCCCGCCCTGGGGAGGAACGTTGGCGACCGTGCCTTCCAAAATCTTCAGCAGGGCCTGTTGCACGCCTTCGCCCGAAACATCGCGGGTGATGGAAGGGTTTTCGTCCTTCTTGGCGATCTTGTCGATCTCGTCAATGTAAATGATGCCTTGCTGCGCGCGCTGCACGTCGCCGCCGGCGTTTTGCAGCAGCTTCAGGATGATGTTTTCAACATCTTCGCCAACGTAGCCCGCCTCGGTCAGGGTGGTGGCATCGGCAATGGCAAAGGGCACTTCCAGAATCCTCGCCAGGGTTTGCGCCAGCAAGGTCTTCCCGGTACCAGTCGGCCCGATCAGCAGGATGTTGGACTTGGTCAGCTCCACATCGCTGCGAATCCGCGTCAGGATATTGCGCTTGTAGTGGTTATAGACGGCCACGGCAAGCTTCTTCTTGGCCTGCTCTTGCCCCACCACATACTGATCGAGAAACGTTTTGATTTCCGCCGGCCGGGGCAGCTTGGACTGCGCGGAAGGAATGCGGTCGGAGCGCTCCTCTTCCAGGATGCCGTTACAGACCCCCACGCACTCGTCGCAAATATACGCACGGGCGTGATCACCGGGCGAAGAAATCAACTTCGCCACGGCGTCCTGCGGCTTCTGGCAAAAGGAGCATCGAAGCATTTCCTCGGTACCAGGACGTTTCAAATTCGTCTCCGCAGGTTACTTGTGCTTGTAGATGATTTCATCGAGGACGCCATATTCGTGCGCTTGCTGGGCACTCATCCAGAAATCACGTTCCATGTCGCGCTCAATCTTTTCAATCGGTTGATTGGTGTGCTTCCCCATGATTTCGTTCAGGCTGGCACGAATGCGTAGGATTTCTCGGGCTTGAATATCGATATCGGTCGCCTGTCCCGAAGCTCCACCACTAGGTTGGTGAATCAGGACGCGGGCATTAGGGAGGGCATAACGCTTGCCGGGGGTGCCGGAGGCGAGCAAAATTGCGGCCATGCTGGCGGCCTGCCCGATGCAGATGGTGGCCACATCGGGACGGATAAATTGCATGGTATCGTATATGGCCATCCCCGCAGTAATCGAGCCTCCCGGGGAATTAATATAAAGGGAGACGTCCTTCTCCGGGTCTTCCGCCTCCAGAAAAAGCAATTGGGCGGTCACGAGGTTGGCGACGGTATCGTCGATCGGGGTTCCGATAAAAATGATGTTGTCACGCAGAAGGCGCGAATAGATATCGTACGCGCGCTCGCCCCGGTTGGTCTGCTCCACCACCATGGGAACCAGCGTCATGTTAGGTTGATTGCTCATGTTCTTATCTACAAATTCTCCCAAGCCGGGGTTGAAACCTATGCATTTTTCCGCGTGATTTTCGCGTTGCGATATACAAAGTCTAGCGCTTTTTGATTTCGGCGAGTGGATTTGAGTGTATCGAGCTTCCCATCGCGTGTCAAGCGTGTCTTCAGTTCCGCCGCGGTGATCCTCTGCTCCTGGGCGATTTCACGGATTACATCGTCCAGCTCTTCCTCGCTCAAATCGATCTTCTCCGCCTCGGCAACCCGCCCCAGGATCAGGGCAGCCCGCACTTCCTTTTCCGCGTCGGGCCGTGCTTCCTCGCGGACTTTCTTCCAGTCCACCTGGGTTTGCCGCGGATCGATCCCCTGATGCAGCAATTGGCTCACCGTGCGTTCGAGCTTCCGGTCGAGCTGGGCCTCCACCAATTCCTCGGGAACGGGAAACTGATGCGACTCCAGCAGCTTTTCCGCCAGCTTGTGCTTGGAATCAATCTCAACGCGGCGCTGGGCGGCCTTCTCCAGGTCCTCGCGCAGCTTCGTTCGCAACTCCTCCAGGGTTTTGTATTCACTGACGGATTTCGCCAACTCGTCATCGGCTGGAGGCACTGCTTTTCTTTTGATGCTCTGAACCTCGACATGGTAACTATAAGTTTTTCCGGCGAGACTCTTCTGCTGATAATCCTCCCCGTAGGTGACCGGAAATTCCTTGGCATCGCCCACTTTGACGCCCCGCAAGTTTTCAGTGAATGCGGGGACCGTGTGTTTCGCGCCGAGGTGAATTTGCGCTTCCTTGGCTTGAGCGGGCTCGGTTCCGGGGGCAGTGACATCGTGTCCCGTATAACTGACGGTCACATAGTCATCATCCTGAGCGGCCCGGTCAGAGACCACATCAAATGTCGCGGCAGCCTCGCGCAGTTCGTCCACCGCCTTATCAACATCGGCATCGGCAACAACCGGCGGCTCTTCTTCAATTTCCAGCCCCTTGTACTCCTTAAGCTCAATCTCGGGAAAAATCTCAAACGTCGCCTTGCAGGAAAGCGGCTGATCGTCCTCGAATTTCAATTCCTGGAAGTGCGGCTCCCCCACCACGTCCCACTTCTGTTCCTTGACGGCCGTGCGAAAGAATCGTGGAATCAATGTTTGTGCCACTTCACTGCGAATATCGCCATCAAAGTGCCGCCGCACCAAGGACGTAGGAGCATGGCCGGGACGGAACCCGGGAATGCGCGCGCGCTTGGCGAATTGTCCCGCCACCGTGTCAACTTCACGCTTCACGATATCGACCGGAATTTCAATTTGCAATTCTCTCTTGCAGGTTGTTGCTTCCACGGGGCCTCGAAAAGTTATATTGAAGGTAAATTGCGGACGGCATGGCAAGACGTGAAAAGCCGATTTCGATTAAGAAAAGCCCGAGTCCCACCTGGCAGGCGTCCGAGTTTCCTTCTGACTCGAACAATTTAAGTATAACACGAGCCAAAGTACTGTCAACATTCGCCCGTCCATAATTGGTCAAACCAAGGCCATTCTAACCAAGGACCTTCTGCCACTTCACCCGCCACCGACAAAAAGTCCGATAACCCTTCAAATCTCCTATTGGGGTCAGTCCCTTCGGCACGACTTGTGCAAGCCGATGCCCATAACGCTCCGGCAAGCATTAAACCTCGTTCGAATGAGCTCCTGGCTTTCAAGGGAGAGATCGAAGTAGCGGCAGTGACGTCCAAGTTGGAGTATTGATCAATAGAATCCTCCGATCTGATGAGAAGGGTCGATTCGAAGTCTCCCGCCTCTGCCGGATGACCATCACGGTTACAAATATGGATTACTCCCAATGAGGACGCTACCCCCGCGCAGTTGAGGTTGTACTTTCGACATGAGATGAATAGAATCCTCCATGCACCGATTCATTTCGTTTCCAGTTAGAGGAAGCTCACGATGAAGTTGCGCATTAAAGGCAATTCGATTCGCCTGCGCCTGGGGGGAAGTGAAGTAGCCCGTTTGGTTAAGGACGGCCTCGTGTCGGAGTCGACGCAATTCGCCGCCGCGCCGGGCAATCAGTTGATTTATGCCATTGTGACTTCTCCGGACGAAAAGCAAATCTCCGCCACGCTCCGAGACAACGTAATTACTATCAAAATCCCTGAGAGCATGGGGCGTGAATGGGCGGGCTCTGCGCAGGTCAGCTTGAAGTGCGAGCAGAGGATTAGCGCTGAGGCCACGCTCTTTATCCTGATCGAAAAGGATTTTGCCTGCCTCGCAGATCGCCCTGGCGAAGACGAATCCGATGCCTACCCGAATCCCGCTCGGAACGGCGCCGACTAGCCGCAATGAACGCGGGAAGCGCTGCCGCATTATTTTGAGAGGCTCCGGCTCCCCGCGGTTGGGGCAACGCCGCGGCCACGGGTGGCCGCATGACTACCTCTTCTTGACCTGGTAGTCGGTAAAATCAAACGCCGGTTCGGCGACTTCGGAATCCACCGTCATTTTGATTCCAACCCGCAGGGGAAAGACCAAGCCATCCAAATTCTGGTTCTGAATGGTAACACTGCCCTGCTGATTCTCGCCGGAGGGGAGTACGTTCTCGAAATCATAGCCGGACAACACGAACTTATTTCCCTCAAGGTCAAACCTCGGTTGAAGTGTCACGTTGGCCTGAGGCATCTTAAAGACCACCTCGCTTATGGCAAAACTGCGATCCATGGTCATTTGAACGTCGGTATTCTCCTGGTGGTAAGTCAGTTTGAACTTCTCCCCCAAATCCTCCAATTGATACGAATCCTCCACTTCCGGGAATGGGGAGGTGGTCATGAAACCCTGCCAGGTCTGGAAGAATCCCAAGATGATCTGGCCGAAGCCGTCAACCACTCTCTTAACGCGCTCCGCCACGTCGCTATTGGGTGAATCCTCGCCGGATTGGTGCGAAACGGTTGTGTCACCACTCGGGCCCACGACAACCTTGAAGTGCACCTGCCGCAAAATCGGCATGACTTTACTATGTCCTTCGTCATCCGTCATGACCTTATCCAGGAATTCCCACTCCGGCTTCGCCTGGCATTCGAATCCCGCCATGCCTTGGGTCTTCAGGTTGTAGTAGGCGGCGCGGGCTTGACGGAGAATTTCCTTTCGGTCTGCGGCGAGCGAGTCCGGCACAAGCAGGATCAAAAGGATCAGGCAGGCAAATACGTGTTCCCAAACGCGGGGTGATGTAGCAGTCATGGTTTACTCCCCAAGGCTTCAAGGGATTAAAGCCGATTGAGGGCTTAGAAAGCAACCTACACCCGTGCCGTCCACATTGCAATGGCAGCTCGCGGTGAGGGAGAGAAGTCGCAGACCAAGGAGACTCCGATTACTTCCTGGCGGAATACAACACGACCTCGACCCCGGCGACGACCGCGCGGCCCTGCGTGGCGACCATCTGAACCTCCTGGTAGGAGGTATTGGTGAGATTAGTGAGTTGCACGAACGGATGAATGCGGCCGGCGTTGCGGGCGAGGTAAATATCCCACACACCGTACGTCTTGTATTGATAGCGGTCGAGAACGCCGACGCGCGACCGGGCCAAAATTCCGTGCGGCAACTGCGCGCGCCATGAAACCACCGCTTGCTGGGTGGGATACCAGAAGGCGTATTCCGATTCGATGCCCGGCATCAGCTCGTGGTAGCCGTGCATCGCCGTGTAACTTACGTCGAGCTCCTGCGCATGCGGGAGGGGCGCGGCGAGCGAGGTCTCGATGCCGTTGAAATGCAGGTTGTCGATATTCGTGGCCATCCACTGTTCCGCCGGCGAGCTGCGCATATAGTCGATCACATCCTGCTCACGCAACTGAAACAACGTCACGTCGCCGTGAATTCGGTGCGCGGCGTTCCAGTCAAGTCCGCCTTCGAAATCCCATGCGCGCTCGGGGCGCAGATTGGGATTTCCGAGACTCGTGGGGTCGTGGTAATAAAGGTCGGTCAGTGTCGGCACGCGGAAGGCGTGGCTCGCATTGCCGCGAAATTTGAAGTGGGAATTCAGCCAATAACCGGCACTGGCGCTGGGACTAAACTCCCCCTGGTAGGAGCGGTAAACCTCTTCGCGCGCCGCCAGATTGAACGACCACCGCTTCAGCGCCCGCGCGTCAAACGCCACGTACGCCGCCGCCCGGCCGCGCGTATGGTCTCCCAGATTCGTGCTGTGAATACTGTCGCTGTAGCCTTCAGCCCCATAATAGAAATGCATGTTGGGGTTTATTCCCTGCCGTCTGCGGATGGCGGCCTGAAGGCTGCTCAGCGCGTGCAGATTCTGGTAAACGGCGGGGTCCTCGCGAAGCAGAACAAAACGGTCGCGATGGTGGCGATAGGCGAAGGAAATTTGCGTGTTCTTTCCCAGATCCTGCTTGGCGCCAAGAAAATAGGTGTTGGTGTGCTCCCAGGAATCGTAGGGTCCGTAGAATTGATTCGCGCCAAAGGGGCGATCATTATGCGCCAGGATCAATTCGCTCATGCCGAGGCCGGTGAAATAGTCCGTCAATGAAGTGTAGGAAAGATCGCGGTAGTCGCGGTCGGTGGTGAATCCGGAGGAGTAATCGCGCGCGAAGTTAAATTGTTCGTCCAGGCTCTTGGTAGCCAAGCTCGCGATGCCGCTTTCCTGATTGACGCCGAAATTGCCGCCGGCCGCGCGCACTCGCAGCTCGGTGGCCACGGGCGGATGGGTAATGAAATTGATTGCTCCGCCCACCGCGTCCGAGCCGTATAGCGCCGATCCTGCACCGTGCAGGACTTCCACATCGGAGAAAGAATCCACATCGAAGGGCAGGTCCATATCGTGATGGCCCGTCTGGAGGTCGTTCATGCGGAAGCCGTCAACGAGAATCAGCGTCTGCTCAAACGTCCCGCCGCGCATCGCCACGTCTGCCTGCGTGCCATTGGCGCCGCGTTCCTGCAAGTCGATGGAGGAATCGAGACGCAGGAGATCTTCAAGAGAATTGCTCACGAGCGCGTTGCTGGGGACGTCAATCTGGGTCACCGGACGGTCGACTTCACCGAGGGGAAGCGGTTCATAGACACCCGTCACCACCACGGTTTCCTTCGGCTTCGTAACCTGGGTTTTCTCCCCGGGATTCGAATTCGAACTGCTCGCCTGCTGCGCGCTCAGAACTTGCGGTGCCATCAGAAGCACAAAGGCCAACAGGCAGCGCGCACCCATCCTCTGCCCAGCCCACCGTGAAATTGACGGTAATGGCCCCTGCATCCGCGAGAACATCAGCAACACGCACAACCTCCGTATGAGGCACACATCAGTCGTTGACCCGGATAATCCTGGGGGGCCCGGGCAAGAAGGCCAGCATGAAGAGATGGGGATTGAGACTCGATCACGAAGATACGATCGGCAGCCAGCCCAAACAAAACAGCGCAACCCTCGCTGGGAATTGCGAGTATAGCACAGACGTTTCGGTAAAAATGTCAATGCGGAAGTTGAAGGCTTAATCAGCGATTGGAGAGAAGTAAAAGTCCTTTTGCTGAAGCCTCGGTCACGATTCAACCGCTGCTTGCTTCTCCCAAAGCTGGACAATTAGCGTAAATACAATCGGAGAACGACCCGCGGGTGGATGCATGGCGGCCGATTCCGGGAGTTCCCGGGTGTTCAGAGCCCGCGTCTCTGGATGCCTCAGGGGCGGCGTCTGCGGGGATTGCCCGGCGCAAGACGCATCGCCCCTCAGTTACCCATGAATCCAATCGTGGAGGCGATTATTGTCTGCTAACAGGAATCTGGTTTGACGCCGTCGTGAGGGGCGCCTGATGATTGATCGCGAGTTCCCGGGTCAATTGATAGTTCAGTTGCGTCCCGACAGGAATCGTCAACTCCTTACCCCGGCGGCGCAAACGATCGACGGTCGCAGCCGTCAATCCCACGGTGGCTCCAACGATCGGGTGGCCGCACATCAATCCAATGAGCGTGCCGCCCACGGTTCCGGCGCCAATCTCTTCCGCGTCCGGACGGCGGGAACTCGGCCCCTTCACGAGCCCTTCATTGCCCACCACCTTCATGCGGTTCGGTCCGTAGGCCGTCATCAGTGTTGCCGAGAATGGAAACGAACGGCTGTCGGGAAGATAGATTTGCTGGACATTCAGGCGCATCTGGCCGACGCCGGAAATGCGCCCGGGGCGCGCGATTTGCGTGATGCGCCCGGTAATCGCCGACCCAACGGGAATCGCCACCCGGCCGTTGATCATAACCGGTTCGGTGACGTTAAACGTGAACGCGTCACCTTCCTTGTTTAGCATCGTGGTAATGGTCGCATTGGTGCGGCAATGCACCAGGGTGCCGGCAGGAATGGAAATCTCCGCAGTTTCCGTGGGGGATTCAGCTAAAGCGAGGGGAACAGCGAGTGTGGCAAGCAAAACAAATGGCAATACGCGCTTGACCATGGAAAACCTCCTTCAAGGTTCATGGCCGGACCCTGGCGCGTTGTCCAGCTTGAAATGGACGTTAGCAAGCCTGAAAGGTGAGTGGGGGAGACCCGCTCACGGTGAGAGAGTCTCCCCGCGGTTGAAGCTAGTGCGCTCCCTCCGAGCGCGAAGCTACCTCGGTGACACCCTTAGGGGCACTCAAATACCCCTTCACCTGATTCGATGCTACACTATTTACCACTAATTCGTAAGGCTTTTTTGAACCATTCACAAAAAAGTAGACGGGTGAATTCACCGTGCAATCCCGCCGCTCAACCTGCATGTCATCCACCAGCGTCGCCACATTGTAGCGGTAGCGCTTGGTGTTGGTCTTCTTCAGCAGAAGGCCCACGCCCGCCACTTTGTCTTCCTTGTCTTTGGTCAGGGTGAATTCATAATAGTCACGATCGCCAATCTTGCGCAGGTATTCGATGTCATCGTGGTTGCGCGCAATCAGGGTGCCCATTTCACTGCGGGCCATGCCCAGATCCGACGCCAGCGTGCTGACATTCTTCTGCGTGGTGTCAAGATCGGTCTTCGTGCTGTTCATATCCTGACTGAGGGCGCCCACCTGCTGCTGGTCAGCCTTCTGATCGAGTTCCTGCTTCAACTGGGCCGTCTGCGTCTGTTGCTGGTCCTGGAGATTCGCCACCATTTTGCGCGCCCGCTTCAGTTCCCCACTCTGCGTTCCCACGCGCTTGGCCGCATCGTCAAGCTCGGTGCGAATGGCATCCAGCTCATCGGAATTTTGCCGCTGAATCGTGGCCAGCCGGTTGGAAAGCTGATCGCGCAGTTGCCCCGTCATATCATCGCGCAACCGGCTCTGTTGCGTCGTCAGTTGCTCGCGCATGGTGTTCATGCGGCTGACGGTGAACAATTCGCCCAGCGCCAGCGCCGCAAGTGCGATCACCACCAAAATTGTCTTCGAGCCCCCCATGGAGCTGTTCTTCGGTTCTGCCGATTGCCCGGATTGGACAGGCACCTCATCGATTGCCATCGTAGTATCTCCCCTCCACCCTTAAGATTTCCTTCGGAAGCTCTAAGCACCGCCCGTGCATGTCTTCCTGACCCCCAATATCGCACGCAAGCTGCCAAACCATACAGTCGCTAACTGGTTTATTTTATAATGGGTTAAGGATAGCGGTTCGAAATCAGGTAATTCCATACCCTGAATAACTTACTCGCCTAGGTAAAATTTGAGGACGATCAAGGATCGGGACCGACATTGCTAAAATGTGGCGTGGGGATTCAAAATCCGGCGCGCGCGACGTGGTGTAGACATCTATCAAGAGGCGATGGTAAGCTGGACATCTCAATCGACACGCAGGGCGATGCCAAAACTTCACGGATCGAGGGCTCAGTTGGCCCTCACAGGATGCCTTTTCATGGCGGTCAATGCCACCGGCGGCTTACAAGTTTCCCAGGGCAAGAGTAGTGTCCCGCAAAAGGTGGTTGCTCCACTGACGCGGAATGCGATTTTTCTCGTCGTAGCGCTGAAGCCGGCAGTCGGCAGCCGGGCCACCGTTCGATCCTTCTGCGCGGACCTCGCATCGGTGTTCCGGGCGGTCGAGTTTCGCAATATCGAGGCCGGCCTCTCCTGCATTATGGGGATAGGGTCGGACGCGTGGGACCGGCTCTTCGGAGCGCCGCGCCCCATGGAGTTGCACCCGTTTCGCGAGATTCGCGCCGATGGGCGCCACGCCGTCTCCACTCCCGGTGACCTGCTATTTCATATCCGCGCCAAGCGGATGGATTTATGCTTCGAGATGGCCACCCAGATCATGGCGCGGATCGGCGACGCGGTCAGTCCGGTCGATGAAGTGCAGGGATTCCGCTACTTCGATGATCGCGACCTGCTCGGTTTCGTTGATGGTACGGAGAATCCGCGCGGCGAGGAAGTCGCGGAAGCCGTGCTGATTCGTGACGAGGACCCGGTCTTCGCCGGGGGCAGTTACGTCATTGTCCAAAAATACCTGCATGACATGGCGGGGTGGAATGCCCTCTCCACCGAAGCGCAGGAAAAAATCATTGGGCGAATGAAGTTGTCCGACATCGAATTGGACGATTCAGTAAAGCCCACCTCCGCTCACAACGCCCTGACGACCATCGTTGAGAATGGCACGCAGAAGCAAATCCTCCGCGACAACATGCCTTTCGGACACGCCGGCTCGGGCGAATTCGGAACCTATTTCATCGGTTACAGCCGCTCTCCCCGCACGATTGAGCAGATGCTGGAGAATATGTTCGTCGGGCGGCCGCCGGGCAACTACGACCGGCTGCTCGACTTCAGCCGCGCCGTGACCGGCAATCTCTTTTTCGTGCCGACCGCGACTTTTCTTGAAAGCCTGGCCGAAGCGGAATCAGGAAATGCTCTTCCCGCTTCGCCGGCCGCGGATCCTGCAACCGCAACACCCGGCGCGAAGGACGGTTCGTTGCACATTGGCTCACTCAAAGGAGACATCGAACATGAATAACCTGCATCGCGAGCTTGCCCCGATTTCCGAATCCGCCTGGGCACAAATTGAAGAAGAAGTCACCAGGACGTTCAAGCGCCACCTCGGAGGCCGCAGGGCCGTGGATGTCAAGGGGCCAGCGGGCCTGGGGCTTTCCGCCGTGGGCACCGGCCACCAGCGGGCCATCGCCACCCCGGGGGACGGAGTTCTCGCGAGCCAGCGTGAAGTGAAGGCCGTCGTGGAGTTGAGAGTGCCGTTTGAGCTGGATCGCAAGGATATCGACGACGTCGAGCGCGGCGCCAATGATTCCGATTGGGAGCCGGCCAAGATCGCGGCGCGTCGCTTGGCCTTTGCCGAGGACGGCGCCATTTTCATGGGTTACAGCGCGGCGGGAATTACCGGCGTCTGCCAGGGAACCAGCAATCCCAAGAAGACTCTGCCTGCCGACGTTCGCGAGTATCCGCGGGCCATCTCCGAAGCGTTGAGCCAGTTGCGCATCGCCGGAGTCAATGGGCCCTACGTGGTGCTGTTGGGTTCAGATGCTTACACGGCGCTGGCGGAGACCAGCGACTACGGCTATCCGGTGCTTGACCATGTCAAACAACTGGTGGAGGACAAGGTCATCTGGGCGCCGGGCATTCCCGGGGCGGTCGTACTGACAACGCGGGGCGGCGACTTTGAACTCCACCTTGGCCAGGATGCCTCCATCGGCTATCTCAACCACACGGAAAGCGTGGTCCGGCTCTACTTGCAGGAATCCTTCACCTTCCTGCTTTTGACCACGGAAGCTGCCGTGGCGCTGAATCAACCGTCGGGCAAAAAGCGCTGAGGCCCTGCGTTTTCGTTGAGTGCGTAACTATTTGCCGGCGTGCTTCTTCATTTTCTTTCGTTCCCGCACCCAGCCTTCTTTGTTGACCTGCGCCGTTCGTTCGATGGCGAGCGACTGGGAGGAACATCCTCCGTGATCGTCGAACCCGCCGCCGTGTAGGAACCCTTGCCGATTCGCACCGGCGCCACCAGCATGTTCCCACTGCCGATAAAAACCTCGTCGCCAATCTCCGTGCGATTCTTCTTCTCCCCGTCGTAGTTGCAGGTGATCGTGCCGGCGCCGATGTTGGCATGCTCGCCCACGGTCGCGTCGCCGAGATAGGTCAAATGCTGCGCCTTGGACCCCTTGCCGATGGTTGAGTTCTTCACTTCCACAAAATTACCGATGCGCGCCTCGGCTTCGATGACAGAATTGGGACGCAGGTGGGCAAACGGGCCCAGCGCCGCGCGCGAGGCCACCCGGCTGCCCGTAATCACGCACGAGTGGCGCACCGTAACCGCGTCCCCAAGAACGGAGTCGGTGATCGTCGAATGCGCCTCAATCTTGCAACCCCAACCGATTCTTGTACTTCCACGCAGGCAGACCCCGGGTTCGATGACCGTGTCGGGGCCAATAACCACATCGGCATCGATGTAGGTCGCCGCCGGGTCGGTGATCGTCACCCCCTC
>CAVTDA010000097.1:0-65034 GCA_963733285.1 uncultured Acidobacteriota bacterium
AGCGCCCAGCAAGTGCATGACAGCTATGTTTCGCTCCAGAAGGTGGAGCGCGACTTTCGCACCCTGAAGACCGGTTTGCTGGAAGTGCGGCCCGTCTGGGTGCGCAAAGAGAGTCGCACGCGGGGGCACGTGTTCTGCTGCCTGCTGGCGTTGAAAGTCACCCGCGAGATGGAGCGGCGATTACGCGCCGCCTTCGGCACCACCGAGACGCGCGCCGACGCGATCACCCTGCCGGATGCGCTGCGGGCGCTCGCGCGACTGTGCCTGCTGCACTACGCGGTCGATGAGAAAACCACCGTGACCAAGCTGCCCCAACCGGACGCTCGCCAGCAAGAAATTCTCAAGGCTCTCGGCGTCTCCCTGCCCGCCATGTAGTCAGGAGACCCTAAACACCACCGAACGCCTAACTGCCGTCATCCCAAGCAGTTCGACAGAAAAACCCACTTATAACAAAAAGGAAGATGGGTCGGAAGAAATCGGTCCCAGAATGCTTGCCCGCATCGCCAAGCACACCGGGTTGAAGCCGGAAGACCTTTAATTGCCAACTCATAGCCCGCGAAGGTCGCAAGGCCTTGCGCCGGAGGGGGACGGCTTGCCGCCCCCTGGTTCCGCATTCACCCTGCGAAACACCGGGTAGGGCAACTTGTCCCGGCGAAGTCGGGCGCCCTACCCGTACGTCTCCGGATTGCATTCAGCCGTTCGAACGGCGCCTCACCCAAGAATCTTCGGGGTTGGACTCGGCACTCGTCACTTGTCACTCGTCACTGGTCTTCGCAATTCGCCTTGGGGATTGACCGTGAGTTCGTCATCGAAGGAAAGGCCGCGGTCAGCGAGGCTTCTGCAAAAGCAGCTTGAATTTCGCTACAAAAGACTTGTGGAGTTCGAGTGGGATGCCCACAAAGCCGCCAAGCATCTACATTCGGATCATCATTGCCCGAACCTTGACCGCAAGAGAAAAAAGAGCCTATGAAAACACGGAAGAATAAGCTGAACGACGAGTTGCGGCCCGAATATGATCTTGGCCAGTTGCTCAAGGGAGGCGTGCGCGGCAAGTACGCGAAGCGCTACCACGCGGGCACAAATCTCGTTCTCCTGGACCCCGATGTCCACAAGGCCTTTCGCAGTGGAAGAGCCGTTAACGACGCCCTACGCCTGGTGATCGAGTTGCGCAAGGTGGGAAGCTCCAAACAAGCCTAGCGCGGACCAGTTTGTAGGTCCGCGGCCCTTGGTGGAGTAGGTGCGAAAAGCCGCGGACCTTGGAAATCAGGCCTGCGCTTGCTGATAGGAACTGGCTTTGGGCGAGGAAATTCTTCGCCTCCGCTCACGTTACCTTCCCGGAACATACCGGTATTCCTCCTGGCGGCAACGGCCCACGGTGTGGGTGAGATCGTCAAGGGACCACCATCGGGCCGGCATCCGCAAGGCGGCGAATGGTGCCAAAGCCAATCGGCAAGCCGTCGAATTGTGCCGAAGCCGTGCGCCTCCTCGTCCCATTTCACGCCATGCACCGGCACGACCATCTTCGGTCGGACGGCTAAAGCGAAGGCGCGCAGATCAACTGGGGAGGCGTGGCCGCTGGTGTGGATATAGGCGATCTCGGCCCCACCCGCCCGGCACCATTCCAGCGGCTCCGTGAAATAGGGTTCCGAGAGATAGCCGCTCCACATCGAGAAATTGAAGGCGTCATCAGCCGTGGGCACAACGCCGGCAGCCTGATAATCACGCAGCAGGGCGCGGCGCACCATGATGACTTGGCGGCCGCCCACAAGGTGGCGCGAGGCGATGCCGTGTATCGCCATTCTCGCCACGAAGTCCCCGCGGCCCAGTTTGCGGTAATAGCTGCCAAGCCCCTTGGTCACGACGACCTTCAAATTCGTGAATCCTGCTCGCGGCAGACGGGTCCCTGCCGCAATCCGATCGAGGACATCGGCGGTATAGAGATCGATCGCGAGGATCCGGCCCGTGCGTTTTGCTGCCCGGTAAAGGCTCACCGTGCGGTCGATGTTCTGGCCCGACCAGGACACGAAGACGCGGCCCTTGGTCCGTTTGAACAATTCGACGAAGTCCTGCTCGATCTCTTTCTCAGTCTTCACCGGCTTGTCCGTGCCGAGATTGGAGCCCTCGGTCACCAGCACGTCGATATCGGGCGGCGGGTTAGCCATAAACCGGTCCACGAGCACAGATTTGCGGCCGTGGCGGCGAAAGTCGCCCGTATAGAGAATCCGCTTCCCGGCGCCCTCGACCAGCAGCATATAGGCGTCGAAGGCAGAATGGTCGGTGAGATAGGTCGTAACGGTGAACGGCCCGATGGCGAAGGGTCCCGAACGGCTGTTCCATGTCTCGAAGGTCCGGGCGAGCGGACGACGCGTCACGTCGCTGGTAATCGCGATCAGCTTGGCCGAGCTTCGAGCCCGTCCAGATCGGCCAATCGGGCGGCAGTTCCTCCACCAGGCCCCAATGGTCCTGATGGGGATGACTGATCAGGACGGTCGCCGGGCGGGTCCGATCCAGCGACGCCGGCAGCAGGCCAGTGGCGCCTTCCGGCGCGTCCAGCGGCCGCCCGGCATCGAGGACAAGACGGTCGCCATCCGGGTGCACGATTTCGATGCAGGTCCCGCCGATCTGCTGCGTGCCGCGATGGACGGTAAGCCGAAAGCCAGTCACGGTCTCATCTCTGGTCTGTGGAGGAGGTAAGGGTTAATGGCAAGAACCAGGAAAGGGATTCCCGCAGCTTGCAATTTTTGCAGGTGAGATTCCCAGTTCCCTTTCTTCTTGTATTGCTCATTCCCAAATATGACAAGGCGGGGCGTAGGGTCGACCTTTAGATTGGCACCATCCTGTGAGGCTGCAATCACCAGCGGGTCCAGTGCCGGTCGAGATCGGGGAAATGTACGGTCATTCCGTGCATTTCTTTGAGCAGTTGACAAAGGGCGTGGGGCATGCATTTTCGACGCATGTTGCATGATCGTTGTCCGCTAGTGTACCGTCCCGGAAATACGTTCACATAGTCTTTGAACCTTGGAGAAGATCGAATCCGCCGTGGCAGTCCACACAAAGGGTCTGGCGTTGGCGTTGGAGTTCTGAACGAACCCATCGATTTTCGCCACGAGTTCCTTCACGCTGCGAAACGTTCCGCGGCGGATGGCATGCTGGGTGATCCGGTTGAACCAAATTTCCACCTGATTGAGCCACGAGGCGTAGGTGGGTGTGAAGTGCACATGAAAGCGCGGCCGCGCCGCCAGCCACCTCTTGACGCGCGGATGCTTGTGCGTCGCATAGTTATCGACGATGACATGCACCTCCAGGTCGGGGGGCACGTTTTTCTCAATCTGCCGCAGAAATTCCAAGTATTCCTGATGCCGGTGATGCTGCCGGCACCGGGTGATCACCGTACCCTTCGCCGTATCCAGTGCCGCAAACAGCGTCGTGGTCCCGTGGCGCCGGTAATCGTGCGTCACCCCTTCGACGTAGCCGAGTCCCATCGGCAGCATCGGCTGCGTCCGTTCCAATGCTTGAATCTGGCTCTTTTCATCCACGCACAGAACCACGGTGTTTTCTGGCGGATCTAAATACAAACCCACAATGTCGCGCACTTTCTCGACGAAAAACGGATCCGTCGAAAGCTTGAAATGCCGCTGCCGGTGCGGCTCCAGCCCGAACGCTTGCCAGATACGGTGTACCGTCGATTTCGACAACCGCGTCTGACGCGCCATCTGTCGGAGGCTCCACTGCGTACCCTCTTTCGGCTTCGTCTCCAGCGTCTTGCGAACCAACTGCGCGACGCGCTCGTCACTGATCGGACGCGGGCGGCCTGGACGCAATTCGTCGTGCAGTCCGGTCACGTCCCGCTCCAGGAATCGGCGGCGCCACTTACCCACTGTGGCATTCGCCATTCCCAACTGGCGGGCGATCTGCTGGTTCGTTTTTCCCGAAGCACTCATCAGAATGATCCGTGCCCGACTGACCAGTCCTGCCGGAAGTGAACGCGAACGGGCCATACTGTTCAGCTGTTCGCACTGTATCGGGCTTAACACCAACGTCGCTTTTGGCCGTCCCATCACCATAGGCACCTCCATTGTGCACCAGAGATGCCTGTTTTCTGAGCAATACTAATGCCAATTATTTATGGGACATTACACTAGGTATTTGCGGTATATATCGAGTTGAGGGAAACCTCTGGAATGCTCTTTGAACGCAGTCCGCATCATCGATCATCTTGGCTTCCCAAAAGACGATATGTATCCGATCTCCCTCCCGTTCGAGAGCGACACAGTCCATGCGCTGAGCAGTCTTCCGATCGCCTGACGCGGGCAAGCCCATTTCAATATCGATGATGCTGGAATTGCAGGCGATGAGTTCGTCCACGCAGGTCTTTTCACGACCTTTTTTTTCATCGGCCCTCTCGATCCATTTATGGAGGGTGGAGGAGCCTTCATAAATCAGAGTCTGACCAGTTTCAGGATGCCGGATATGTGTCCCATCTCGCATCTGCACATAGACTTGCTCCGTCGTTTCCTTCCCAAACGCGTATTTGACATGTGTCGAGACGTAAGGCTTGTGGGCCCGCGAGAACTGGACGCGTGCGACTCGATTGACCTTGCCGATAGAGATTTAGATAGTTATTCCTCACCGCAAGCCGGAGTCCCAGTTTCTCTGCGGTCGAACCGCTTGGCCTCCATTGATCCAGCAAGTCTTTCCACCAGTTTGTGCCTGGCTGTTCGGACATGGAGTGAAGCGAGGCCAAAGCCGCGGGCTGTATCCTCCGTACAAATTGATTCATATGCTTTTCCCTGGACCGCACATAACATGGGACTGTCAGCAAAGAGTTGCGGCCCAGCTTTCGCGATCCATACGATTTGTGCTGCGATATGGACTGTCCCGCTTTACATCCATATGACAAGCCGACATGCAGGTTAGGACTCTGCCTGCTCTTTCAGCGCGCCCTCGACGATCGCGCAAAGATCTTCCACCAAAGAATCTGTCTTGACTACATAACGGTAAGCCCCCAGATTCACGGCCTTGATGGCGGTCGCCACGGTCGGAACCGCGGTCATCAGGATGAACGGAGTCCGGTTCTTTGTGGCGCGTGCATGCTCGAGCAGTTCGAGTCCGGACATTTCCGGCATGCGGATATCCGAAATGATCAAATCATAGGCATGTGACTCAATCTTCGCTTTTGCGGCTTGTCCGCTCGTGGCGGTCTCCACGATATGGCCCTTCTCGCGAAAGGTGTTTTCCAAAACCTGACATAAAGGCTCTTCGTCATCGATAATCAACAGTCGTGCCATGCAAGACTCCTTATCTCAGACGGGATTTGCGTTTTGCCTTCGCAATCAGCAGGGAACATACGCCTAAACACCTCTCAAAGCAATGGCCCAGGGGAGGGCCGAGTGCCCGTATGGTTTCGGCAGTGCCAACGGGGAGGGCCATGCATGAGAACCCTTCGGACGCATTTCCTGCCCCCCTGCCATCAAGCCCAATTTGCAAGTCCGATTTCAGGCCGCGGATGGGCGCTCTGACAAGCGATATTGCCCGCGAGCTAGGGGCACATATATCAAAAGCAATGTTTGCGCCACCCACGTCTGTTGAAGAATTGTTCATGGAAACCCCACCAATCCAGTCGTCACCTATACGCTCCCGCAACATTGGATGAGGAATTACTGTAGCTCTGGAAACCTATGGAGTAATATGCCCGCGCAAGGAATTCTCTAAATCAAGGTGACCCATGAATCGACGAACTTTTAACAAACTCATCAGCAGTGCAACTCTCGGCAGCGTGACGCCAAGCTTGAATGGCACGGCCTCGGCGGGCCCCGCATCTTTCGCCGACGACGGCGTCAAGTTTTCCACCGAGTGGCCGAAGCAGGTTTATCGCCGCCTGCTCATCGACACCCACATCCCCGATTGGGACCCGCGCTTTCTCAGCCGATTCGATACGGCGGAGTATGTTGACACCATCGTGCGCGCGGGCTTTCAGCAGATCATGCCCTACACGAATTCGTGCGTGGGCCTGGCGCTGTGGAAGACCAAGGTCGGCCAGATGCACGCGAATCTGCATGGCCGCGACATGTTTGGCGAAATCGTCACGGAAGCCGCCGCCGCGGGCTGCACACAGCCGCCTACTTCATCGTGACCCGCGACAATTGGGCGGCGGAAAAGCATCCCTCGTGGCGATTGATGCCGCCCACCGGCAATACGCAGATCCTAACCCACAACCGGTATGGCCAGACGTGCGCCAACACGCCCTATCGCGATTACGCCTTCGCCTGTCTGAAGGAAATTGTGGGCAACTACCCCATCGAAGGCGTGTTTATCGATATGACCTTCTGGCGCAGCGCCTGTTATTGCGCCTCGTGCACGGAACGCTTCTGGAGTGAATGCAACGCGGAGCCGCCCCGCGTCATCGATTGGAACGATCCGCTGTGGCGCAAGTTTCAGGCGGCGCGCGAGCGCTGGATGCTGGAGTTTGCCCAGGACCTTACGAGCACCATCAAGAAAGTCCGGCCCATCACCGTTTATCACAATCAGGCCGTCATCTTCGATAGTTGGAGCGCCGGCCAATCGCCCGCCATGTCGCAAGCCTCCGATTATCTGGGCGGAGACATTTATGAGGGCCCGGCCTTCTACTCACTGGTCAGCAAAACCTACGATGGGCTGACTCCGACTCATCCGTTCGAGTACATGACCTCGCGCACGGGTCCCGGCCTCGGCGACCACGTCACGCAGAAGTCGCTGAACCGGCTGCGCATGGAAGCTTTTGCCGCCACGCTCCACTCCGCCGCGCTGTCCCTGATTGACGCGATTAATCCCGTCGGCACGCTGAATCCCAACGTCTACAAACTTTTGGGCAAGCTGAACGAGGAGCGCGCGCCCTATGAGCCTTTCCTCGGCGGCGAGCTTCAGGCCGATGTGGCCATCTACTTCGATCATCAATCCATGTACGACCCGGCGAAGAACGGCATCCCGGTCGGCGACTTCGTCGGTTGGGAGGGCGCGGGGGAAAAGGGCAACTGTCCGCATCGGGATGCGATCCTTGGATGGGCAAAGGTTCTGCGCGAGGCGCACATTCCCTACGGCGTGATCACCAATGTGAATCTCGAGAAACTGAAAAACTATCGCGCCGTGATTGTTCCCTCGGTTCTCGAAATGACCGCCGATCAGGCCGCAATATTTTCGCAATTCGTGAAAGCTGGAGGAGTCCTGGTCTCGACCGGGCCATCATCGCTGGATCGTTTTGACTCCAAGGGGCCGCGCTTTCTGCTGGAAGACGTGTTGGGAGTTCGCTACCTGGGGACGATGGGAACCAAAGCGACCTATCTGACGCCGAAAGATGCGCAGGTTGTGAAGGTCGTGTGGCCCCAGGACTATGTGATCTATAACGGACCCATGGTCCAGGCCGAGGCGTTCGGCGGCGCGGAAATTCTGGCGACAGTGACGCTGCCGTGGGTCGCGCCCGAACTGGGACAATCCATCGGCAGCCACTTTGCCTCGATTCACAGCAACCCGCCCGCGCTCGAGCCCGGAACTTCGCCGGCGCTGGTGGTGAACAACTTTGGCAAAGGCAAAAGTGTCTGGCTCGCGGCTCCCATCGAAACCGGCCACGCTGATATCAACCCGGTGCTGCTCACCAACCTCATCAAGCAAGTATTGCCGGGCCCCTATAAATTTGAGGCCGAAACCCATCCCACGGTTGAAGTCACCGTGTTCCATCAACAAGATCGGAAGCGATTGCTGATTGGCTTGCTCAGCATGCAGGACAGTTTGCCCGCGATTCCGGTCGAGGCAACAGTTCGGGTTCAACTGCCGGTCGGACAAAGCGCCAGCGGCGTGTATCGCCTGCCCGAGCGCCGCCCCGTGAAGCACGAAACCGCCGGCCCCTATGTTCAATTTCACCTCGAGCCGTTTGAAATGTTCACGATGCTCATCGCAGAATACGCTTGATCCCGGCTGAAGGGCTTGCGTGGAATTTTACAAATCGTGGCAGCAGGCCAAATCGCCATCTGCGCGAATTTAGGCCTTGAAAGGCGAAAGGTGGAAGAAATCGCAAAAAACGGGCGCTAAGTTGATGTGAAAAGGACGGGCGCTAAGTTGATGTGAAAAGGACGGGCGCTAAGTTGATGTTGGGCATGGTGATTCCATTTTTCACATTTCCGCTGAAATCAGCCAAAAAGTCGATTCGTATCAGCGTCAACTTTCGTCGTGGCAAGTCCGCCACCACACGATTAGATCGAGGGGCCCCTCCAATCTGCCGCGATTTGACTCCAAGTGGCCAAATTTGTTATAGATAGAGACAGCAGACGGTACGGCAGGTTTTTCAGGGACCCCGACTATCTGCGTAAGATAATGAAATGAAAATACTTAAGTCGAAAAAACGCCCCGCCTTGGCAAGATCGAGAAAAGCAACTTCGCCGGTTAGTCGAACCTTGGGCCGAAAGCGCCGCGCCCCCAAAGCCAAGGTGCGCTCAGTGCAAGCTGCGTCCCGCGTGGCCCTGACGGCGGCTCGCCCCAAAAGTGCGGGCAAACGCCTAACCGACCCTAAGCGACCGCACGATGACGTACCCTACCAGACCTCCGTCCGCAGCTTCGAAATCGGCGTCCGGGCTTTTCAAAAGCAGGATTATCAGAAGGCGGCGGAAGTTTTTGAAAAGCTGGTCGATATCGATGCGCGAGATATTGCGGAGCGGGCGCAGATCCACCTCCGCCTTTGCCGGCAGAGGACAGGACGGACCGCTGCGTCGCCCAAATCGGCAGAAGAGCATTACGCTCTCGGCGTCGCCTGCATGAACGCCCGCCATCTTGATCAGGCCATCGAGCACCTATCCAAGGCCAACAAGTTAAAGCCGAACCAAGACCACATTCACTATGCCCTCGCGGTTTCGCACTCGCTCGGTGGGAACGCGGATGAGGCCATAACCCATCTTGAAAAAGCTCTCGCCCTGCGCCCTGAAAATCGCTACCACGCCAGGCGCGACGATGACTTCAAGGCGCTCGCGAATGATCTGCGATTCCGCAGCATGGTCTATTCGACGGGAAGCAATTGAGATCGACAATTGTCGATTGCCGATTCCGGGTTGATGGCTGACGGGAATCGATTCCTTTCGCCCGCGGCCGTCCATCCGCCCTCGCCAATCTCGCAGGTTTGCTCGCATCGATGAAAGTTGTTGCCATTGGCGGAGGCACGGGCTTGTCCACAGTTCTGCGTGGACTCAAGCATCATATTTCTGAGCCGACCCACGCGGCCCAGTTTCAGCCCGAGATCGCCCGGCTTACGGCCGTCGTGACCGTCACCGACGAGGGCGGCAGTTCCGGACGCCTGCGCCGTGAATTTGGCATGCTCCCCCCTGGCGACATCCGCAACTGCATGGTGGCGCTGGCCGAGGACGAACAACTTCTTACTCAGGTATTCAACTATCGCTTTTCCAGCGGCCACGGGTTGCGCGGGCACAGCCTGGGCAATCTTTTTCTTACTGCACTCACCAGCCTGACACACGATTTCGCCAAGGCCATCCGCTTGTCGAGCGAGGTGCTCGCCATCCGGGGCGAAATCTTCCCCGCCACTCTTGCTGACGTCCACTTGAAGGCCATGCGAACGGATGGAAAGGCCATTCGCGGCGAGCGCAGTATTTCCAAAACTCGCGTGCCCATTGAGCACCTGCAAATTGTCCCCGGGCGGTGCAAGCCTCTGCCGGAAACTCTCGCGGCCATTCAGCAGGCGGATCTCATCACGCTGGGTCCCGGTTCGCTTTACACGTCTCTGATTCCCAACTTGCTTGTGCAGGGAATCGCCCAAGCGATTGCACGCTCGCGCGCCGCCAAAGTATATATCTGTAACCTCATGACTCAGCCGGGCGAGTCGAGGGGATACTCGGCCGCTGACCACATCAGAGCACTTCACGAACATGCCGGTCGCCGAGTATTCGACCACATCGTCTTGAATACCCGGCCCATGTCCCGTGCGCTGCTCAAGCGCTACGCGGCAGAGCGCGCCGCCCCCGTCGTGCTTGACCTCGACGCGCTGCGCAAGCTCGGGGCCAAGCCCATCTGCGCCAACCTCATGATTGAGGATCACGTCGCCCGCCACGATCCTCGCCGTCTCGCCAAATTGCTGCTCTCGCTCGCGAAGCAGCGCGCGAAAAATGGAAACGAAATTTCGCGAAAAAATTAAAACGAAAACTTTCAAAAAACATTTCAAAAATTTGAATTGTAAAATTGCGCATACCCTGGTCTGCAAGTGGGGAATGGTGCTGAATCGTGCTGAATGACGTTTCTTGGCGAAATTCGGCAAGGGGGACACGAAACGGACAAAAAGGCCGATTTGCCTTTTTGAATCAATGTCTTAAAGGGGGACATGAGCCGGTATCCGTGCCTACTCGGGGGGGGCGAACGGTGATCCAAGTTTGCTATGGGATGAAATGGAAGCCCAGACGGCCGTGGGCAGCCGATTCCCCACCCCGCAGGTCGCTTCGGCGAAAAATAAACCTCCATCTCGAGTGGGTAACCTGCCGATAAACGATGCGCGGGAGTGTCGGGGGACCGGCGAGGGGGGTAAATGAAAGAGTGTTGATTCAATATTCCCTTCCGTCGGCGCGAAGACCCGCCGTGGCGGGAGCGGGCGGGCCCGAAATCTCGGGCCGGGTGAGAGGTCACTTTTACGCGCTCCAACCTCACCGTCTGACCGTGGCCGTTTTTAGGCCCCAGAAACAATTCAGCTCCTTCTCCGAGGGGAGAGGGCAGGCCGGAACCCTCCGGCCGGGTGACGGGTCTCTTGTCCAGCTCCAAGGGTCGGAACTGTCAAACTGCGGCTGCCTGCCCCGCACTGCCGGGGGATCTCCCTCGTCGACTAGAACGACCTGAATCGGTAGTTCGGTTTCCCTCTCCGAGGGGTCGAAGACCCGTCGTGGCGGAAGAGGGTGTTTAGCGGCGGGCGCGTTCACAAGCCGCCGTGAGACGGGTGGGGGGGCTTGAAAATCTGTCCGTAACAAATCCTAGAAAAAGCATCACGCCCTCGTTAAATTCTGCCGATAAACGATGCGCGGAAGTGTCGGGGGACCGGCGAGGGGGCCAAAGAATTGGTTCTACGCTCGAGCAATATTTGATCTCAACCCTGTCTTGGTAGGGGAGCCCTCCGGGCTCCCGGGGGAGTGCAGCGCACTCCCGCTACCATCCCCGTTTGGCAGTGCGGCGCACTCCCCTCGAAATCCCTTTCCCTCCCCCCTGGAGGTCGAAGATCCGCCGCGGCGGAAGTCCGATTTTTGGACCCCGATCGGACCCCAGAAATCGGGGGAGGGCGGACGCGAGCCGGATCCGTGCCCATTCGCGGCGGGGCGAACGGTGATCTAAGTTTACTATGGGGTGAAAGCGGGAGCCCAACTGTCCACGAGCCGCAAGCCCCCGGCGCGTTTCGGGCCTCGCGGGCGGCGCGGGTAGAGCAAGCCGTGTCTTGACACAGAAAACAAGCCCTACCCCTACGCAACAAGCGCGGAATGTCGATTCCCAAACGCTCTGCGCGCTATCCGCTTACTGGATCGTGAGCAGATAGGACGCGGTATAAGTCGTCTCATCACTGTTGGTTAAGACGATTGCCGCGGGCCCGGAGGCGACGCTGGGGATGGTCAATGTCAAAGTGTTCTCATCAACCAGGGTCACCGCCGCCGCAACGCCGTTCACTGTAGCCGTCGTAGACTGGTTAAACCCGCTTCCTCGTAAGGTCACCTGAGTGCCTACCGAAGCCACATTGGGATTTAGCCATCCAATCGAGAGCAAGGCCGCGCCCAGATCGACAACCGTCAGACCTTTATTGGTGATGAGGAAGATGTAGCGCCCTGACGCATCCACGGCAATGGGGGCAGCCGTATTACTGACAGTTTCACTGAGCGAAAAGCGCATGCGCAAGACGCCATGCACGACATCAACAATATCAACAAGGTTCGGGTACGGCATGTAGTAGAGGCTGCCCGAGGCGTTGAATTGAGGTTCCAGAAGATTGGGCGCACCGGTTGCGAACAAGGCGGCGAAGTAAACATCCGGACGCGCCACCTTTCCAATCAAATTGGCCGACGCATCCGTGAAGGTAAATTGAGAGGCGGCAACGTTACCATCGCCAGAAATGGCGGCGCCGAATATCCCGCTACCATAATTGGAAGAATAGGTGCCGGCCACCGGATTGTAGACGCAGGAACCAGTGCTGGCCTGAAGGATCCCCCCACCGATATCAACCTTGCTGCCATCTGCTGAGGCCGCCACATAAGCAGGGATCCCAATCGGACAAATCTCATTGGGCGGCCCCAGAATCACCTTTCCGCTGCTGAGGTCAACGAGATAAAGTGACCCTTCCGGACCGCACGACGGAGTGGGAAGTCCTCCCGTGACCACCAGCGCCTCGGCGTTGGCGGTCGCCGCGACGTATAAAGGACCAATATTGCAACCGGCGGTGCCGCTGGTCGTGTACGCAGCGACGGGGATGACGAAATTGGTGCTGGGATTATCAGGACTGATTGCGGCCAACGATCCATCCATTTGGTCGGCGGCGAGAAGCATACTCCCGTCAGGGGTCAAGGTGAGCCCGGTAAACAGTTTTGAGGTTCCCACGGCGGGCGGAACAAGAGGCAATATGAATTGCCCCGAGGACATCGAAAAAACATCAATGTGATCCCCGGCGGACAAGTAGACCTCTTGCCGCTGGTTATCGTAGAGGACGGCGGTAAACGAGTCCGCCGAGGAATAATCCGTGACGCTCTTGGCATAGAACAAGGACTTGGGCAAGGAGGAATTACCAGTGGGCGAGTTCACACTGATGTCAGCCCACCCCGGCGTTCCCGGCGGAACCGTGTAGCTCAAAACCTTGTTTGAATAGGGAGTTCCTGCGCGTGGGATCCCGTTGGCCCCCATCGACGCCAGACTTGCCGCGCTGCCTCCGACCGTTAGAGTTCCAGGCAAATTTCCGTCACCAGGTAATCCGAACCCGACCACCTGCGATTGCACCTCTCCCTCCGGGGGGGCGCCAGAAACCACGGCGTACTGGAGGAGCGGGCCGAAGGAAAAAACCTGGGGATCGAAAACCTCCGTCCCATCCGGAAATAACATTTTCACATTTACCACACCGGGCGTTTTGACTGCGGGAGAAGTAAGGGTCAAATTGTAAGTGGAATCAATATTCGCGGTACCCCGAGTCATACCGTACCAGACGCTGGGGGTAATGGAAAAAAGTTCTCCGTAGGGGCCGGATGTGGTTCCTCCACTCAGGGGACCGGAGTCTGGATTCAGACCACTGAGGAGGGTCGGGATCCGACGGGGGTGCCCAAGTAGTTCGGCGTGTAAGCGCCGTCGTCAAACGCAATTCCCCAATCCTCGATGCCCATGAGCAGGCCGGTACTATCGACGGCGAATGGGATTGGCAAAAAGTATGGAGGGCTCAATTGCGCTCCGACAGGGATCATCGGCATGGCGGGCGCCACACTCATAATATTCAATGTATTGGGGTCGATTTTGACAATTACCGGAATAATGCCAAGGTACTCCTGGTAGAGGTAAGCATTGTCTGGGCTGAATACTGAACCTCCTGGAAATAAAGTCCCACCAGGACAACCGGGAAGTGACCCAATGAGGTTTAGGCTGCCGTCGTACATGTTGGGTCCGTTATCAAGAGTGCAATCCACCACGCGAGATCCATCCTGATTCACGGCTAGAGCTAACGTGTATTCACCCAGCGTAATGGGCTGGCTGAACGTCTTCGCCGCCACATCGTAGGAGACAACGGTGCCACTCGATGAGCCTGACGCGAAATAAACGTGCGTGCCATCTCCGGAACGAACGGAAAATTCAGGGCCAACGAGCATCGGAGGCTGAGGGATCGTAATCTGGTTGGTTTTGGGATCCCAAATTGCCGCCCCCAGGATCGCCCCAGATTCGGTTAGAACGATCATCACCGTGCCATCGGCAAGCGCTAAAAGTTGGCCGCCCTCCCAGTAAGAAATAGGTGGAGACCCCGACCCCAGCGGCAGCAGATAGCGGGTAACAGCCTGATTCGAAGTATTGATGGCAAATACCTGCCTTGAGCCGGTCGCGACCCAGACCGTAGAACCATCCTGGGTAATGTCAATGCCCTGGGGATTTGGTATTGGAATTCGCGTTACGCCCGCCTGGGTTGGCGTGGAGATCACGTCTACGCGATTCCAGGATGGATTGCTGGCATAGATGCGCTGGTGCGCCGCGTCATAGACCGCCGCATAGGGCGTGTCCTCGGTGGAAACGTAATTGGTTCGATTATTGGGCATTAACGTAGGGGCTTGAGTGACGTCAACAAGGAAGCTTGTCGTTTCCGGAGGCGCAATTGCCGAAGGTACTCCCGTAAGGGTCACGGTCACATCCTGCGATACCGGCGCGGTGGGGCTGGCGGCGATCGTAACTGTGGTCGACTGACCCGGGGTAAGGGTTGGCGGGTTGAATGTTGCGCTCGTCCCGGGCGGAAGGCCATTCAGCGACAGCGCTACTGAGAAGGATCCCGCACCGTTTTGGCTCGATCCAAAAGTCATGTTTGACGATCCGCCGATGGGCACAGCGACTTCGTCCACGATTGGAGCCAGAAAGCTGAAAGTCGTCGGGCCTTTTTGCAATATTACGGTAATGGAGGCAGTTGTCGAGGCTGTTCCAACGACGGCCCCGAGGGTAATGATATATGTGCCATAGGTGACCGACGAGGCGGTCTGGAAATTGATTGTTGCCCCGCCGCTGGGAACAGACAGGGGAAACTTGGTTGATGTCGACACTCCTTGCGGCAGGGCAACCAATGTCACGGTAGGGGTCTCGGTGGCATTCGTTGAGGCCGAGACATTAACGCTGAAACTGTTGCTGGCGAAAACGATGAAGGAATTGGGTGAGACAGATAGACTCAGCGTGGGCGGTGGCGGCTGGTTATCTCCCAAACCGGAATTGTTGCCCCCGCCTCCACAGGAAACCAGAAGGAGCAACAAGCTGAGCGCAAATAGGAGTTTGAAGTAGAAAGGGACTAAGTTGGCACGTCCTGAGAGGCGGCGGGTTATTATCATAAATATATTCTCGGTGTCGAATACTACTGCCGTGCTATTACAAATCAAACCCATTCAATCGTCAGCATCGCGAAAACCTGGGAAAGGAACGTGTGAAAAAATTGAATTGGGGCCACTTATCAACAGTGTAAATGTTGAAAATGCGTAGTGCTGAAAACGGTAAAACCAATTTTTTCACACGTTCAAGACCCCACGTTTCCTATTTCCGAAGTCGGCGCTCATGGGTCCAGCTCATGTTTTGGGCCGCAGGACTTGCTTCTTTACGTGCCCATCTTCCGAATCCTGATGTTTCACATCTTGCTAACATTTCAACTCATACGCCGGGTGCGTGGTGAGGTCAAGAAATAAGCTTGCAATATGGTAAACATGCCTGAGAATTCTGAAGACTTAGGAAGGGGCGGGACCTTTTGTCACTGACGAAACCGGGCAATGGGCGGAACGTTCTCCGGCCTGGGCAGCATGTTCCCACGGAGGATGAGTAACTGGGAGACGGTGCTGTCCCCGGCTATTGAATGAAACCCCTCACCCGTCCGTCCGCCGACGGATGCGGCCTCTCCCCTGGGAGAGGCATCTTGTTGGGTGTACTCTCGAGGACACGAGAAAAACTCAGATCCCTCTCCGAGGGGAGAGGGCAGGCACGAACCTCCGGGCCGGGTGAGGGGTCACTTCCGCGGGCGGCACATACATCGTTTCCTTACAACTGCTCGATAAATTCACGGGTCGCAGGGCTGTGTTCGCCCTGCGCCAGCCGGCCCGCGACACCTTCCCTCCTGACGCCTTTTTCATTCCAGCCGGCCAGAGGAGAGAGTTGTCAGTGCTTCCCCTTTTTGTGTTCCGGTTTGGCGTCGAAGCGCGGAAGGGTGATGGTCTGTTCGCAAATCAGGGTAAAACCGTTCAAAAGCGCCTTGGCAAGGAAGCCGCGCCTCTCGCCCACCAGGCCGGGGTCGCTCGTCCACATGAGTTCCCCTGAACGGCAGTCCGTCAGCCAGTACTCCAGACTGGCTTCGCCGTGCGATCCAAGAATGCTGCCGTCGAAGTAAAAGCCGTGACCGTAGTCTTTCACCACCGCCTCGAACACGGAATCGACGCCCAGAGCCGCACAGGCGCGCTTTCGATCCGGATGCGCAAGCTCGCTGCTCTGAAAGCCGGCGGCGGTGAGTTTGTCGCGCGTTTCGCGGAGGGTCAGAATTGGGTAATGCGGCGCCGTTACCGCAGCACCTCGTGGCATGGAATGGGACAAGGCTTGCTCGATGCCCTCGGCGAATTTCTCCTCCACTTTGGATTTATCGTCCTTGTCGCTGCGGATGTCCTCCACGCGCAGAACCGCAATTCTCGACGGCTTGTGCTGCTCAAAATCCGGGATCTGGTAGTACCTCGACTTCCAGGGATCCGCTCCGGCCTTCACCAGGGCCGAAACCACTTCCGGGCATTGAAGGGACAAATCCTTTTCCCTGTTTACCGCAGCGAAGGACAAGGCATTATTGCCGGCGGAATCGCGCGCATCGACGTCGCCCCCCTGTTGCAGTGCGGCCGCAACTCCGCTGCCGTCGCACGACAACGCGGCGGTCATGAGTGGCGTGAGATCAGGCTTGGGCGGCTTTCCCTCGAACAGCCGCAAAAGATCCGCCATGGCGAAGTCGTTATTCCAGAGAGCGGTCCCCAAAACCGTGTTCCCCGACCGGTCCGACGCGTTAAGGTCGGCGCCCTGGACCAGCAGAAACTTCACAATGGCCATTTTGCGCATGCTCACGGCATCCTGCAACGGCGTCTGGTTGAGAATGCCGCCACCTTTTTTCGAAATCAGTTCCGGATCCGCTTTCAGCAGGGCTTTGACCTTCTCCAGGTCTCCCTTGTCGATCGCCTTATTGATCTCGCTACAGAAGGCGGGAATGCCGAAGACCAGCGCGGCGAGAACGACGGCCGCCAAGCGGCCGGTGACTCTGCGGAATTTCCCTGATCGATGCCATCTCATTCGTCTGATCCTTTCGCCGCGCACCGTCCTGGGATTAGTGCGCCACATCTCGATTTGAAATTTAGAAACGAAGCCGGGCAATCCTGGCCCGCGGATGGATGACTTCGCCCACCGCTGGAATTGGATTACGCGCGCCGAACCTACTACCCAAAAGGTTAAATGTCAAATTGCAGGGGGAAAAGGTGTTTGTCCCGGCTCTTCAAGACGGGGAGCCTTGGGGGCCTCGCTCCAATCCACTGCCACGGATCCGATTTTCATCCCGGCGTCAGGACACCGGACGCGGAAATGCCCTTCGGGCGCATCTTCCAGGCAAAATATGGCCGAGCCAACCGGCGCATCACACTCATCCGGGCTTGGTAGAAAGTGGAACTCAATGAGCGATGAGCGAGGTACCGCGTGTCGCCGGGCTGCACGACCAGGCTCACTTCGATGTTGGGAACAACATCCATCGGAATCCGGTTGCGGCGGCAGGCTTCATAAACGTGGCGGAAGACGGCCAGCATATCCTCGTAGCGGGGTGGCGAGGCGTGCTCCATTTTGGAACCCACCGTGGGGCGGAAGATGCACACCGTGGGAAAGGCTCCGAGCCCCGCGATGTAATCGATGGCGCGCAGCGTATCCGTAAGAGGCTCAATGCCGGCAATGATTTCCCCCGAACATGCTCCTTTGGCCATCTTCTTCGAGGTGTACTCAAGGGCGCGGAAAAAGGTTTGCTGCCCGATGTACCTTTGCTTGCCCGGAAGATGGCGCGCGAAGTAGACAGGATTGTGGAACTCGTAGCAAAAGCTGAAGTGGTCCACTCCCAGGTCGATCAAGCGGTCGTATTTCCAGAAGTCGAGCGTGGGAATCATCTGCAATCCCACCAGCATGCCGACTTGGGATTTCACCGCCTTCACGAAGGGCGCGGCCTCGTCGAGTTCGCGGCCGGATTGATAGCCGGAATTGAAATGCACAAAGGTGCAGCCGGATTCGCGCTTCGCGGCGAGCGCCACCTCCACGACATCATCAATATTATGGGGGGAATGCTCATTGGCGCCCACATTTAGGCCGGTTGAGCAGAACGCGCAATTCTCCGAGTACTGCCAGAATTCACACGACTTCGAGAGGTAGATCGCGAGATAAGTGCCTTGTAGCACGCCCACTTTGGGCATCGGAATTCCGCGAGAAGTTTCGCGCCGGTACCATGCGGGCTCGGGTGGAAGCAGGACGGGATAGCGATGCCCCGCACGCGTGTCGAGCACCGAGTAGGCCGCGAGTTCATCCGTCAACAGGTAGGGAGAGTTTTGCGCGAAGGCTTCAACGACCGGCACATTGACCCAAACATTTTTGAGAGGACCGGGAATCACCAACTCGAGTCCACTGCCGAGGCCGGCGCGGGTGCGGACGATGGGCCGCGCGTCGCCGTCAATCGTGCAAGAAGGAGCGATGCGCATGCCGAGGCAGAAGAGGTCGATCTCAAGTTCGCAGGGATTCAGCGGACCAACGGGACGATATGTCTCCCCCATCGCCGGACGGGCCGATGGAATGCCTTCAAGATCGACGATTTGTCCGCTCATCCGCCTGAACGCTCCATGCTCACAATCAGCACGCAAGGGGCCAAGGCGGTTTCACGCAAAGGCGCAAAGACGCAAAGGTCGCAAAGGAAAGATGAAGGGACACCTCTGGCAGATTCTCCCCTGGAAAAGGGGGAGGCCTTTTTTGACGCACGCCGCCGAAAGCAATTTACTTTCTCAGGGTGATTTCGAGCCCGGTAAGACTCTGCTCGATCTCCGCCTGGCGAAACTCGGTCTGGGCGACGAACTTTTCAAAATCTTCGCGGCGATAGGCGCGCTTGAGCAGCATGAACCGAAACGTGAGTTTGGTGAACACGCTGCTTCCCCACGTCAAGCCCATCTGGTCAACAAATTTGTCGATGTCCTGCGGCGAGGCGTCGCGCCGGAGATCGATAATCACGGCCCGGCCGCCCTTTTTCAGGATGCGATACATCTCGCGAATCGCCTGAAGCGGTTCGCTGAAATTTTTGAAGGCAGCGCGGCATAGCAGGAAATCAAAACTCTCGTCCGCGAACGGCGTGTGGGCGGCGTCGCCAAGGCGGAAATCGACGTTCACGTTCGCCTCTTTAGCATTCCGCTGGGCAATCTCGACAAAGCTTTTGCTGATGTCGAGGCCGGTAATCTGATAATTTGAGAGCTTGGCCAGTTCGATGGCAAAATAGCCCGGTCCGGGGGCAAGTTCGAGCACGGCGCTGCCGGGAGCGAGGTCGCCGGCCGCGCGGCGCGCGAGGGCGCGGAAATCCTCCATCCCCTTGCGGGTATTGGCGGCGTACCACCTGGCGATCCAGCCTTCCATGCCGATGCCCTTATAAGCCTTGACGGATGCGTCTGCCATGTGCGATATCCTTATAGAATAAGATACTCATAAAATAAGCTAAAAGGGAGATTGATGTCAAGCGCAAAAAAACAAAAGCTCATGGAAGCCATGATGGGGGAGGTCCGCCGGTTTATTGCCGGAGCGATCCTGTTTAATCTCAAGGTGGCGGGCGAGGTGGGACTGAACGGCACCGACATGCAGTGCCTCAACCTGCTGCAATTGCAGGGCGCGGCGAAGCCGGGGGAATTCGCGCGCTGGGCTTCGCTCACCACGGGCGGGGTCACGGTGGTTTTGGACCGGCTGGAAAAGGCGGGCTTTATCCGCCGCGAACCCAATCCCCAAGACCGGCGCAGCACCATCATTCGGCCGGTGCTTGCACAGTATCGGAAATTCGAGCCGCACTATCGAGCCAAGGGGGAAGCGCTCATTCGGGCACTCGCCCACTACCCGGAAGACGATCTCAAAGTGATTCTGGATTTCTTCCAGCGCGTCAATAGTCCGCAAGCAGGGACGGAATAAGGGCCGGGCCCGTCAGACGGCGTACCCCTTCACATGGATAAGCCCCTTCGAAACATCCACCGTTCCCGGAGCCCAGACCTGGATTGCGTTCACCCATGCGTACTCGGGGTGGTTGGTCATCAGCGTCACGTTTTCCCGAAGCTGAACAATCGGCGATCCTGGTTGCCCGATCCCCACGCCGTCCGCGGCGAGTGAGATCTTTTTTCCGTCGTCGGTCGTAATCTCCGCATGAATATCAAGCTGGCACCGGCCGTCGGCACGGATGTGAAGGTAGTCGATACCCTTCACCGTTCCCTTCATCTTCGGCCCGGTAATGGGACCCTCGAAGTAAACATCAAACCGCGCGCCCTCGGGCGGAGGCGCCACCTGCCCCGAGAATGCAGCATTCGCTGAGATTCCGTACTCCACCACCTGAGTGAATTGCAGGGTGTACTCGTACAGAAACTCTCCCGGCGTACCGGTGTAATCGCCCATGTTGATCCTCCGCTCTGTCTGCTCGATGAATGTGATTGGAATCGCGCCGGCAAAAACCACCGGCGAACGCGGAGGCTTATGTTAGCAGCTCTGCTATGGAAGTGTAAGAGTTTGTGCCCAGAGGTGGTGGCCTAATTTGAGGGCCGGCTTGTTTGACCCACCTTTGCCCAGCCCGCAACACGGGCGAAAGGTCGTAGCCCACGGCGTAAGCCGTGGGAAATCTGCCCCCACGTCGTCAAGCACCGGAGGGGCGAAAGCATCGCGGCCAATCGGATTGGCATTGAACAGGGGATAAGAGGTCGTGGTGTGCAGGGTCTGTCGCCCCGGCCGGGGCTTGTTGCCTTAACGGGCGCTCTTGACCCATAGCTCACGCTATGGGCTACGATCTTTCGCCCGCGTTGCGGGCTGCAATTTCGAAGTTGTGATCGCTAAAAGGCAATATATCCATCGGGAGCGCTGGTGTTGATGGGAACAGCCTTGCCGGCAATGCCGACAAAGACGGTGCGTCCGAAGAAGAACGGCAGGCCAAGATTAAAGAGATTGGCGCCCGACCGACTAAGGCTGGGTAGCGCGAGAGCGTTGAAGGCGGAGAAGCCGGGGTTATCGGTGAAGAGGTTGTCGGCGCTTGCGACGTTGACGGTCACCGTCCCCGACGCGCCATTAGCTCCGGTGATTCCGAGCTGGACGGCGGTGGTTGAGCTGGGGCAGTAGAAAGGATTATCCGGACAAACCGGGACGCCGAGCGTGGATGAGTCGGCGAGATAGAGAGCCTTGGCGCCCGAATCGACAGCGCCGCCAAGGTCGAAGGTATTTCCATTATAGACAACCTGGGCGAAATTCCCGCTGGGATCGAGCGCATAGAGCGTGGCGCTGCCCAAGGCGTTATTCGACTGCGTCCCCACGCCGAAAACAAGCTGGCCGGCGGCAATGAGGCCTGATCCATCCGCATTGACGAAGGGCAGGGCTGGAGCACCCCCGGCGGGTATCGAGGGCAAGGTGATCATCATGCCGTTGTTGTCCTGCGGGAAGAACGCCACGGGATTCGAAACCTGTTGCGCAATGGGCATCGGCACTGGCTGGCAGACATTCAACGGGCAGGCGTAATAAGGATAGGCAGAGAACGTCTGGCCCGCGGCGCAGTTCAATCCGCAATCCTGAACGGAAGGCCCAACCCCGAGGATGCCGTTGGCGCCCAGTGCGGCGACCGAATCGAGTTCGGCTCCCTGGCCCAAAGTCAGACAATTGGCCAGCGGCACCGGAAACGTCGTGCCGCCCAACACTTGAATGGGAACCGACGAACCCTTTTCACCCGAGATGACGACATCGGCGATGATGACGGGGCCCCAGGTAAAGGAAGTGTCGGGAAACTGCACGCACTCCTGCACGTGATTGCCCGCCGAGTCGGAAACAACCCCGAAGGCGGTTGACGGAAACGTGGTAAAAGCGGAGTTGAGCAGGCGAAGTCCGACGCTGCTGGTATCGACAAGCACGTTGGGAATGATCTGGCAAGTCGGCGTTGCCGGAAGGCAGACGGATACCGTCGTAAACAATCCATTGTAATGAGTGGTGTTGGGACTCCCGCTACTGCCATTCAGTCCAAAGTTGACATAGAGAGGCGCGGTATTGGCACTGGTCAGCACTAAAGGCGTTGAGGCCGAATCACTGGTGTAGCCCTCTCCCGTGGCGGTTATTGCCACGGTGTCGGGACTCGGTAGAGAATTGGGCGCCGTGTACTGCCCGGATGAACTGATGGTCCCTACAGTCGAGTTGCCGCCCAATACGCCATTGACCCACCAGGTAACGTCGGCGGAACCCGGGGGGCTCAGGCTCGCCGTGAACTGGGAAGTTCCGCCAACGATGATCGACGCGCCTGTTTGGTCGATCGCCTGAACTTCGGGCGGGGTGAACGTCAGGGTTGCCACACCCGTGCCCGAGGCACTGCCATTCACCAGGTTAGTCGCGGTTATCGACACTGTGGCGGGAGTATTGGCCGTCGCCAGGCCGGAACCGGTAGTGGGAGCAACGGCCGGGGCCGTATACAATCCCGGGGAGCTGCAGTTCCCCGCGCCAGGGGTACATATTGTCCCAACGTTGGTGTTGCCGCCCACGATGTTATTTACCGACCACTGAATATTAGGGCTGGGATTTCCAGTCACTGTCGCCGAAAACTGCATCGTCGAGCCCGCCCAGATGGACGTGCTCCCGGGGGAAATATTCACCAGCGAGGTGGGGGCGGTAATCGTCAACGCCGCCGAGCTGGAGGAATTGGTTTGCACCGTGCTTGTGGCTGTAACCGTCACTGTGGCGGGACTGGGAATAATCGCCGGGGCAACATAAGCTCCATTTGAATCGATGGTACCCACCACCGAACTTCCGCCGACCGCGCCATTGACCGACCACGCAACCGAGGTGTCACCGATTCCCGTGACCGCCGCGCTAAATTGCAGGGTTGAACCCGCCGCGATGGATGCACTCGAGGGCGAAACATTCACATTCGCCTTCCCGGAAGGAGGGGTGATGGTTAAGAGTGCCGCGCCGAAGGGATTCGTCTCCGCGGTACTGATGGCTTTGATCGTAATCGTGGCGGGATTCGGAACGGTGGCGGGCGCAGTGTATACGGCGGAGACCGACCCGGAAGCCGTTCCCGGACTGGTGCTGGTGCCAGTGATGGTTCCCAGGGCTGCGGTTCCACCTTGAATGCCATTGACCGCCCAGTTAATCGAGGTGGTCGTTGGGCTCACCACCGTAGCCGTGAGCAGGATTGTCGACCCTGCCTGCACCGAGGCGGCACTGGGCGAGACGGTAACGACGGGGAGGGCAATCTCGTTGACACTTGGGGTCGAACTGCCGCCGCAGCCCATCAAAACCACGAGGGCCGCCAGCGAGAACAGGAATCCGGCGAGCGATGCGGGAGCGGGCTTTCCGCGTCTCATTGCACGACCTCCGGGGAAACGCCGGGAGGCAGGAGATTGGGCAGAAATGCCCGGCCGTGATAGGCCCGCATGCGGCCCCCGCTGGTAAATACAAAATCATCCGTTTGAATCATGAGGGGGCCGCCGCGGCGCTCCTTTTGCGCTTGTGCAAATTGCCGAAGGTAAGCGAAATGAGTTCCCAAGAGTTGCTGCATGCTGGGAACAAAGGGACCCTGCCAGGAAATTCCAAATACCAAGCCTTTGGGCGTAACGAACTCGCGAACCTGCGTGCCGGTGGGATCGGTGATCAGGAGCAGGCGATAAGTGTCATGAAGCTCCCGATGAATCCGGCCGTGGAGATACTGCCCATCGGCATCGACGGAGGATTCGGGTTGGCCGAGCGCCGCCCAAGCGGGCGAAATGGCCAAGAGTAGGACGAGCAGGGTTCGCCCCAGGGTGTTCATGAACCTTTCTGCCAAGCTAATGCGCCACCTTTTGCCGGTCACCCCGGTGATTGAAGGGCTTCCATGCGAGAGATAAGACTCACCAAAATACCACAGAGTGTCGCAAGCCATCCAGTCCTGAGAGTTAAGGGCAGCACTGGGATTTCAGAAACTCTCCTCAACAGGAGTTGAAATCCTGCGTGTTGCCAGGTTGAAGACAACTGTTTTGGATGCGAGTGCTTCCGTCGCGGTTGTAGAAAGTGGAGAGGGAAGATTTTGAAAATCACCAGGGACGCAACCCGATCAAGAGACTCCATCGGATTGCGCCCCCGGCGGACGTGCCAATCAAAACGCCCAATAACCGTTGGGATACGTCGTGCTCGAACCGGTGATGCCCACGAAAATGGTTCGGCCAAAGAAGAACGGCAGTCCCAGGTCGAAGGTGTCGGTGGAAGGATCCGTACCTCCGCTGGTGGCGCCGAGATTGCTTAAGGCTGCATCGGTTGAATTCAGCAGGGTATCAGCGTTTGCGATGTTCAGAGTCTCCGTCGGCGAGGTCACGCTGTTGGAGCCGGTCAAAGTGATATTCAGAGCAAGTGGGGAGGTAACGCAATAATAGCCATTATCCGCACATTGCGTGGTGGAGATGCCGGTGGCGGTGGTTAAGGTCGCGGGGTCGGAAACAAACAGCGCATTGGAGCCGCTGTCAAGAAAGCTGGCAGAGTCGTAGGTGATCCCGTTGTAGACGAGCGACGGGAAGTTACCGAAATCGTCGAGTTCATAGATATTGGCAGTGCCCGGTATGGCATTGTTATTTTGGGTGCCAATGCCAAAGGTCAGCGTACCCTCCTCAGAAGGGGCCCCGCCAGGCGGGAACCGAGGGTAGCTGGAGCACCGCGCCGTTATTATCGGCGGAAGAAAACGCCGCAATCGGGTTCCACGCCTGAAACTGAAGGGGGACAGTGGGCAGCACGCAAGAGGTTGTTCCTGTGCCGGAGCAGAGGATGTAGGGATATACATTGACATTCCCAAAGGTGGATGACGACGCACAATCAGGGCAATCCTGGGGGAGGTTGCCGATCCCCAGAAGGCCGTTGGCCCCGAGCGAAGCCAGGGAATTCATACTGCCCACGCTGTTCGCCAAACAGGGAGCCCCGGCGGGAGCCGTCCCATTCGCCGTGATGATCTGGATGGGAATGCCCGAATTGGCAGTTCCTCCCGCAACGGCCGGCACTTGCGAGGCCGTCTCGCCGCCGATCTGAACGGTGGCCGATGAAATCGGACCCCAGGTATAAGCCATGCTGCCAAATTCCACGCACTCATAGAGATTGTCGCCCTGACCATCGTTAATTTGTGGCAGAGTCACCCCGCTGAGCGCCGAGGAGAGAATACGCAGGCCCGAGGACCCGGTATCCACGAGGACGTTGGGAACCGTGGCGCAAGTGGAGGTTCCAGGCTCGCACACCTTCACGGTGGTAAAGATGCCGTTGTAGTACGCATTCGAGGTGGATGTGAATCCGTTGGGCCCAAAGTTGACCGTAACCGGAACGGAGTTCGAGCCACTGGCGGTCCCGCTCAGCGCCACCGTTTGCGTGCTGCCCATAACTCCGTCGGCATTATCCGTAATGGTCAGGACCCCGGGTACGGTGCCCGTTGCCGAAGGCGTGTAGGTCACATTAATCTGGCAATTTCCGGCCGCAGGCACGCTGGCACCGCAGGTATTGGTCTCGGCAAACTGAGGCGAGCCGGTGGTGATCGCGATGCTGGAAACAGCCAGGGCAACGTTGTTGGTATTGGCGAGAGTCACGGGTTGCGGCGCGCTGGTTTGACTCACCGCCACGCCGGAAAACGTTAATGAAGTGGGCGAAACTGAAACGCTGGTGCCGGTGCCCGTCAGGCTCACGGTGTGGGGGCTACCGCTGGCGTTGTCGGTGATGGTCAGGGTGCCGGTGCGCGTACCGGTGGCTGTCGGCTTAAACGTCACGTTGATTGAGCAAACGCCGCTCGCGGCAATGCCCGTACCGCACGTATTGGTTTCTGCAAAATCGCCGGATATCGCAATGCCGGAAAAGGTCAGCGTGGCGCTGCCCGGATTGGTGACAGTGATCGACTGAGCCGCGCTGGTGGATCCCACAAACTGGCCCGAAAAGGTGAGGGTTGTCGAGGAGAGTGAAATCGACGGGGTGGCGGCGGGAGGCGTGGTGCTGGTCGAGCCGCCACCGCAACAGGTCAGGACCGCCAATCCAGCCACGGCGGCCAGGGCTCGGCAGAGATTTGCGATTGAATGAGACTTGCGGGTCATTGCACCACCTCCGAGGTCATGTTCGCTGGAACGAGGCTGGGAACGTAAGCACGCCCGCGGAAGAAGCGCTCGTGGCCAATGCTGATCAGAACAAAGTCATCTGTCTGGACGGTCACGCCGCGCCGGGGGATGACATTAGTCCTCCTGCCGGTCTGAAGGTCGACCAAGCGGGCGCCAAGCAACTGGGAGAAATTCGGCAAGGAATGCCCCTGCCAGGAAACGCCGAAAACGACTCCGGCGGGAGAGACAAACTCGCTGACCACGCTGCCGTCGGCGGTGGTAATCTGGTGCAGGTTATAACCCACCTTGGCGACCATACGGTGCTGGCCACCCAAAGCTTGTGCATCGGAATCGACCGTCGAAACGTTTCCACCCAAGGCTGCCCACGCCGGAATACTCACAAGGGCACCATCAGGAGAATCCTTAGAATGTTTTTCATTAATTCTCAACCCGCCTTTCGTCAATTGGTTCGTTTAGCTCCTTCTTAGACGACATATTGGCCCTCAAAGGGTACCTAGCCTGATGTAAAAAAATTGCAAAATGCGACATCTCATTGCCCAGAGAGGAATTGTTTTGATGGATAGGATGTCCGACTTTGGCACCAGAGGGGTAAGTCCTGCGATCCAAGCGACTAAACCTCCGCCCGCTTTTGAAGGTCGCCAGCGGCAATTTGTCGGAATCAAGGCGTCGTAGAGGAGGATTCTCGTCCCTGAGGCTTCCTTAGCTGCGAATTTGTGGGCAACTTATCTGCCTCGGCTGGATTGTCACCTCAAGTTTTCACCGCGGATGCCGATGTTGAGACTAGGAAGGAAGAACCCCCTCCGGCACTGTGATTTCCCCCCATCGGTGCCGATTCCTTGGCGGCAAGCCAGAAGACCCCTTTTGCCCCGACGATCATCCTTGCCGCCAAGGGGCCCGCCTTCGATGCTTAAGTCTTACTAAAATGTTCGGGAATTTTTTCCCTATTTTTCCGTGAACTGTAGGTTTGCAATTCTGCGGTGGCCAATGGCTCGTTGAATATTGCCTTGATCCGATATAAATTTGGAATGGCAATCCTGTCATCAAGAGTTCAGACTTTAAGTCCTCATTTTCCTCCGGGGGTCGCGTGAACATCACCGAATTCACCACTGTGGTTTGGGCCTCCTCGCTCCTGGCGGGTTTCATCGGCTCACTGACGGGATTAGGCGGGGGAATCATCATCACTCCCGTGCTGACGCTGGCACTGGGGGTGGACATTCGATACGCCATCGGCGCGACCCTGGTTTCCGTCATTGCCACCTCCTCCGGCGCCGCCGCGGCCTATGTGCGCGAGGGGTTTTCCAACATGCGAATCGGGATGTTTTTGGAAATCGCCACCACCTTGGGGGCGGTTGCCGGAGCCCTGCTCGCTACCAGAATTTCCACGGGATCAATTTCCTTAATTTTCGGCGTCGTCCTACTCTATTCGGCCTATGCTTCCAGCCGCCAGCGATCCGAAGAAGGCAAAGCCGGTCCGCAAGACAGGTTGGCCACGCGGCTCAAGATGAATGGAAGCTATCCGACAGATGAAGGAAAGACCCGGTACAACGTTCACAATGTGCCCGGCGGCTTCAGCCTGATGTTTGGGGCGGGCGCACTCTCGGGGCTGTTGGGAATTGGGTCGGGCGCGGTCAAAGTCATTGCCATGGATCAGGCGATGGGCATTCCCTTCAAGGTCTCCACGACCACGAGTAACTTCATGATTGGCGTCACAGCGGCGGCCAGTGCCGGCGTTTACCTGGGACGCGGCTACATTGATCCGGGGCTCGCCATGCCGGTCATGCTCGGAGTGGTGATGGGTTCGCTGATCGGAGCGCGCGTCCTGACCCATGCCCGGACCAAATGGTTGCGGATCGTTTTTGGCATCGTCATCACCATCATGGCAATCGAAATGATCTATCACGGCGTAACGGGCAAACTCTGACAAGGAATGCATATGCAGAAATGGTCGGACGAATACATCGAAAGTTTAATTGGGACCCTTTTGCAATGGGGCGTAATCATCTCATCGTCGATTGTCCTGTTCGGAGGGATTGTCTACATTATTCGCCACGGCCATGCTGCACCGCAGTACCACGTCTTCATCGGTGAAGCGGAGACATTTCGAACCGTCGGAGGAATTGTGACCGACGCGCTGAAATTCCACGGCCGCGGCATCATTCAATTAGGCCTGCTTCTGCTGATTGCGACTCCCGTGGCGCGCGTGGCCTTTTCCATAGGCGCCTTCGCCGCTGAGCGCGACCGGCTCTACGTCGCGGTGGCAACGATTGTCTTCATCATCCTGATCTGCAGCCTGATGGGTGGGCAGGGGTAAATTGTCTTCTCCGTTTAATTCCCCCCGGCATATCTCCTGGCCAAATCGAACCATAACCCGCGTTCGCTCAAACTCTGGTACAATCCCCCTTCGGGCTTGCAGGCAAAACCACATGCGCATTGCGATTCAAATTCTGGCCATCCTGGCGATAGCCGCGCTGCTCGCGCCGGACCTGCGCTGGGCTTCCCCGACCGAGCCAGCCGAAAGTGCCTGCGCCTGCCCTCCCGGGGCCTGTATGTGCCCGGGCCATCACCATGCTCCCGGACATCCGGAAATGTGCGCCATGGCCAATGGCGGCCGCTGCGGAATTCACGCGCCCGACGATTATTTGACCTCGACCCTGGGCACGATGATCTATATGCCCATCGTGCACATCTGGTCGAATCCCGTTGTCCAATGGTCTTTTGACTCCCGGAACGCCGCGAATCAGCCGCTTCCTTCCCACGCTCGAATCCCTGACCAGCCTCCGCGCGCCACCCTCTAAATGTCGATTTTCGATTGATGATTGCCGATAGAGTTTATCAACTCAGGGCAATCGCCAATTCCAACGCCTTGGACCCTTCAATTGCCAATAGTCGATTGACGATGGTTGATTGAAAAAATCACCGATCGTCAATTGCCAATTCTCAAGATGCGGACCGGGAAAGAAGGTCTGGTTTTGTTGATCTTGGCGCCATTGGTGTTGAGGCCCGCGGCGACTTCTCTTCCAGCAGCATTTCTCGATGACGATTGCGCCAATTGAAAATCGGCAATCGTCCATCATCAATTCAGGAGGCGCCCATGGGGCAGAAAGTTTTATTCGCGGCCTGGATGGCCGTAATAACAGTTTCAATTGCGCTGGCGCAAGATGGGGGAATCGTCCGGGGGGTGGTGCACGATGCGCAGCACCGTCCCATCCAGGGGGCGACCGTAACCCTCAAGAGCCAATCCTCCGCGCTGACGCAAACCGCTCAATCCGACCCGGAAGGGGAATTTCACTTTGCCGGCATCCCGCCGGGGAAGTACACGGTGAACGTTTCCGCCCCGGGATTCACCCCGCAGGAACAGACGATAGTCGTCTTCGCGGGAAAGTCTCCGGTGTTGCACTTCCCGTTACAGATTGCAAGTTCGCGGCAAATGGTGGAAGTCTCCGAGCAGGAGAGCAAACTGAAAACTCAATCCTCGACGTTGCAGACACTGGTATCCTCGCGGGAGATCGCTCACACGGCGGGCGCGGACCAGACCAACAGCATGGCCATGATCACCGACTTCACCCCCGGGGCCTACATGGTGCACGATATGCTCCACATCCGTGACGGGCATCAGGACGACTGGTTCATCGACGGCATTCCCGTCATCAACACCAACATCGCCGTCAACGTGGCGCCCTTGATCAATCCCAAGAACGTGGAGTCGCTGGAAATCGAGCGCGGCGGCTACTCGAGCGAATACGGCGACCGCACCTACGGGATCTTCAACGTCGTCACCCCGTCGGGATTCGAGCGTAATAATCAGGCGGAGCTGGTAACCTCCTACGGAAATTTTCATACCACGGACGACCAGATCAGCTTCGGCAGCCATACCGAGCGCTTTGCCTACTACGGCGCGTTCGATGTCAACCGCACCGACCTGGGCCTGACCACGCCCACCTCCGCCGTCATCCACGATCAGTCGAGCGGCGAGGGTGGCTTCCTGTCGTTGCTATACAATGCCTCGCCCCACGACCAGTTGCGCTGGGTCGTCTCCGTGCGCAACGATCACTACGCCATCCCCAACGATGCCGATGCCCAGGCCCTCGGAATTCGCGACCTTGACCTGGAGAGCGACGACCTGGCCGGCTTCCATTGGACGCACACCGCGCCGGGAGGGCTGATCCTCACCGTCTCCCCCTACTTCCACTACAACGACACTCACTACGTCAGCGGCCCCGGCGACACTCCCACGGTCCTGAATGAAGACAGCCGGTCGGACTATCTGGGCGTCCGCGCCATGTTGCAGGCAATCAAGAAGCGCCACGACGCGCGCGTGGGCTTTGAAAGTTGGGGAGAGCGCAACAACACCCTCTTCAACCTGGCGAATAACCCCGGCACCGAGGTGATCGATCAGCAGGAGATGCACTGGGCCAACACCGAGTCGGTTTTCGCCGAAGATCAATATCGCCCAACCTCCTGGCTAACCCTGGATGCCGGTCTGCGCGTGATCCACTATGGCGGGCTGCTCAGTGAAAATGCCGTTGACCCGCGGCTGGGTGGAGGCATCCACATCCCTCGCCTGGGGTGGACCGTACACGGCTATTACGCCTATTATTACCAGCCGCCACCGCTCGATAGTCTCAGTGGTCCTCTGCTGCAATACGCCATTACGCAAGGCGTCAGCTTTACTCCGCTGCCGGGAGAGCGCGACATTCAATATGACCTCGGCCTCACCGTGCCCCTGCGCGGATGGACGATGGATGTGGACACCTACCACACCAACGCCCGCAATTTCCTCGATCACGATGAAGTGGGCAATTCCAACATCTTCATTCCGCTGACCGACGTTGCGGCGCTCATCAGCGGCACGGAAATCAGCCTGCGCTCGCCTGAACTGTGGAACCGCGTGCTGTGGCGGGTTGCTTATGCCAACGCCATCGGCAAGGGACTCGGCCCTATCACCGGAGGCCTGATCGAAGATACCGACACAGGGTTACTTCTATCTCGACCACGATCAGCGCAACGGCTTCAGCACCGTGCTCTCTCTCAAGTTGCCCCGCCGGTTCTGGGCCACGCCCGGCGTCAGTTTCGGTTCGGGCTTTGTGAATGGCGACGGTCCTGCGCATCTGCCGCCCCACACCACAGCGGATCTAGCGTTGGGCAAGGACATTGGAGATGAAATGGTCGTTCTGCGTTGCACGGCACCAACGTGCTCAACACACGCTTCCTCATCGACAGCAGCAACACATTCGGGGGCACGCACACGGTGAACCCGCGCCAAATCTATGGCGAGGTGCGGTACCGGTTCCATTACTAAACGTAGCGTCTTAAGTAATTGCGCATAATCGGCGCAGCGTGTTATTGGGCTTAGTCCAGTTTGCGAACTCGGCTTCGACGGCGCGAGTAACGTCGGCCAAACTGTGAAAGTAACGGTTATGGATACAAAGCCGGCGCGTCAGTTTCCAGATGCGCTCGGCGGGGTTCAATTCCGGGCTGTAGGGCGGCAAGAAATCCAGGCGGAAGCGCTCGGCTTTTTGCTCTCGCCAGTCCCGGTGCAGGCGGGCGTGATGATATTGGGCGTTGTCGGTAATCACCACTGCCCGTCGCGCCCCGCGCGTGCTGGTCGCACAGAGCTGCTGCAAGAACTTCCAGCAGGTCAGGGCGTTGAACTTCCCGGTCTCCGCCCGGAAGAAGAAGCGACCATCGCGCAGGCGGACCGCTCCATGGTAGCCCACGCTCTTGCGATTGGGCGGGTGAAACAATACCGGGTCGCGGGTTTCGGGCGGGACCCACATCTGACAGCGCGAGCCGTGTTGTTGAAAATGCACTTCGTCCATAGCCCAAAGGTCAACCGTGGGGTCGAGGCTTAGCTCCTGGAGTTTTTTTATGCGTCTTCTGCCGCTCCGGATCGGCGTGGGCAATCAGCGGGCGGGGTTTGCGCAGTCGAAAGCCCCGTTGCCGGAACAAGCGCTGGCATTGCCGGACCCGCAAGTGGACCTGGAAACGCTGCTCGATCCAGGCGCTCAAGGTTTTCCCATCCCACAGCGTGCCGCTCAACCCCCAATCGCGAGGCGTCTGGCGCAGTGCCCGGTCGACCTCCCGGATTTGCGCTTCGCTCAATCGTCGTGGGCGTCCCGAACGCTGGCCTTCGGTCAACCCCGCGAAACCCTTGGCTTCAAAACGCCGCACCCAATACTCGACGGTGCGCGGAGCGTCTCCCAGCAAGCGCCCGACCTCCGGGCACGTCGCTCCCTGGGCCACCAAGAGAACCCCATGGAGACGGTGATCATAGCGAGATTCCTCCGAACGGTGAATCTCGTCTTGCAGGCCCAGGATCATCGTTCGAGCATCATCGATTTGCAGTGGTCTCATGCGGACATGAAACCACAAATTCCTTTAATGCGCAATTACTTATGACGCTGCGTTTAGCTGGCAGCAATCTGAGCCAGGGGAGAGAATTGGATTCGCACGACGACCTTAAGATAAAGGGTATGCTTAGGCTAAGGTGGCATCGGTTATGACCGCGCAACGTATCGTCGTTTTATTCTTGGGAATCAGCGTGATGGCCGCTCTGCCCGGATGCAAGAAGCAAGAACCCCTGCCCGAGCAGCGCTTCGACCTGCGGGGGAAGGTTTTGAGAATCGAGAAGAACGCGGGAACAGTGACGCTTCAGCATGAAGCCATTCCCGGCTACATGGCCCCCATGACCATGGATTATCCGGTCAAGGACAAATGGGTCTTCGACATCCTCAAGCCCGGGGAGACGATTCAGGCGAAATTAGTGGTTGCGACAGATCGAGCTTGGCTGGAAGGCATCGTCGTCACCCAAGAAGCTAGTCCAGCCGCCGACTCGCCCGAGGCCCAGGAGGCGGGGCTTGGGGCGCTGGGGCAAGAAGTTCCAGACTTCCCGCTCGTCAATCAGGACGGCAAGCGCATCCACTTGCATCAATATCGGGGCAAGTCGCTGCTTTTGACGTTCATCTACACTCGCTGTCCGCTACCAAACTATTGTCCGCTGATGAGCAAAAATTTCTCTGAAATCCTTGCCCAATCCCAAGCTGACCCCAAGCTCGCCGGGTCCGTTCACCTGCTCAGCATCAGCATCGACCCGGAGTATGACACGCCCGCCGTCCTGCGCGCCTATGGATTGGAGCACGCGGGGACCGCGTCTCAATTCAGGGAATGGGAGTTTGCAACAGGAACCACCGGTGAGATTCGCAAAATCGCGGAATTCTTTCGGCTTAAGTATTGGACTCAGTACGGCCAGATTCAACACTCGCTGGTGACCGTGCTGATAGGGCCCGATGGGAAGGTGGACAAAATTTACCGCGGCAACGATTGGCAGCCGGGCGATGTCGTTAGCGACCTTCGGACACTCGCAGCAGGAAAGGCCTCTGCGGTCTCATAAGCCCCGGTTGCGGGCGGGCAAGCCCGATGGGCAGGCTCAGTTCGATTTCGGCAGATTTTCCTCCGGCGCGTTTTCGCTGCCCTCTGCTGGGGCTTTCAGCTCTTGCTTGGGCTTTCCGATTTTCTCCATGGAATCCACGTTGGAGACCAAGAATTCCGAATACGCGTGCTGGTTGCGATAGGTCCTGCCGTTCCAATCAAGCGTTACGGTCACCGCCTGCGGAAGCCAGAACTTCTGCTTCAATTGCTTGAATTCGATTTCGCTGAAGTAGATGTCCGTGGTCTCTTTTTTCAACCTGATCAGCGGCAAAGGTTCCAGCAGGTCGGAAGTCATGTGAACGACTTGATAATTCTCCGCGTCAATCCATGCCAGTCCCTGCTTATAAGTCAGCCTGGTGGTATTTCCGAAAGTAAACGTTCCAAAGAGGCCTGTCTTGGCAGGGTCTTGAGCATAGGCAATAACGTATAACTGCCGGCCATCCACTGTCTGACTCCCCAGCAGTTCAAACGTACCCCCTGCCTGGTAAGCGGGGTGAAATACAAGGGGCGCCGAAATGAATCCCTCCGTCAACATCGCGTGATCGGAGAGGTCCAATTGAACCCCCAATCTCCCCGAAATGTCAGCGCGATATTCATCCACCGACGGCCCCGCTGGGCTGGCCGGAATCAAAGCCAGATAGCGGAACTTGCTGTTCTGCGCGATATCCTTTTTCCCTTTGCCATCGAGTCTTTCCTGACGGACTTTTTCGATGGCGCAAATATTGGGGAGGCTGGCGAAGAGGTCGGCAACATTTTTACCCACGGCGGGGAGAATTACCGCCAGAGGTTTCTGATCGGTGGCCGACACGAAGCCCGCAAGATCCTTGGTTGGAGGATGATGGAGATAATCGGGAAGGGGTTCGCCCCGCGCTTTAGCTTCGTATGTCACATCCTCGACCGCGTTAGCGTGCTTGAATCCCTCCTGGATTTTCGCCCATAGATCCTGGGCTGGCTGCGGCAGGCTTTTGAGGGGGCGGCTACCCATATACTGATTGAACTCGTCGCTGGCCTGTTGCGGACTGCCCGCATAGAGCAGCGCCTCGATGTGCATCAGCTTCGCTTCCGGTCCAGCGCCCGCCGCAATGGCCTTCTTCAGCGTCAGATTGGCCGAGTACCAGTCAAATTCCTGGCACTGGGCGCGGCCCAATTCCCGCAAAGCGAGGGGGTCTTTGGAATCGTATGTGAGGGCTTCGAGAAAATAGGCGCTGGCTTTGGCGGGGTCGTGCTTCCAGCTCACAAATGTCCCATAGGCCAGCAGGGGCTCGACGCTTCCGATTTTTTGGTCCTTGATCAGGGAGTTGACGGATTCGCCAAAATCAACCTGGGCATCGTCCCAATCGCTCCAGCTCATCTCCGCCAGACCAAGCATGGTGCGGCACTTCAGGCAATTGGGGTTGGCAGCCGCGGCCGTGTGAAGATCCATGATGGCCGAGTCCATATGGCGGCCATTCTGATATTCCTGCACGCCGCGGTCATAACCCTTCTGGTCTTTCGGCGATAAGCCATCGGCAGGCCCCAGTTTTTGCAGGCGCGGGGTAAGTTCTTTCATCAGAGCGGAGGGCGAGAGTAAATTGGGGTCATCGGGACCGATTGGGCGGAGGTTCATGGCAAAGCTTGTTTGATGGGTCTTTTGGTCCATAAAGACGATTTTGTGGCCAGTCTGAAATCCTTTTCGGGTCACCTTAATCGTCGCCGCAAATTTCTTGCCGAGGTCCGCATCATATAAGCTGAATTGAAATTGAAAGTCACCTTGTTTGTCGGTAACCGCGCTCTGCACGGGGGAGCCGATATTATTGGTGATTTCCACCGACGCTTTGGGCACTGCTCCACCGTGTTGCGCATAGACCCTGCCCGCAATCAACTTCTGCATCTCGGGGCGAAAGAAGTTTTCATTCATTTGTCCTGCTGTGGAACTCATTCCCAGACCTGCACCGGCAGTAGCGCCGATGCTGCCTCCGGGCGTCCCCTGCGCCAACAGGTTGAAAGGAAAAATGACCAATGTCAAAAGTGGGGCCAAACGCCTGGTAATAATGAGCATCTCAATCACTCCGTTCGCCTAAAGAGCCCAATGACCGTGGGGTTGATAATATCGAAATTGCGTCGCAATCTCCATCGGAAAGATATCCGACGGGATGCAAATTTTCCGTAAATACGCGAGGGGGCTCCCGCAAGAGTGGGCGGCTGATTCGCCCTTTGTTATAATAGCGCTTCCGCCGTTCGCAACTTGGCGATCCCGATGCCCAGCCATGTTCCTCACATCACGGTCCGCGACGCATTCGGCAACCAACGCGACGTGGAGATTTCCCGCAGCCCCTTCACCCTCGGCCGCCAGGGCGACAACGACCTGGTTCTGCTCGATACCCGCATCTCCCGCCGTCACGCTCAAATCGTCAATGACGGTGAGGGATACCTGTTGGAAGACGCTGGCAGTCGCAATGGCACCTTCGCCAACGGCGTACAGCTCACCGGGCCGCGCCTGCTGAAACCCGGCGACCAGATCGGCCTGGGACTTTCAGATTCTTACGTCTTGACCTTTGGCGTCGATGAAGCGGTACTGCCAAGCATCCTGGAAAAGTTTGGCAAAGCAGCAGGACAGGGCTCCGCGCCGCAATTGCAACACCTGGGTCTGCTGCTCCAGATGGCGCAGATGATGCTGCGCGCTCCCGCCTTGGAAGAAGTCCTGACCACGCTTCTGGACTCCGCCCTGCAATTGACCAATGCCGAACGGGGATTGTTGTTCCTCAAAGAGGGCGCCGGCCCCCTGGAACTCCAATTGGCGCGCGGCAAGGGTGGAGTCAGTTTGAGTACCGAGCTCACCGACTTCTCCCGCGAGGTCATTCAGCGTGTGGTGACTTCGGGGCAGGAGCAGGTCATTCTGGAAGACCTGACCTCCGGCCAGTCGACCATGGAAACGGGGATCCTCCGCACCGGCGTGCGCGGCATTGTGGCCGTGCCTTTACAGAAATTCCAGATGGCCGAGGCTTCCGGTGAAACCTTTGTGGGCAAAGCTCCGGAGCTGCTCGGCCTGCTCTACCTTGATACCCGTTCGCAGGCCGCCGCCGTTACCGGGCTCGACCGGCAGGTGCTGCAAACGCTGGCGGTGGAAGGTTCGACCGTTATTGAGAATACCCGCCTCTTCCGCCTGGCGCGCAGCCAGGAGCGCATTCAGTATGAGATGTACCTGGCGCGAAACATCCAGAAAGGATTACTGCCCCGCGACCTGCCGCAAAGCGACTTCTTCCAGGTCATGAGCGTCACAACGCCGACCGAAGCCATTGGGGGCGACTACTACGACGTTTTGGAGCTTCCCGATGGCCGCTATGGTTTCGCGCTCGCCGACGTTGCCGGCAAGGGATTGCCCGCCGCGTTGATGGCAGCAAGCATGCAAGGAGCCTTCAGCGCCGTGGCGGCCGGGGCGCCGGCGCTTGGCGATCTCTTCCAGCGCGTCAATGACTATCTGTGCGAACGCACCCCTCTCGAGATGTTCGCCACGCTGCTCTATGGAGTACTCGACTCGCAGGGCGGGTTTGAGTACGTCAACGCCGGACACATCCCGCCGCTCATCGTCCGCGCCCAAGGAGGCGTCGACCGCCCGGAATCCTCGAACTTTCCCGTCGGACTCTTCCCCCGCGTTCCATTCACCGTGGATCGAGTCCAGATTTATCCCGGCGACCTGATCGTGACCACCTCCGACGGCGTCACGGAAGCCCGCGATGTGCTGGGAGGCCTTTTCGGCGATGCGCGTCTGCTCCAGCTCCTGGAAGGGTGCGCCGGGCAAACAGCCGACGAAGTGGGACGGCGTATTCAGGCCAGTATCCGCGAATTTGTCGGCGCCGCCCCGCAATCCGACGACATCACCATCACCATTGTCCGCTTTGGCCCAGCGTAAGCGCCGTCCCAACAACAATCTTACTCATGAGGATTGTATGCACAAGCTCCAGGAGTCGCCCATGGAGCGAGGCAAGCCGATTGGATGCGGCCAATACACCGTTACTTCGCGACGTCTATTTTGCGATAGATCAGGATGACCGCGGCGGATCGGTAATGGATCTCCACGGGTAGTCCTTTATCTTGCAAGTCGCGGCCACTAAACCGCGCCTCACCTGGTGCATCGAGATTAACCACGGCATACTCCGCATTCGCGTCAAGACCACGCACCTTGAAGCTCGCCTTCTCCATCGGACTCTCGGAGCGCCGGAAGACTTCAACCACTCCCTCGCCGTCCTGCGGGCGATTAAACTGCCACGCCATCCACGCGCTCTCATCCGTGGAATAGGGTGTCAGCGGATAGTAGTCACCGTAAAAATTCGGAGCGTAGCGCCGCCACTGGCCGGTCAACCGGATCAACGCGGGGAAATCGACCGATTTGCTCCGCGGATCGGCTTGCATGGTCACCGCCAATTGTGCTGCCGCGCTCCGGAAAGAGTACGCATTCGACGAGCGCACGGCGGTGCCAAAGAAAGGAACCCACTGCGCTAAACCATAAGCAAGGTCCTGCATGGCGGCGGGATCGTCAAACGCGTAGTCGCTTCTCCAAAGCGGTACAGCGCGGCGCAGCGTTTCCAGATCCAGACGCCGGCCGCCGCCCGCGCAAGTGTCGATCAGCATGTCTGGATGACGCCGCAGCAATTCGTCCCAATAGGCGAGATACCCTTCGACGTGACGAATCTCCGTGATGCCCTGCCGGTCGGGAGCGTCGTTGGCACGCCAATCATCCGCCGGGTCAAAGTTCATATCCTGCCGGTAAAGGTCGATGCCCTGTTCACTCAAAACCTGGTCCACATGATCGATCAGCCACTTGAGCGCTTCCGGATTACCCAGGTCCAGGAGCCGGTCGCGCGCGTCCGCCGGTCCCAGCAGCCACTCGGGGTGATGGTCGGAGAGCCACGTATTGTGCGTGACGCGCTCGGGCTCAAACCACACGATAGTCTTGATTCCGTGCGCGTGGGCAAAATCGGAAACGGGGCGAAGACCCTGCGGAAAGCGCTTGGGATCGGGGTCCCATGTGCCTGTGTTCGACCAGCCCCAGCCGAACGGATACCAGCCCGCATCCATCCACCAGTAGTCGAATTTCCAGCCCAGCTTCCAGTAATCCTGCATGTAATCTTTTTGATTTTCCTCCGTCGCGCCCTGCATCTCGATCGTGAAGCTGTTCGATCCTGACGACAACAAAGGCGCCGGCAATGAGCCCTTCGGCCGCGGCAGGTTGTGCGCCACCATCCACTCGCGCCAGACGTTTTGGCCGTCCGTCCAATCGCCTTTCCAGAAAAGCAGCGCGATGAGGGGAGTGCGAACCTCCTCACCCGGCAGCAATTTGAAATGCGTCCGCTCCTGTCCAACTTGCACGTGCAGTCCGGTTCCCTCGTCGCGGACAAAGCTCGCCGCCCATTGCCCCGGCCAGCCGATGCCGATAATCGTTCCTTCGCCCGGCGTCGCAACATTGAAGTAGCAGAGGTTGGTGCTGGTGGGTCGTCCGCCGCCGGGATCGAGATGCTTCTCCACGCGCGGCTCCAGGCGGTCGGCGTAGGGCTCAAAATCCGTAGGCGTCGTCTGTGACCCTTTGTTGTGATGGAGAATGAACTCGCCCTCAGCCGAGCGCTCAAGCTGCGTGTCGAGCGCCTGGATGCTTTCGAGTATCGGCGTGGGTTTGGCGCCGGTGTTCTTGAAATAGACCGTCCACTCGACCACCGGGAAGTCACGATAGACAATGGCAACGGCGCGCACAACTAGTCCCGTCTGCGGGTCGGTGTAGGTCAGCGTATGTTGACGTGCGATTCTCGTCAAGCTGCCGCGTGGCGCGATCGAGGTCCCAGGTTTTCAGGAGATAATCCGAAGGCCGGTCGGCGTAGCGAAATGAAAACGGCGCGGCGGCCGCAATCGGGCCGGGTAAGGGGCCCAGCGGAAGATCGGCCAGCCCGACGACTTTGCCGTTCGCCATCGTCACGCTCGCGTCGGCCCAATCGGTGCGGTCGAAATTGACGCGCAAGACGACGCCGCCACCGCCGTCCTCAACTTTCAGGTCAAATTCCGAGGCTCCATTCAGATCGACCTTAACGGGGACTCCCGCCATGCCTTCGCGCAGCGGCTGCGTTTTGAAGAGCGTCTTTCCCTCGACTTCGATTGAGGCTACCGCGGCCCCGCGCCCGACGTTCGAATAATATCCCAGGTCGTTGCTGTCGATGCCGACGACGGCGGCGAAACTTCTTGCCGGCCCGTCGAGAACAACATGAACCTTGCCGTCGGAAGGAAAATACAAACCGCGTGTAAATTTTTGACTCGCGATTCGGAACGGTCGCCCCTGAACGTCGTTCCCTCCGAGAGTTCCCGAGGAGAAATAAGCCAGCAGGTGACTTGGCGCGGGGCCACGGTCGACTTCACCGAGAAATTTTGCATCGACCCAGCGCTGGGCCATGTCCATCGCCTGGCGGGAGTCCGTTGGCGATTGCCGCGAGTCAGCAAACCCTACCGGAACCAGACCCAGAACCATCAAGAGAAACGCTGAGGAACAACTCCTTCGAATGCGGAAAACGGGATGAGTCATTAGACCACCTTGGCCATTTGGCGGGATGAAGACAGAAACGCGATCCCGTCACCTTCGGCTAGAAAACCTAGCCCGGAAACCTATGGCGGTCAAGCGATTCTCACCGCGCCTGTTCCCCGCTCCAACCTGCTACAATCGATTTGGGACTCCATGCACATTCCTTTTGACAACACCTACGCCCGGCTGCCCGAGCGCTTCTTCACCAAGCAGGCGCCCGCCTCCGTTCCCGACCCCAAGCTGATCCGCGTGAACGTCCAGCTCGCGGAATGCCTTGGGATGGACGCAAGCTGGCTGCAATCTCCCGACGGGGTCGCGGTGCTGACGGGCAATGCGATTGCCGAAGGCTCGGAACCGATTGCGCAGGCCTACGCCGGGCATCAGTTCGGCGGATTCGTGCCTCAACTCGGTGATGGCCGGGCGCTGTTGCTCGGTGAAGTCGTGGGGAAGGACGGCAAGCGTTACGACGTGCAACTGAAGGGTTCAGGGCGTACAGCATTTTCGCGCGGGGGCGATGGCAAATCCGCGCTCGGCCCGGTGCTGCGCGAATACATCGTCAGCGAAGCCATGGCCGCGCTCGGAGTCCGCTCGACGCGCGCGCTCGCTGCGGTCTCCACCGGCCAACTCGTTCGGCGCCAGGAGGGAGCGATCCCCGGCGGCGTTTTCACCCGCATTGCCGCCAGCCACATTCGCGTTGGAACGTTTCAGTATTTTTTGGCGCGCAACGACGTCGATGCGTTGCGCGTGCTCGCCGATCACGTGATTGCCCGGCACTATCCGTCCATTGCCGCTGCGCCCAATCGTTACGCCGCCCTGCTCGAGTCGGTGGCGATGGCGCAGGCGGATCTGATCGCGCACTGGATGTCACTCGGCTTCATTCACGGCGTGATGAATACCGACAACACCGCCATCTCCGGCGAGACCATCGACTTCGGGCCCTGCGCGTTTATGGAGGCTTTTCACCCGAAGTGCGTCTTCAGCTCCATCGACGCGCGTGGGCGTTATGCATGGGGAAATCAGCCTGAAATTGGCCTATGGAACCTCTCGCGCTTTGCCGAAACGCTGTTACCGCTGTTGGCCGAAGACCAGGAAGAAGCGATCAAGATGGCCGAAGGGGTTCTCTCAAAATATCCCGAGCGCTTTGGTGCGCAAAATCTCGCGCGCTTTCAAAAGAAATTCGGCCTTCCCGCCGATGTGCCCGAAACACTGATTTCGGAAGGCCTTGAACTGCTGGGCACGCAGGATATCGACTTCACGCTTTTTTTCCGCAACTTGACGCGAGTTGCCGCGGGAGAGGATGTAGCGACCGTTGCGGCAATGTTTCGCGAATCCGAATCCTTCACGTGGTGGTTCGACCGATGGCGCGATGCGACCGGCTCCAACCCGCGTGTGTCCGATATGCGCGCCGCCAATCCGATTCTGATTCCGCGCAATCATCGCATCGAGCAGGCCATTCAGGCGGGATATGCGGGCGATTTCGCTCCGTTCCACCGCCTCGTCGATGCCCTCGCTCATCCCTATGCCGAGCAGCCCCAGTACGCCGACCTCGAATCGCCCCCGCGCCCGGAAGAAGTGGTCCACCAGACTTTCTGCGGAACTTAGCTCACGGCGGGTTTCTCAGCGCAACCTCTCGCGCGACGACAATTTCCCTCTCCGCGGGGGAGAGGGGGGACCGCAAGGCGGTGGGTGAGGGGTCTCTTCCCCTTCTGACATCAACTCCTTATTCGTCAAACTTCCCAATGTCGCCCCCGTGCAGCATCGCGATCTCCCCGCTTGCTACCGGTTCACCAACCTCTGCATATTCTCCGGGTAGCGAGCGCCTTGCACCGCAATCTTCGCGGTGGCGATGTCGATTTGGCGGAGGTCGTCGGGCGTGAGTTCAAGGGCGGCAGCTCCGAGGTTTTCCTCGAGGCGATGCAATTTCGTGGTGCCGGGAATGGGAACCATCCACGGTTTTTGCGCGAGGATCCATGCGAGCGCGATCTGCGCGGGGGTCGCTTTCTTCTCTTCGGCGAATTTGCCGATCAAATCCACCACCGCCTGATTGGCCTTGCGATTCTCCGGCGTGAAGCGTGGAACAACGTTGCGGAAATCGTTTTTTTCGAATTTCGTTGCTTCGCTGATCTTGCCGGTCAGAAATCCTTTCCCCAAGGGGCTGAAGGGAACGAATCCGATTCCCAGTTCCTCCAGCGTCGGGAGCACTGCGGCCTCCGGCTCTCTCCACCAAAGCGAATACTCACTCTGTAGCGCCGTAACCGGCTGGACGGCGTGGGCGCGCCGAATCGTTTTCGCACTGGCTTCGGAAAGGCCGAAGTGCTTCACCTTGCCCGCTTGAATCAAGTCCTTCACCGCCCCGGCGACATCTTCGATCGGCACGTTCAGATCGACGCGATGCTGATAGAGCAGATCGATCACCTCGGTTTTGAGCCGCTTGAGCGATCCCTCGACGGCCTCTTTGATATGCTCGGGCCGGCTATCCAGGGCATTCCACTTGCCGCCGTCCTCGAGGATTCGATTTCCACCCGAACTTCGTCGCGATCACGACCTGATTGCGAAATGGAGCCAGCGCCTCGCCCACCAACTCTTCGTTCGCGAACGGACCATAGACTTCCGCCGTGTCGAAAAACGTGACGCCGCGCTCGACCGCCGCGCGAATCACCGCGATCATCTCGCTCTTTTCTCTCCGGCCGGACCGAAGCCGAAACTCATCCCCATGCACCCGAGGCCAATGGCCGACACTTCCAAGTCGCTCTTTCCAAGTTTGCGTTTTTGCATCGATTCTCCTTTTGGACGCCGGCTGATGGCACGGTGCGAGCCAGCGCTGCGATTCACTCCCGGTCGATACCTCTAAGATGCTCGAATTATCGCCGAGCGACCGGCCGTATTCGAAGTTTCTCCGATGAATGTCGTCATCGTGCGGGGATCAGAAATGCTTGCGGAATCCCTCTGTCCAAAGTTGCCAGCACGGCGCCGTTTGCGCCCGCGAGTTGCATCAGGTGGCCGTCCGTGGTCTGCTTCGCGGTTTTGACCCAGCGGGGAAGATGCGAAACTTCCTGAGCGTCGGGGATCAAAGTGAAGTTCACCTTTCCCGAAGCCTTCAGCCGCCGCAACAGATCGCAGGCTTGCCCCACGGTAAAACCATACTGCGGCGCCTGGGCGAGGACGCGGACGAAACCCAACTCGGTAATCGAGCAGGTGGCAAGTTCCGGGGTCCCCCTGCCCGCCAGCCTCTGTACCCAGCGGGCAACGCGCTCGTGGAATTCGTGTTCAAGAAATCCCAGGGCGATCAGGGCATTCACGTCCAGCAGGTATTTCATGGAAATTCCGCCAAAATCTCGCGAACCTGCTTGCTGCTGAAACGTGGAGCGCCCTTCCCGGCGCTGAGAACCGGAAGGCCGGTGAGGGGATCCACGTCCAGAATCGCCTTGGAGCAGCGGATTTTCCGCGGCGTCAGCACGACGCGCCCAGCCTGCACTTTTGCGTCGAGCAAGTCACCGGGCTGGAGGCCAAGGCTGCGGCGAATCGGTCCGGCGAGAACGATCTGGCCCTTGGTGGAAAGTTTCAATTCCATGGTAAGAATATCTTACCCTCGGCACCGTTAAACCACAAGGAAATCGTGATCGCGCACCGCCTTGCAAACGCGGTCATGCTCTCGCGGTGCTCCGTTGGAGCGCTTCCCCATGAACTTGCAATTTGCTCAAGGATCCGCCGTGCCGTTGCCACCCCCGAAAAATCCGGATTAACTCTCATTTTTTCCTTGCTTATTCGCCTTTTATTCGCCTAAAATACGGGGAAGTTGTCGGCTCGCGACGGTCGGCAAAGGTAAGTGGACCACCTTGGGGAAGGCGCATCGACCGGTTCCGCTTTTGGCTGAAAGCTGATGGCTGATCGCTATGCACTGATTGAACTTACCAACTCTCGTGCGGAGATATCCTTATGGCTTTAACGCGGCGGCAAAAGCAGGTTTTCGACTTTCTGGTAACCTTTATTAACCGCAACGGCTACTCGCCCAGCTTTGAAGAGATTGGCGCGGGGCTCGACCTCTCATCGCTCGCAACCGTGCACAAGCACATGCAGACGCTCGAGAAGAAGGGCTTCATTCGCCGCGGGTACAACCAAAGCCGCTCCGTCGAGGTGGTGGCCATTCCCTCCGCCGTGCCTTTTGGCAAGACCGCGGTAAAGCCCTATGGCCGGCCCAAGTCACCGGAAGCGGTCGGAAGCCACCAAGCCCCACTTGCTCCCATCGCCGCCATGGCGCCATCACATATTCTGGGCAACATGGAGTTCCCCCTGCTCGGGCGCATTGCCGCCGGCCAGCCGGTCGAGGCCATCCCCAACGCAGAGACATTCTCCTTTGGCGATTTCACCGGCGGGCGCGGCAGCCTGTTCGTCCTGCGCGTCAAAGGCGATTCCATGATTGACGATCACATCTGCAACGGCGACTATATCCTCGTCGAGGGCGCGCAGACGGCCGACAACGGCGAGATCGTTGTGGCGCTGATTGAAGGTACGGACGCGACGTTGAAGCGCTTCTTCCGAGAGCCCAATGGCAAGGTTCGATTGCAACCCGCCAATGCCTCAATGGACCCCATCATGGTGCCCGCGCGCGACGTCAAGATTCAGGGGCGGGTCGTCGGCGTGCTGCGGAAATACTGAGCCGGCCAAATGAAACTGGCGCGCATCACCGCGTGGTTCCTGGCCCTCAGCTTCCTGATGGGCGCGGCCACACTCCCGTGCGCGGAAGAAATCACTCTGAAAGATGGGCAAAAAATTGTCGGCACGATTGTCGGATACGAGAAGGACATGTTCCGGGTCGAGACCGACTACGGCATCGCCCTGATTCGCAAGGATAAGGTCGTCTCCATCGAGGTCAGCAAGCCGCAGACCACCTCGCCTTCCGCTCCGCCAATCGCTGCGAAAAAGCCGGTCGATCTGAAGCCGACCCAGCCTACCGCTAGGCCCGCGATTGCGGCGACAACTACCGAGCCGCCTCACATTTCTCCCCCTCAGACGTCCACGCCGTCGAAGCAGCCGATTCCGGCGACTCCCGCCGCTGCGACCTTCCCCGGACCAAGGGTTACACCTCCCCAAGCATCGGACGCGCGTCCCGTTACGCCGCCTCCGACGGGCAATCTACCGTCCCGAGCTCCGGGAGTTAGCTCCGCACCGCCCTCCGCGCCTAGGATGACGCCGGCCGCTACAATCCAAGCTCCAACCTTGCCACAGGTGGCACCACCGCCAACCGCAACGACCAAACCTCAGGAGTCGACCACGGTGGCGGTCAAGCCTTCCGCGCCACCCGCCACGGCAAAACCGCTGGCCTTGATTCCTGTTGTGGCCAAGCCTGCACCGCCGCCTCCGCCGCCCGTGAGCCATCCCATCGACGTCCCCCCGCCCGCGCATCTCGAGGAACATGTCGACGGCAACACCTACTTCAGCGATACGTTCCACTTCTCCATGTTCAAACCGCCGGACTGGAAAATCTTTGAGGGAGTGACGAAGGAAACCGGCACTGGCATCATGGCGATGGGGACCGATGATGAACAGACGGTGTTGATCGTCGACCGCCAGGTGTGGAGCGGGACGCCGAAGCTTTCGAGCGACGACGTGGAAGCCAAGTTCCGCCAAACCTACCAGGATTACCGCCTAGTCTCCCGGGAACCGGCCGAGTGCGCCGGCCAACCCGCAATCCGCAGCAGGTTTACCGGGTCCCTCGATGGCGTGGAGTGGCACGGCGTGACAGTTCATGTGATTCGCGGCACCATGGTCTTCGGCATCACCGGAGTTACCTCGGCAGAGACCTTCGGTTTCCAGGAAGCCATCTTCAATAAAATAGTAAACTCAGTTTCCTTTCTCACCCCGCCGGACTCGGCCGACGCGGCCCCTAAGCCCTGAGGCCCAGAATTGTCGATCTGCAATCTAGTTGCATGGACGTTGCAACTAGAAAACGCACGAGGATTAATAAACCCTTACCCTGCAACCGCGAATTGACTTCGCCTTCGATTGCACCTACCATCGAAGACGTAGACGTACCAACAGCTAGCAAGACAGGAAGCCAAGTTCGTTCTGATGTTCCAGTCACTTGTCATTACACTCCGCGAAGGTGTTGAAGCAGCGCTTATCCTAGGCATCGTCCTTGGGTATCTCAAGAAGACCGGTCGCCAAGCATGGAGCAAATACGTCTGGTGGGGACTGGCCGCCGCCATCGCTGCCAGCTTGGGCGCGGCCTATCTTGTTCACCGTTTTGAAATAGCTGAGGACGCCTACGAAGGCTGGCTGATGCTCGTTGGCGCCGTCTTCGTCGCGACGATGGTTTATTGGATGTGGCGCACCGGCAAGTTCCTGAAGAAAGAGATTGAAACCAAGCTTTCCGAGCTCGCCGCGTCCCCCAGCCAAACTGCAGCGACGGGGCTATTTCTCTTTGTATTCCTAATGGTCTTCCGCGAGGGCGCGGAGACGGTCCTGTTTCTCGCCGCGGTTTCGCTGCGGACTACGGAACTCCTGAATTTTTTCGGTGGCATACTGGGCCTGGGTCTCGCGACGGTGCTGGGAGTCGCTTTCTTCAAAGGCAGCATCAAGGTCAACCTGCAAAGGTTCTTTGCCATCACCACGATGGTGCTACTCGTTGTGGCGGTGCAGTTGCTGATTTCTGGAGTGCATGAGCTTTCGGAATCGCAGTTTCTGCCCTCGGGTCCGCGCGAAATGGCGCTGATTGGACCGATCGTAAATAATGATGCGTTTTTTTTCGTGGTAATTGTGGCCCTGGCCCTTTTTTTGGTCATCATACACCGACTTAGACCCGTTAAGGCAGTGTCCGGCGGAGGGGCCGATCCTTCGGGGTCCGAAGGCCGCAAACTTCCTGCCGGTATGTCGGCACCCGACGGCCGCAAGCTGCCGGACGCGCTCTCCGCGCCCGAGCGCCGCAAGCTTTTGGCCGACCAGCACCGCGAGCGCTTTTGGAAGCTCACCGCCGCGGGAGCCAGCCTGCTGGTTATCGTATTGATTTCAGGGCAGTTTATCTACTCCAGGACTGCCCAGGCGATGACTCCACCGGAGCGCCTCAGCGTCGAGAATGGCGAGACGCTCATCCCGACCGCCGCGCTCGCCGACCACGATCTACACCGCTACGTTATCAACGTCAACGGAGTGGATGTTCGGGTGATCGCCGTGCTCGACTCCTCCGGCACGGTGCGCGCCGGTCTGGACGCCTGCACGATTTGCGGGCATCAAGGCTACTATCAGGACGGCAAGAACGTCATCTGCCGCAATTGTGGCGCGGTGATTTACATTCCTACCATCGGACAGGCGGGCGGATGCAATCCGGTCCACATCGATTACCTGATCGAAGGCGATAAGCTGCACATTTCCGCCGCTACCCTCGCGCAAGCCACCCGATATTTCAAATGAGCCTCGCATGATCTTTCGCCTCGTTGGAGAATCCCTCGCCCGCCGGCGCCGCCGCAAGCTCCTGAGTGTCGCGGCCGTGGCGCTGGGGATTGCGGTGACGGCGACCGTAGCCACGTTGGGCCTCGATGTGGGGGACAAGGTCAGCCGCGAGTTGCGTTCCTTCGGCGCGAATCTTTCCGTCACCCCCGCCGCGGACGGACTTCCCGTAACCGTCGGTGGAGTCGATTACCGCCCCGCCGGCGCGGGAGCGTTTCTTCCCGAGTCAACCCTGGTCAGTCTCAAGAGAATCTTCTGGCGGAATAATATCGTGGCCTTCGCGCCGTTTCTCTACGCGCCTGCCACGCTGGAAGGCCAGCCCGTCGTCGTCATCGGCACCTGGTTTGAAAAGGTCATGACCGTGGACAAGACGGAGACTTTTGTCACCGGGCTTGAAAAGCTGCATCCGACTTGGAAGGTGACGGGCGATTGGCCCGGCGACGATGATCCGCGCGCGGTACTCGTGGGCCGCCGACTTGCGGAACGTCTGAACCTGAATCCCGGGCAGACCATCACGCTGGCCGCAAGTGATTCCCGGCAATCAACCAAGCCATCACCGGCGGAATTCACCGTAAGCGGAATTCTCGAAACCGGCGGGCCGGAAGACAGTCAGATCATCGCGCCGCTCCCGAGCGTCCAGCGCTGGACGGGGCTGGAAGGCAAAATCCGGCGCATTGAAATCAGCGCGCTCACCAAGCCCGAAGACGCCTTTGCGCATTCCGATGTTTCGCGCCTTTCCCCCACCGAGTTCGACCGCTGGTATTGCACGCCCTACGTGAGTTCAATCGCCTACCAGATTCAGCAGGCGATTCCCGAGGCGCAGGCGAAGCCGGTCTATCATGTGGCGGAGACCGAAGGCCGCATCGTGAATCGCGTCGGCATGTTGATGGGCCTGCTGGTGGTGGCCGCGCTGGTTGCGGCGGGATTGGCGGTGGCTTCGATGATGCTCGCCACGGTCCTCGAGCGGCGGGCGGAGATTGGCCTGTTCAAGGCTCTCGGCGCGACTGACGCGCGCGTGGCGACGGTATTCCTTCTGGAGGCCTGCGCCATTGGAGCATTGGGAGGTCTCGCGGGATACCTCCTCGGCAGCCTGCTCGCTTGGCGGCTCTCCCTCGCCGTGTTTGGATCCGCGGTCGGCGTTCATTGGGTGATCCTGCCGGTATCGCTGGCGGCGGCGCTGGTGGTGACGCTGGCGGGAAGCGCGTTTCCGATCGGGCAGGCGCTGAAGATTTCGCCGTCGATGGCGCTGCGGGATTGATTGAGGCGTCTCGGACGGCAGAGGTGTAGCGCCGACCTTCAGGTCGGCACATGCTGACCTAAAGGTCAGCGCTACAAATGCCCGCTCAACTGCGGGCGTGAGATGGCCGATAGATAGATCGATTGATGAATCAACCTTCCAACAATCCGGCGACGGCTCCACTCGGGCCACGAACAGCGCGGACGTCCATGTTCTGGCGCTTGTGGTGGCGGGCGCTGACGGTTAAGCACTCGCAGGCCGTACTGGCGCTCTCGGCGCTGGTGGTGGGCGCGGCGATTTCCGCCCTGCTCCTGACCTTGTACGGAACCGTGCGCCGGAAGATGACGGAGGACTTCCGCTCCTACGGCGCGAACGTCGTCGTCTCGGGTTCAAGTGGCGGGAGCAGCGTGACGGGGGCGGGCAATCTGGTGGAGGAATCCGCGCTCAAGCCGCTTGCCGATTTTGCCCAGTCCACTCCCGCAGCCGTTTACGCGCCGGTCCTCTATGGCGTGGTTCGCGTCTCTCCCGACCCCGCCGATCCGCGCCTTCCTGAATTCACCAATGCGGTGGCGGCGGGAACTGATTTGAGCGGACTCCAAAACCTGAACCCTGGTTGGCATGTTGAAGGTCAGGAAATCTCCGCCGGATTGCCTCCATCAACTTGCGCGGTGGGCTCGGCGCTCGCGGCGCAATTACACTTGCGGCCGGGGAGTTCGGTAAAACTCCACCGCGTTTCTGAAGACGCGGGAGCGGGGTCGGCAGCCACAACCAGCTACCGGGTTGCCGCAGTAATCACCACGGGCGCATCGGAAGACAATCAGGTGATGCTTCCCCTTGCGGAGTTGCAATCGCTAATGGGAATTTCGGGCCAGGTCAGCCTCGTGGAACTCAGCCTTCCCGGCGAAACAAGGGACGTGGAGGGCGCGGTTCACCGGCTCGCGGGCCTTTTGCCGGGCCTCGAGGTCCGCCCCATTCGGCAGATTGTTTACTCCGAAGGGAAGGTTCTGGATACCATTCGCTGGCTCCTGCTATCCCTGACCATCCTGATTCTGGTAATCATTACGCTTTGCGTTATGGCCACGATGACCGCCATCGTGCTCGAGCGCCGCAAGGATATCGGCATCATGAAGGCCCTGGGAGCGGGGGACGGCCTGCTGACGCGCCTGTTCATGGCGGAAGGCGCGGGCTTGGGACTGGCGGGCGGAATTTTGGGGTATGGAATTGGAGCGCTGTTGGCCCGCGAAGTGGCGCTGCGATGGTTTGGCGTCGGAATCAATCTGAACCCTGCAACGCTGCTTGCGGTTTGCAGTTTGGCCGTCCTCCTCGCTATGATGGCAGGCCAGGTGCCGGTGCGGATCGTGAAGGCAATGCAGCCCACCGTGGTGCTGAAGGGCGAATGAAGGCAATGGCTGAACCGGCTTTTGGAAGGGCGGGGCTAAACAGGCTACGGAAAAACTCGGGATTCGCAACGTAGCGGCGGGTTTACCCCGCCAGTCCTCTATTGGCCCAATTGGGTTTGTGGCGGCATAAAGCCGCCGCTACGTTGCTTCCCACCGCCTGAACCGGCAGGTCAGCCCGAAAAAGAGAGAAGAAATTTTGGCTTTTATTGAAGTCGAGGGACTCACCAAAACTTACGGCACGGCTCTGAACGCGCTGAGTCAAGTCTCCTTCACGGTGGAGAAGGGCGAATGGATCGCCGTCATGGGGCCTTCCGGGTCCGGCAAGAGCACGCTGATGAATATTCTCGGCGGACTCGACACGCCCTCGAGCGGCCGCGTGGCGCTCGATGGGGAGGATATCTCCGCCCTCTCGCGCAATGATCTGGCGCGCTTTCGCGCCGAAAAAATCGGCTTCGTTTTTCAGCAGTTCCACCTGGTTCCCTACCTGACGGCGGTTGAAAACGTCATGCTGGCGCAATATTTTCACAGCCTCTCGGATGAGCGCGAGGCGGCGGAGGCGCTGGCCCGCGTGGGGCTGGGCAATCGCCTGCACCATTTGCCCTCCCAGCTCTCCGGCGGCGAACAGCAGCGCGTCTGCGTGGCGCGCGCGTTGATCAATCAGCCCAACGTCATTCTGGCTGACGAACCCACGGGCAATCTCGATGAGGTTAATGAAACGCTGGTCATGGGCCTGCTCGCCGACCTGCACCGCGAAGGCCATACCATCATCGTGGTGACACACGATCCCGAAATCGGACGCATGGCGGAGCGGCGCATCGAGCTCCACCACGGTCGCCTGACCGAGGTTTCACTCTTCCGCAGCCACGAAGAGGAGCTGATCGATGAACTCTTAAAGGCCGTCTGGCACGCGCAGGAAGACACCGGCAAAAATATCGTTGAACCCGAGGCCATTCCCGAATTCGCGCCCAATCGCGCCGCTTTCCAGATCATGGCGCGGGAGGGCTGGGTTCAGCTCGAAACCGGGGCCATCACTTTCACACCCCGCGGCGAGGAGCGCGCCCGGCACGTGCTACGCCGTCACCGCCTCTCCGAACGCCTGCTGTGCGAAACTTTTGGCATCGATAAAGACGTCGTGGACGAGCGCGCCATTAAAATTGAGCACTCGCTGAGCCTGGAAGTGACCGAGAAAATCTGCACGTTCCTGCACCATCCCCAAACCTGCCCGCACGGCTCGCCCATTCCGCGCGGCGAATGCTGCCCGACAAGTGATATGTAGCGCTGACCTTCAGGTCAGCATGTGCCGACCTCAAGGTCGGCGCTACTCTCCGCGGCGAGAAAGGCTGCGCCTTTCCGCTGAGCACGGGGCAGAGCCCCTGAGGAGTACAACCTGCCAACTCCATTCCACATCCAACGCGGGTAACGAATCCGTAAAAGTCTGATGCGGACCGCATGATCAGCGGGTCCGGGAATGGGGGTTGGGGTGTCACAATCCGGCGGCGAAGTGCGCACATGGGCAGGAAGCATGAACGATCTTTGGGGGATTTATCATCCCGACCCCTATTCATGGGCGAATTCGGTGTTGATCCACCTGTTCGTCGTAACCGCACTGGTGCTGCCGTTCGCGCTTCGGCAGTTCGACAACAACGTACCAGTCCCATCGAAATTGCTTGAAGTAACTCCGATCGTTCTGACGTTTCCGCACTTTCAAAGCAAATCCGACTCACCTCATGGCGGTGGTGGCGGAGGTGACCGCACTCCCCTGCCCGCTTCGCATGGAGCGCTTCCACCCTTCGCGCAAATGCAATTCGCGCCGCCGCAGGTGAAGGTTCCACCCATCGCCCCCCTGCTACCGATGCCCGCGACTTTGCTGGGTCCACCGGAGCTGAAACTTCCGGCGATGAAACCCGACATGGCGTTTGGGGATCCGTTGTCGCAGGCGCAGATGGCGTCCCAAGGTCCGGGGGCGGGCGGCGGAATCGGCACTCATGATGGGACTGGTATTGGACCGGGCAAAGGTCCAGGTTTCGGCCCCGGGCAGGACGGCGGCTGTTGCGATGGAGTCTTCACCCCCGGCGTCGGCGGCGTCTCGGGGCTCGTACCGATTTACTCCCCCGAGCCCGCTTATTCCGAAGAAGCGCGCAAGGCTAAATTCGGCGGCATCGTGACTTTGTGGATCGTCGTCGACGCGGAGGGAATCGTACGCAGCATCAAAGTGGCGAAGAGTCTGGGAATGGGGCTCGATGAGGAGGCGATCAAAACCGTCGCGACGTGGAAATTCAAGCCGGCGATGCGCCTGGGGATTCCCGTGCCGGTGCGCGCGGCGGTGGAAGTGAGTTTTCGGCTGTTTTGAAATTACGGCGTGGGTGATTTGCCGGCGGGCGCGACCTCGGTGTAGGCGAGCGTGAGCAGGGCTTTGCACGCAGCGCAGGCAAATTGCGGCGGCGCGGCGGCGCCCGCGATGGCGAAGACTCGAGGCTCCAGGCAGCGCGCGCAAGGAGCGGTGGGCGAATCGCACGCGGGCTCGATGGGGATTTCAAAATTTTCGCTGGTCTCGCCCGCGCGCTCCGTCTCCAATTCAAACGTCGTGTAGCACTTATTGCAAACGTGGTTGTAGCAGCAACTGGGATTGCACGAATAGAATACATCGCCGGAACCACATTGCGGACAGACCACCGAGATGGGAACGAGCTTCATGAGGTTTCCAGTTTAAGCACACATGCCATCGGGGCACAAGAAGCCTCCACGCCCCGCAATCCACCAGACTCCCGCTTTTCCGCTTGTCACCTATCGCCAGAACCTTGAGAATAGCGCGGAGATGAACTCCTTGCGCACCTGTTGGGAATTTGCCCGGCCCTTCACGCTGGTTCCGCCCATGACCGGGATTTTCTCCGGAGCTTTACTGGGTTACGGGGCGACGCACGCCACGCTCGATCCCCTGCACGTGGCCCTCGCCGTCCTCGCGGCGGGAATCCTGAATGCCGCGTCGAATGGCCTCAATCAGATTTGCGACATCGAGAACGACCGCATCAACAAACCTCACCGGCCATTGCCTTCGGGAAGATTATCCATCCGCAACGCATGGGTCTTCACGATTGCGATGTACGCGTTGGCACTGGCGATGGTCGCAGTGGTGAATCGCGAGACTTTCGCGATTTATGCAATTGCCGGGCTGGCGACGGTGGCTTACTCCGCGCCGCCGATTCGACTGAAGCGAAACCCCTTTGGATCAAACTTCACCATCGCGCTGATCCGCGGGTGGCTGCTCAAAGTGGCGGGATGGGCGGCGGTGGCGACGGTGCTGACGTCCGTCGAGCCGTGGTTCATCGGGTCGATTTATTTCGTCTTTCTGCTGGGAGCGACGACCACGAAAGACTTCGCCGATATCGAAGGCGACCGCGCAGCAGGATGCATCACTTTGCCGGTCAAGTACGGAGCAAGGACCAGCGCGCGCATGATCACGCCCTCGTTCATCGTGCCGTGGCTGATGCTGCCGCTTGGAGTCGCGCTCCACATTCTGAGCGGTGACCGCACCGCCATCCTCGCCTTGAGCGCCGCGATGCTGGCCTGGGGCGCGTATGTCGCCTGGCTGATCAACAAGGACCCGCGCTCGCTCGTGACCGAGGGCGAAAATCATCCTTCGTGGCGGCACATGTATTGGATGATGATGGTTGGCCATCTCGGCCTCGCTGGCGCATACTTGATTCATCGTCCATGACGCACGTTTCCACAGCAGTCAATGCGCAACCCGTGCCGTATTTTTCCACGCGCAAGATCGTACATGTGTCCATGCTGCTCTTTGCATTTCTGCTTCCCTACCTGAACTGGAAGCAGGCGGCGGGCTGCGCGCTTTTGGCGTTGCTCTTCAATATCGTGATTCTGCCGGGCATGGGGGCAGATCTGCGCAAAAACGTCGCAGGCGAGACCAGCGCAAACATATGGACCGGCATCGTTCTCTATCCACTTTCGATTCTGGTCCTGATCCTGATTTATCGCGACAACTTGGATGTGGTCGCGGTGGCTTGGGCCATGCTTGCGTTGGGCGATGGTCTCGCGGGAGTTGTCGGGCGCGCGATTCCGAGCCCCGCGTTGACCTGGAATCGCGCCAAGACCTGGGCCGGATTTTTGGGCTTCGTCATTTTCGGAACACTCGGAGCTTACGTTTTGATGCGCTGGTGCGCTCCAGGCGTCGCTCCCGGTATTGCTTTCAGGATTAGCGCGGCGACCGCTCTGGTGGGCGCGATCGTGGAATCGCTCCCCATCCGGCTGGATGACAACGCCACGGTTCCGCTGGTGACCAGCGCGTTTTGCTTTTGCCTGCTCTTTGTGGAACGCAGCGCGCTCGCGAGCAATCTTCCCTATCTCGGCCTTCGAATCAAATGGGCGCTGGCCGTCAACCTGGCGCTAGCGCTCGTGGCGCTTAGCCTGAAGATGGTCAATCGCTCTGGAGCCGTCTGCGGATTTTTGCTCGGCGTGGCCGTCTATATGGGATACGGCTACAAGAGCTTTTTGATGATGTTCATCTTTTTCTCGATAGGCTCACTGGCGACGCGGCTCGGGTTACGCGCGAAAGGCCGCTCGCGGTGTGGCGGAAAAACGAGGCGGAGCACGCAGTTGGCGTGAGGCCGTCGCGAATTCACTGGCGGGCGCATTCTTTTCGCTCTTGGTCATCACGACTCACCACGAAGGCGCGTTCTTGATCGCTCTGGTCGCAGCGTTTGCCGAGGCCGCGGGCGATACCGCATCGAGCGAAATCGGCCAGTGGCTTTCCGCCCGCGCATACATGGTCACAACCTTTCGCGCTGTTCCCGCGGGCGAAAACGGCGGTGTTTCGTTGGGCGGAAGCTTGGCGGGAATCCTCGCTTCGCTCGTCGTGGTTGCGGCGGCGTTCGCGCTGGGACTCTGCGGCAGGGCCGGAGCAGGCGTCGCGCTTGGCGCAGCAGTGGCGGGAAATCTGATGGACAGCGTGCTCGGCGCCACGATCGAGCGGCGCGGCCTCGTGACCAACGGCATCGTCAATTTCGCCGGCACCACCATTGCCGGGATGCTGGCTTTGTTCCTCGCCCTGCGCATCGGGTATTAGGCTGACCCAGAATCCCGTTTACAACTTTCCAGCCCGAACGCTAGAATAAATTGAAAGCTGTTGCACGCATTGGGCGCGCCCTTTCACACATTTCCATGAGCGAGATTCTGGCAATCTACCCCGGGTCGTTCGACCCGATCACGAATGGTCACCTCGACTTGATCGAGCGGGGCAGCCAGATTTTCAACAAGCTCATCGTGGCGGTGCTGACGAATCTGGAGAAGGACCCGCTGTTCACGGTTCCGGAGCGCGTGGAAATGCTTCAGCAGGCCACCAAGGGAATGGCGAACGTTTCGGTGGATACCTTCAGTGGCCTACTCGTGGATTACGCGCGGCAAAAGCAGGCCAAGGCGCTCCTGCGCGGAATTCGAGCCTTCACCGACTACGAGTACGAATTGCAAATGGCGCTGATGAATCGCAAGATGGCGCCCGATCTCGAAACCGTCTTTCTGATGCCCGCGCTTTCCTACACCTATGTCAGTTCGCGGCTGGTGCGCGAGGTTTTCCAGTTGGGCGGACCGGTTACGGGTCTGGTCCCAACCTGGGTGGAAGAGCGGCTGCAAAAAAAGGTCTTTCAGAAGGAGCCGTAAAGGTAGCTTCGGGGCGAATGGTCTGCGCCACCAGGGTGGCAATCAACTCAACAGAATTGGATGCGTAATGGAATTTTCTCAGCGAATCTCACGAATCTCCGTCTCTTCCACTGCCGCGGTGGTGCAGAAGGCCGATAAGCTGCGCGCCAGCGGTGTGAATCTAGTGGATTTCGGCGCCGGCGAGCCTGACTTCCCGACCCCCGAGCACATCAAGAAAGCTGCGGTTCGCGCGCTGGAAGACAATTTCACCAAGTACACGCCCACGGGCGGAACGCGGGAATTGCGCGAAGCCCTGGTGCAGCGGCACGCCAAGGACTTTGGCTCGAACTACACGATGGAAGAGTGCCTGGCGACCCCGGGCGGCAAGTATGCGATTTTCGAAGCCATCATGTCCACGATCAATCCCGGCGATGAGGTGATCCTGCCCGTCCCCTACTGGGTTTCGTTTCTGGACATGATCAATTACGCCGGCGGCAAGGCGGTGTTGCTGGAAACCAACGAGGCGGAGGATTTTGCCGTTCGCGCCGATGCGGTCGAGAAGCTGATTACTCCGCGAACGCGGATGATCATCATCAACTCGCCGAACAATCCGACGGGAGCGGCGCTTTCCCGCGAGGAGATGGAAAAGTTGCTCGCCCTCGCCGTAAAGAAAAACGTGTTGCTGATGTCCGATGAGTGCTACTGCCATTTCGTCTACAACGCCGCGCCCTATTCGCTGGGGAGCACCAGGGATCGCGAACATCTGCTGATTGTGGGATCGCTTTCCAAGACGTACGCGATGACGGGATGGCGCGTGGGATTTGTCCTGGGCAATGCCAAGCTGCTCGCCAACATGCTCAAGCTACAAAGCCACTCGACATCGAATCCCACTTCCATCACGCAGAAAGCCGCGGTGGAGGCGTTGACGGCTTCGCAGGAGTCGGTACGCCAGATGCAGGCCGAATACCACCGCCGCCGCGACCGCATCGTGGAAGGCCTGCGCGCGATTCCCCGTGTTGCTTGCACAATGCCGCAGGGGGCGTTTTACGCTTATCCCAACGTCGGAGCCTACCTGAAGGGCAATGGCTTGGCCGACACGACGGCGCTGGCGGAAAGACTGCTGGATGAAGCCCACGTCGCCGTGGTTCCCGGACCGGGGTTTGGGACACAGCAGCACGTTCGGCTTTCATATGCCACCTCGCTTGAACACATTAATGAAGGGTTGCGGCGGATGAAGGCGTTTTTCGCCAAGTTCTAGCGAGTGACAAATGACTTACGTAACAAGATGCACCACCAGACGCAAAGACACTAAGAAAATCGGCGTTTTGAAAACAAGGAACCGGGGCTTCAGCATTCCCCTTTGCTTGCTGGTCTTATCCTGTCTTTGTGTCCTGGTCACTGATCTCTTAACTCAAACCATGCCCACTTTCAACGGCCCGCTTCAACTCTCGAATGTCTTCAAACCAAAAATCTGGGGGCGGAGCAATTTGGACGCCGCTTTTCGCCATGCCCGATTCCTCGAGGCATTGGGCGAACACTCGTCAGCCAGCGCATCGGCGAAGTGTGGGTAACCGATGATGCGTCGCGCTTTCTCAACGGCCCCGCGGCGGGAATGACCCTCGCCGAGGCTTCGGAAAAATACGGTCCGGAACTGCACGGAAAGTCGTGGCCGGGCCGCCGTTTTCCGCTTCTCGCCAAATACATCTTCACCAGTGACTGGCTTTCCGTGCAGGTTCATCCCGATGATGCTTACGCCACCGCCCACGACGCCGGCAACCTGGGCAAGTGCGAGATGTGGTATTTCCTCAAGACGGATCCCGACGCCGCGATTCTCCTCGGGCTGAAGCCCGGCGTGACGAAGGAGCAATTGCTCCCAGCGTTCAAGGAGCGGAACATCGCGCGAAATCTCTGCAAAGCTTCCAGCCCGAGCCGGAGGAAGCCGCATTTCTGGCGCCGGGAATCGTCCACGCTCTGGGACCGGGGCTGGTGGTGTTCGAAGTCGAGGAAAATTCCGATCATCACCTATCGGCTGGATGATTTCAACCGGCCCGGACTGGACGGCAAACCGCGCGCCGCTGCACCTGGAAAAAGGGCTCGACGTGATTCGCCCGGAACTGCCGCCCGCTGCGCGATTTGCCCCGGCTGGAATTCAAGGAGAAATACGGCACGCGCCGGTTCGTTCTCGCCAGCCGTTTCTTCGCCCTCGAGGAATTGAGCGTTCGCCACCCGGCAACTTTCCAGAGCTCGCCCGAACGGGTGGAGGTCCTTTCCATTCTGGAAGGCGAGGGGCGCATTGAAAATGAGGCGGGATGGCTGGGCTATCGGCCCGGCGAAACCTGGTTGATTCCGCCCGCCGCCGGCCTCTACCGCCTGGTGCCGGGGCTTGACACCAAGTTTCTGAAGTTCTACGTTCCCGACATCGAAAGGGATTTCCGCGAACCGCTAAAGCAGCGAAATTCCCCCGGAGAAAATCCGCCAGATTGTATTCGAGTGAAAATCTCATGGCGAGCAAATCGGTCTTCGCTCACGCCTACGCAGTCGTCATGGCCGGCGGCAGCGGAACGCGCTTCTGGCCCCTAGCCGCCGCAAGCATCCCAAGCAATTACTGGAACTCTTCGGCCACGGCACGCTTCTGGAGCAGACGGTGGAGCGGCTCCGCCCCCTCATTCCCCCCGAGCGCATCTACATCTACACCAACGAACTCGATCTTGGCGTGAGGTTTGCCGGCGCCTGCCGCAGATTCCGCGCGCGCAGATCGTGGCGGAACCCGCTTCGCGCAACACCGCGCCCACTCTGGGGGTGGCCGCGCACGAAATCTGCCGGCGCGACCCGCAAGGCTTGATGGTGGTGCTTCCGGCCGACCACATCATCGCCAAGCCCGCCGAGTTTCTTCGCGTGTTGCGCGCCGGATGTGAAACCGCGGACAAGGAAGGCAAGCTCCGTGGTGATCGGCCTGAAGCCCACCCGCCCTGACACCGGTTTCGGGTATGTGCGCATCGGCGCCCGTGAGGCGCGCATTGCCGGGCAAGAGATTTACCGCGTGGAGAAGTTCACGGAAAAGCCGCCGCTGGCCGTGGCTCGCCGAATATGTCGCCTCCGGGCGTTATCTGTGGAACGGGGGCATGTTCATCTGGCGGGCCTCCACGCTGCTGGAAAATTTTGCCAAGCATCAGCCCAAGATGGCGGATCAACTGGCGCGCTTGGCCGCAGCCGGGCGGTCCCGACTCGCCAAAGAACTTTCGCCGCCTCTTCCCGAAATTCGAGAAGATCTCCATCGACTTTGCCATCATGGAGAAGATTTCCGACATCCATGCCGTGGCCGCCGACATCGGCTGGAACGACGTGGGCAGTTGGGCGGTGGTGTACGACCTGACGGCAAAGGACAGTGAGGCGAACGTCCGGCCGGCACACAGCCTGTGCCTGGATTCGCGCGGCAACATGATCGTCGCCAAAAAGAAGTTTGTGGTGACCGTGGGCGTTCAGGACCTCGTCATCGTGGAAACCGATGACGCGCTGCTGGTCTGCCCGCGCGACCGTTCCCAGGACGTCGGCAAAGCGGTACAGGCGATGGAAAAAGCCGGGCTGCAAAAGAGCTGCTGTAACGGATCTCTCAGCCCGCCTGAATGCCCGAATCTATTTCCACCCGTTCCCTTTTTAGCCTTTAACCTTCACCCTTTACCCTTTCGCCGTTATCCTTTAACCTTATGTCCATGGACAAGATCAAGTTTGGAACCGACGGATGGCGTGGCGTTATCGCCGAGGATTTCACGTTCGCCAACGTTCGCCGCGTGGCGGCGGCCGTCGCCCAATACGTTGCGGGAAGAGAGCGAGCCCGCAGCGCGGCCTGATTGTCGGCTACGACATGCGATTTCTCTCGGCGGAATTTGCCCAGGCCGTCGCCGAGGTCGCTTGCCGCCGCCGGGATTCCCGTTTGGCTGGCGAAAGCCGGCACGCCCACACCGGCGGTGAGTTATGCGCGTGGTGGCGCGCAAAACGGCGGGCGCGGTCATGATCACGGCCAGTCACAATCCCTACCGCTGGAATGGCATCAAGTTCAAAGCGCCCTACGGAGGCTCGGCGGAGCCGGCGATTATCCAGCGCATTGAAATCGCATCTGCACCGCCTCGACCGCGCCCGCACGCAAGCCGCGCAAACCGCGAGCCGCGCCACGGTCGAAATGGTGGACCTCACCACCCCCTATCTCGAGCGCCTGAAGCAACTGGTCAATCTGGAACAGATCCGCGCCTCCGGGCAGAAGTTCGTGATCGATCCCATGTACGGAGCCGGCAGCGGCTGCATCGCGCGATTGTTCACCGAGGCGGGGATTCCATTCGGCGAAATTCACGGCCGAACACAATCCGATATTCCCCGGCCTCAATCCGGAGCCCATCGAACCGCACGTGGAGGGCCTGCGCCATGCGGTGACTCGAAGGCGGATTCGATGCCGGGCTTTGCCACCGACGGCGACGCCGACCGCATTGGCGCCATGGATCACACCGGCGAGTTTATCGATTCGCACAAAATCTTTTCCATTCTGCTCAAGCATCTGGTGGAGGATTTGGGCTGCGCGGCGAAGTCGTCAAGACTTTTTCCACGACCCAGATGATCGACAAGATGGCCGCCAAGCATCACTTGAAAGTGCATCTCACGCCCATCGGATTCAAATACATCTGCGAACTGATGCTGACCCACGACATCCTGATCGGCGGCGAAGAGAGCGGCGGCATCGGCATCAAAGGGCATCTGCCGGAGCGCGATGGCATTTTGAACTCGCTCCTGCTGGCGGAAGTCATGGCGCAAAAGAAAAAGACTTTGGGCGAACTGGTGGAGGAATTGAGCCAGGAGTTCGGGCCGCACTGCTATGGCCGCGTCGATTTGGAAGTGGAACTGGCGCGAGCTCAGCAGTTGGTACAGAGGTGGCGCAAAAGAAATTCAAGAAAGTTGCAGGACTGAAAGTGACCTCCGTCCAGGATCTGGATGGCGCGAAGATGCTTTTCGGCGATTCCGCCTGGTTGATGGTCCGGGCTTCGGGAACGGAAAATCTTTTGCGGCTGTATTCCGAGGCGCCTTCACGCGAGCAGGTCAAAATCCTGCTGGAGGAAATGACCCGCATTGCGAAGGGGATTTACAAAGCGCGACTTTGCGGATCCGCCGCGTTCCCCTCCGCGTCTCTGATGGTGAAAATCCTTTTCCGCTTGTCCCTCTATAAGCAAAGACACCGCGGCGAACCTGCTTTCTGTTAAAATCCGAATGCGCGTCCGGGATTGTCGAGGCGATATGGGAAATCCAGCGTCGTCGACGAATTTGAATGCTACTGATTACCGCGCGTTACCGCTCCCCGTCATGGAAGAAACCGTGGCCCGATTCAAGGAGCGGGTGGAAGCAGCCCATGTCGCAAGTCCTGCAAACAAAGAGGAAGTGAGGAGGGCAATCCATCGACCAGGGCGGCGGAACGATGTCCGGTGCGAATGAACCGCCTCACGACCGACGTCATCGTGCGGCATGGCGACCGGCTTGCCGGATTTGTTGTGCGAGTTTCCCGACGACGTCGTTCATGTGGCGCCTTATGATTTCACCCTGGGATATCAACCCGCCGATCGTCCCGTCCGCCTCAGCAACGTTGAGGCCTTGATGCAGGAGAACGAATGGGTGGACGAATGGGGAATCGGCTGGAAGCATGCCGCGGACGGAGTGGGCGCCAATCCGCGCCGCCATCCGCTCAAGGACTGGTCGCAGCTTGAAGAATACCTGCGAATCAAATCCCCGACCCCCACCAGCCCGGCCGGTTGGCGGCGGCCTTGCCGACGCTGGCCAAACTCGCGTCCCGAAAATATTGCGTGGGCGTCGTGAATCTCACCCTTTTCGAGCGGCTCTTCTCCATGCGAGCCATGGACCATCTGCTGGAGGATTTCTACACGCACGAGGAGGAAGTCGCGCGCCTGTGCGAAGCGTTGACGCAATACGCCGTCGGCTTGGTCGAGGAATGGGGCAAGACCGACGTCTCCGCCATTTTCCTTACCGATGATTGGGGCACGCAGAACGCGCTGATGATTTCACCGGCGATGTGGAGAAAATATTTCAAGGAGCTTTACCGCAGAATTTTCGCCGAGGTGCATCGCTGGGGCAAGGACGTGGTGTTCCACAGTTGCGGCAACGTGGGCTCCATCATTCCCGACCTGATTGAAGTGGGCGTGGATGTCATGGACCCGTTGCAACCGGGACCGCTCGATCTTGCCGAGGTGGCGCAGCCAGCATGGCGGGAAAGTGGCCTTCAGCGGCGGGATCGACGACCAGCGGCTGGAAGACTACAGTCCGCAGGAAGTGAAGGACATGGTGCGCAGGACCATTGACACGCTGGGCCGCCCCTACGGAAATGCTTACGTCGTCGCCGCGGCCAATGCGATTCTTCCCTCCGTGCCGCTGGAAAATCTTAGCGGCAATGATTCAGGCCTGCCATGAGCTGATGAAATCTCCGGCGGCGCATTCCAGCGAACGCAACGGATTCCGACCGCGTCAAGAAACTATCACCGCACCAGCCGAATCCTGAGCGTTTCGGAATACGTCGTCGATTTCGCTCTGCTCCTCATTTTGCTTTTTGCCGGATGGACGGTGGCGCTGCGAAACGTGGCTCTGCACTACACCCCGCGCCCATGGCTTGCCTTGTTGATCTATCTGGCCTTGTTCGGGCTGATCACGCAGGTGGCGGGTCTTCCCTTCAGCTTTCTGAATGGATTCTGGCTCGAGCATCGCTACGGACTTTCCAACCTGACGCTGGGCGGCTGGATGAAGGATCAACTGAAGGGCCTGGCGGTGGGAGCGACTTTGGGCGTGCTGGCCGCGGAATTCCTCTACGCCGCCATGCGCCGATGGCCGGAGCATTGGTGGATCGTGTGCGCTCTCGGCTTCATGGGCTTCTTCGTCCTGATGGCGAACCTCGCCCCCGTCCTGATCTTCCCGATTTTTTTCAAGTTCAAGCCCTGGAAAATCCGGCCCTGGTGGAGCGGCTGCTTCAACTGTCACGTCGAGCCGGCACACAGGTAAGGGCGTCTTCGAATGGAAGCTGAGTGAAAAGAGCAAGAAGGCCAACGCCGCGCTGATGGGACTCGGCAACACACGCCGGCATCATTCTCTCGGACACACTGCTGGAGGAATTTCAGGATGATGAAGTGGAGGCCGTCCTGGCGCACGAACTGGGCCACCACGTGCATCGCCACATTTTTCGGATGATCGCGATGCAAGGCGCTGCCACGGTTGCCGGCTTCTACCTGATCCACCGCGTGCTCGACTGCTGACTCCGCATTCGGATTCCACGGCCCCGCCGACTTCGCCAACCTTCCGCTGCTGGCTCTGGTGACGACAGTTCTTTCCCTGCTGCTTCTGCCCGCGGTAAATTCCTATTCGCGTGCCATGGAGCGCCAGGCCGATGCCTACGCCCTGAAAGCCATTCCTTCCCGCGATTCATTCATCACCAGCATGGAAAACTGGCGGAGTTGAACCTCGCCGAGCGCCAGCCCCATCCCTGGATCGAGTTCATCTTCCACAGCCACCCGTCCATCCAAAAACGGATTGAGTTCGCGCAAAAGTTCACGGCATAGTCTCGCCTGCGCGAAACGCGGGCTTGATCTCATGTCCCCGAAGTTCCCGAATTCCCGCCTTCAGACCGGCCTTCTTGAACAAGGATGCGATTTCGGTTCCCAATCCCCGGACGGGTGTCGGTTGTTCTGGAGCATAGACGGTAACAATTACCCGGGCGTTTAAGGAAACGACTGAATTTAGCGTTGAGACCGCGAGCTTGATTTCAAATGGTCTGTGTTGGGTCGATGACTGTACGCCGATATTGAAGTCTCGAACTTCGGCGGAGTCCCACAACTTTCGCTTCGATCTCGGGAAGCTTGGCGATCAGAGCTTGATGAATCCTCGAATGCCTCCTCCGCCGTCTTGACTCGCCCATTCAGTTCAAGTTGGGTGCTGTAGAGGCCACGTTCACGCCCCACGTGGAGGACAGTCACTATCTCACCGAATGCATCGACGAGTGGCCGGAGATCGAAACTTCGCGAATATTTCCAGGTCGACGTTTTGGAATCGGTGGTCTTGTCCGCTGGGTTTTTCATTCTCAGGCTTCGTTCAAGCCGAACTCTACCGCTGCTGTTCCCACGGCCGGCAGATGCGCTCGATGGTGTCGATCATGTTTTCGACCTGTTCGGGATCGGGCGGGCGGCCGGCGTGGACGGCGGCATTGCGGATTCTCCACGCTTTATCGAGTTGCGCTTTGTCTTCCAGTGAAATGTAATCGTCATCGGCCAGGCGGTTAAAGAGCATTTCGATCGCGCCGCGAACGTTCAGGTTCATGCCGCCGCAGAGTTCGCGAGCCGCCACGCGCAGCAGGCGCTCATATTCCTCGCCGGCGATTTTTCCCGCCAGCTTGGGCTCTTCCTCCACCAGAATGCGCGCCAGCTCGAGCGGACCGTAATTCCGCAAAAGGCCGCAGCACTTGAGCCACGCGGCGGCGCTGAATCCAACACATCGGCGTCAAAGGCCGCGTGCGGAGTGGAGATTTCACCGCCTGGGTTTCCCCGGCCACCAGCTCATGGTAGGTCCAAAGCGCGGTCTCGGTGTCGGCGACCGACTCAAGCCGAAAGTGGTCCTTCCAGGCGCGCAGTTCATCGCAATAAGCCAGGTAGAGATCGACGGTGCGCGGACGGTGCACCTGGAGCATCGCGCATGCTCTCAAGCCTAACGACGTGCATCCCTACATCAAATGGCTGGTGGACTCGTGGTGCAATACGCCCTGCAACGATGGGCCGGCCATCGGGTGGGATATGATCCATGCGGGCGGCGACACGCTGATGGCGAGTTGGCGGCAGATGCTGGACGGTCCGGATGTGAGCTACTGCGGTGTCTATCCTTACCCAGCCACGGCCTGGGGCAGTACGCGCGAGTATTCGCAGAAGTTGGCAGTACGCCGCGCGTTGGGGGGGATGTTCATCGATTACCTGGATTCCCATCTTTGGTGCGCCGGATACAGCCATCGGCCACGCCGCCGGACCTTTCCCAAGGCCCGTCTGCCTGCTGATTTGCCGACATCGGACGACGACTGGTACCAGAAAGCCGCCACCCACAGTTACGACGGCAGCTACGCGCGTTGCGGCAGCAACTACGTTCTGGATGTACCGGATGCCGGGGCATACCCGATGGCCATGGGCTCGCGCCAGTGGCGTAGCTGGCTCTTCGATTGGACGCTTCGCGATCTGAGCTTCGGCACCGACGGCCGGTACTACGACT